>CAYVRC010000191.1:0-10853 GCA_964453205.1 uncultured Pirellulaceae bacterium | reverse complement strand
CCGGCGTCTTGGCCGCTTTGGTGTTGTTCAACTACGCCCGCCAATCAGCGCCGACTTGGTCCAAAATCATCGGCGCGGGGCTGAAATTGGTGGCGATCGCGTTGGTCACCGCGTGCGTTCTCCAGCCCATGATCCGCGCCCAACGTCCACGGCCCCAGGCCAACTTGTTGCCGATCTTGGTCGACAACAGCCGGAGCATGCAACTGCAATCGAAATCCAGCGGCCAAACGCGTGGCCAGACCGTCAAAGACTTGATCGGTAAGGACCAAGATTGGCTGGTCCGATTGTCTCAAGATTTCGACGTGCGGATGTACCAGTTCGACGCGAGACTGAATCAGTTGAACGAGACGTCGGAATCCGAATCTTCCACTCTCGCCTTTGACGGAATCGCTTCGACCCTGGCGACAAGCTTGGACGCGGTTCGCCAGCGATTGAGTGGTCGGCCCGTGGGCGGATTGATTCTGCTGAGCGATGGCAACGCGACCGATCTGGCCGGCGAAGTCGATTGGCCGCAAATCGGTTTTCCCGTGTACCCTGTCGTGCCGGCCGGCGACGACGACTTGGACGACTTGCGAATCACGAACGTGAGCGTCCGGCAAACCGATTTCGAAACCGCGCCGGTCACCATCAACGCCCAGGCAGAATCGACCGGTGGCGATGACGGGCCGACCGTCGCCCGGTTGGTCGACGCCGTCAGCGGCCGAGTCGTCATGGAGCAAGGGATCGAGCCGCAGTCGCGGGGCACCACTCCGAGCGCCCGATTCCGGTTTCGCCCCGACAAACCCGGGATCAACTTTTATCAGGTCCAGTGGTTCAGCGAATCCGATCGTCAAGCCTTTGCCGACCCCAACCGGAGCACCGGAGACGATCAGGATTCACCGGACAACGATACGGCCGAAGCGATCAGCCAGTGGGAAGCCACGCTGGCCAACAACCGTCGCTTGGTCGCGATCGACCGCCGCAGCGGGCCTTATCGCATCTTGTACGTCGCCGGGAGGCCGAACTGGGACTTCAAGTTCCTGCGACGGGCGCTGCAGGAGGACATCGAAATCCAACTGGTCGGCTTGCTCCGCATCGCCGACAAGGAACCAAAATTCACGTTTCGCGACGCGAAAGTGAATGACACCAATCCTTTGTTCGCCGGGTTGGGCGAAGATCAAGAAGAAGCCGCCCAGCAATACGACGAACCGGTCATCTTGCGACTGGGCGTCAAGGAATCCGAGGAACTCAGCGACGGCTTTCCCGAAACGGCCGAGGAACTTTTTGCCTATCAGGCGATCATCTTGGACGACATCGAAGCAGAATTTTTCAGCCCCGACCAGATGTTGTTGTTGCGACGTTTCGTGGCGTCACGGGGCGGCGGGCTGTTGATGCTCGGTGGTCAAGAATCGTTTTCGGCGCGAAACTTTCAAAACACTCCGCTGGGCGAACTTTCGCCGGTCTACGCGCCGCGTGGGGCGGCCGCGGCGGACGGACCGTCGGGTGGCAGCGTTGTGGGCCCGGTGCGACAATCGATCACCCGCGAAGGCCTGCTGCAGCCGTGGATCCGCCTGCGGGAGGACGAGGCTTCCGAACAAAGTCGGCTGAAAGAGATGCCGG
The DNA here is from genome assembly GCA_964453205.1 of uncultured Pirellulaceae bacterium. Classification (GTDB taxonomy): domain Bacteria; phylum Planctomycetota; class Planctomycetia; order Pirellulales; family Pirellulaceae; genus Crateriforma. The sequence goes on along the minus strand of CAYVRC010000191.1, from coordinate 9,254 downwards.
AATTCGTCACCGTCAATCCCGTCGGTGACGTCAAACCGGGGGCCAGCGAATTGATCACCCTGACGGGCCGCCGCGGCGAAAAACTGCCAGGCCTCGTCGTCCAACGTTTCGGCAAAGGTCGCACCGCCGCGATGCCCGTCGGCGACACGTGGCGATGGGCCATGCGACGTGATCGCGCCTCCAACGATGATCCGGCCCAGGCGTGGCGACAGATGGCACACTGGCTGGTCGGCGAAGTCCCACGCCGTGTCGAGGTGACCGCCCGACCGCCCGAAACGCCTTCCGCACCGGTCGAGATCGAAATCATCGTGCGGGACGAATCGTTCTTGCCGTTGGACAACGCCCAAGTCAAGTTGCGACTCACCGCCAACGGTGACAGGCCGATCGAATTGTCGGCGCGGCCCAGCGATTCGTCGGCCGGCAAGTACGTCGCCCAGTACTGGTCACGGCGACCAGGCGTTTACCGCTTGGCCGCAAGCGTGGAAGCGGCGGACGGTTCACCGGTCGGTGAAGCGGAAACGGGTTGGGTGTCCGAACTGGCGGCCAGCGAGTTTCGTGAGCTGTCCTGGAACCGAGAACTCCTGGGCCGCATCGCCGAACAGACCGGCGGCGAATTGATCGAAGTCGACGACCTGGAATCCTTCGCCGCCGACCTGCCCAATCGCAAAGTCCCCATCACCGAGACCTGGGTTTACCCACTGTGGCACCAGCCTTGGGTCATCACCCTCGCGATCGCCTGCCTGTGCGGAGAATGGACGCTGCGACGATGGAAAGGGATGGCATAGGATCGGCGGGGAAAAGAGGGAAAAGAGGGAAGCGGGACCGAGTGATCAGATCTCGCAGCGCCCCTCGGACGCCCCGCCATCCACCCCTCAAGCGACGTCGCCGATCTCCAGACGGTTGCCGTAACGGCGAAGCACCTGGTCGCGAAGCCCCCGAAGTTCTTCGGCCTCCAGATTCGGATCCTCGTCGACCAGGTCCTGGGCCAACCGTCGTGCCAGCACCAACAACTCGACATCCCGACCGAGATCGGCGATCCGCAAGGGCGGCAAACCGCTTTGACGGTTTCCCAACACATCGCCCGGACCGCGAAGCCGAAAGTCGGCCTCGGCAAGTTCGAATCCGTCGGAGGTCGATTCCAGAACTTTCAATCGCTCGTTTTCCTGCGGCGGCAGGTCGCCATCGGTGAACACCGCCACGTGTCCGGGATGCACGCCGCGTGAAATGCGACCACGAAGCTGATGCAGTTGGGCAAGGCCGAATCGATTCGCGCCCAAGATCGTCATGACCGTCGCGTTGGGCACGTCGATGCCGACTTCGATGACCGTCGTGCTGACCAAAACCTGAATGTCGCCTTCCGCAAAGGCTTTCATCACGGCTTGCTTTTGATCGTTGCTCATCCTGCCGTGCAACAAGCCGACTTCGTAACCCTTCAAAACGTCGTCCCGCAAATCCGCCAGCACGGTTTCGACCGACGAGACGTCTTCGATGATTTCTTCAAGCGAAAGGTCTTCCTCCTCGTCGATGCCGGGTTCGGACGTGTATCGATTGTCCGCGGACGGCGAGACCCGCGGCGCGACGATGTAAGCTTGGCGGCCTTCGTCCAGACGGGCTTTCAGAAACTGCCACCAACGCGGTTTCCATACGTCTTGTGCCAAGTACGTGTGCACCTCCTGCCGGCCCGGCGGTTTTTCGCGAAGCGTGCTCAGTTCCACATCGCCGAACAGCGTCATCGCGACACTGCGAGGAATCGGCGTCGCCGACATCACCAGGTAATGCGGGTCGACCTCTCCGCCCCGCAAGATCGTCCGCTGTCGGACGCCAAACTTGTGTTGTTCGTCGATCACGCAAAGCCCCAAAGCGCGAAATTCCATTCCATAAAGCAGTGCCTGCGTTCCGACGAGCAAGTCGATCTCGCCTGCGGCCACCGCCCGGAGCGTTTCACGACGCTCGGCGGCACCGACCGAGCCGCAAAGCAAGCCGATTCGTAGGCCACTGTCTCGGGTGACCTTCGTCAGCGTGGAATGATGCTGTCGCGCCAGAACCTCCGTCGGAGCCATCATCACGGCTTGATAGCCGTTGGCCGCCGCGAGCATCATCGCGTACATCGCGACCACCGTTTTCCCACTGCCGACGTCGCCTTGCAACATGCGATTCATCGGAAATTGGCGAGCCATGTCTCGGCGAATCTCCTCGATCACGCTCCGCTGGTCGCCGGTCAACGCGAATCCGAATCGATCGATCAGGCGGGCATGACCGATCGGTTCGAGCTCCATCGCCGGCGCGTTCAGCTCCGTCGTCAACGATCGGCGACGCATCGCCAAAGCCAACTGCATCACCAGCAATTCCTGAAACACGAACCGCGTCCTCGCCGCGGCCAAGGACCGGTCATCGCCGGGGAAATGGATTTGCCGCAGGGCGTCGTCGATTCGCGGCAGCGGTCCTTCCGGTGGGACCGCGCCGACATCCAAGGTCTTTGCACGCGACGCCGCTTCACGAACCCGCCGCGCCATCTCGACGCGCAGACTCTCCGGCAACACTTCGACGACTTGGTCGGCCATTCGGTCGACCACGTCGCGAGTCCAACGTCGCAAGTCCGCCTGCTTGAAGCCTTCGGTCAAAGGATAGACCGGCAAAATCTCGCCCGCCCCGGTGTCCTCATCGGCCCGCAAGAAAGTCACCTTGGGATGCACGAACTCCATCCGCAGACCTTTTTGCGTCGGCGATCCGGTGATCATCACACGACGATCAAACGTGATCGATTCGGCGCGGAAAGGTTGGTTGAAAAACACCATGCGGACCGCGCCGCTCGGATTGGTGAGGACCGCACCGAAGATGGATTTTCCCGGCGTTCGCGCGGACAATTCCGCGTCGGTGATGATGCCGCTGACCGAGGCCGGCACGCCGTCTTTCAAGTCGTCGATGGCGACTTCGGCAGCGGGATGCTCGTAATCCCGCGGAAACAGGAACAGCAAATCTTGCAGCGTCCGAACGCCTAGCTTTCCGAGACGCTCGGCTTTTGCCGGACCGACGCCGGGCAAGAATTGGATCTTGCTGCCGGACGTCAGTTCAATCGATTCGCTCATAGACGACCATCATCGCCTTTGCGCTCCGTCAGTGGAATACGGGCCGACGGCGGCCGATCCTTTACTGCTTCGCACGGGCGTAGATGATGATCTCTTCGACGTCGATGACGTCGTTGTTGTCGATATCGATGACGTCCAAGTTATCGAGCATTCCTTGGATCATTTCGTCTTTCGACAACACGCCGTCGTTGTCCACGTCGCGGGCCTTGACGGTTTTTTCCCATTTGATCCACTCCGCCGACCCCGGGACGATCGGGTTGGGGTCTTCGTCTTCGTCCGCTCCGGCGGGTGCCGATTCTCGCATCGCCACGACCGGTGCTTCTTCTTGCGGCTGCTCTTCGACGACCTCCAATTCATCTCCGGCTGCTTCGTCGGCGGCCGGTTCGGCCAGATCTTCGTAGTCATCGTTCGCGGGACCGGCCGCCGGCGCTGCCGGGGTTTGCATACCGACAGGCATGCCCGTTTTTTCGTCGGCTAAAGCCGGTTCGGTACCCTCGTCGTTGGCAATCAGGTTGCCTTTGATCTCATTTTCCTCGTAAGCGAATTTCTCCAGCTTGTAAAAGATCTCTTCGCCCTTGAACGGCTTGTAGGTCACGTACAAGTAGTGCTTCCGGAACGGCAGCCCCGACTGAATGGCGTACGCTTCGACTTTCGACACCCCGTCGGCAAACGTATCGGACGGTTCAAAGCCGATGACCCGACGAACTTCATCCGGCGTAAATTTCATTTCGGGATCCCGATTGATCTCCAAATTGCGAGTGTCCAATTTGTCGGCAAGTTCGTCGACTTGCGGCCGGGCGACTCTAAAGTCGTAGGCCAAAGCCGCGATCAACAGGGCCAGCACGCCCAACAGAATGTACTGACGATTGTTTCGGGGCGGCTTCTCCGACTTCAACTCGATCGAATCGGCGACCGGAGCGACCGGAGCGACCGAGGCGGCGGGTTCGCGGACCGTCGCGGCCGGGTCAACGGCGGGCGGCGTGACGGCCGCGGCCGTTCCCGTGTCGCCGGCGACGGGCTCGTTCGACGTGTCGAACAGGTTCTCGGCGCCGTCATCGTTCGCATCATGATCGGCGGCGGCATCGCCGGGAACTTCGGTGAACGAGACGTCACCTTCATCGAGCGGGTCGGGTTCAATTTTGCGATCGTGATCAGACATGGAGAAAACCAAAAAAACTGCGGGCGGGCGAGACAAAGCCGAAAAAGGCCAACCGCCCCATATCATGACTCACTCGGGTAGGCAAAATCAAGCATCGGGCATGTGAAAGATGCGTTTCATCGCCCGGATATCCTTGTCATTGATCCGCTCGGCTCGCCGGGTGACCGGGTTCAAGCACCCATCCTGCAGGATCGTCGCAGGCAGACTCGCCAGTCCGCGGAACCTTCGGTAGCCCACCTCCCGGCCCGTTTCGGCCGTCAAAAGTGTCATTTTTTGGCGAAGATCGTCTTCCGTGTATGCCGGAAACCTCTGATCACTGCCCGCCACGTCGATTTCAAACAACGGCGGCCGGACGACGAACAGGCGTCCCGCCTCGATCAATTCGGGCATCCAGCGGTGAAAAAACAAAGACACCAAAACGCCGCAGTGAATCCCATCGGCGTCTGGATCGAACAGCATCAGGACCCGCCCGAACGCGACTCTCTGCGAATCGAAGTCGGCGCCCCAGCCCGCCCCCAGCGCGTCGATCAGTCGACGGTACAACGCGTTCTTGGCGACCGCCCCGGGTGACGCCTTCCACGCGTTCAGCGGTTTGCCCTGCATCGGCAAGACCGCTTGGAAAGCCCTGTCACGAAACCTCAACACGGATTTCGACGCGCTGTCGCCTTCGACGATCAGCAATTCTTTTTTCAGATTGTCTTCAAAACGATCCTCGGCGCCCCGCTGGCAATCGTGCAACTCGGTGCGTTGCGAATAAACCGCCACGGTCAACTGGTGCCGCGACGGATTTCGCTCGCTTGGAAACGTACCTGAAAGCGATAGACCTTTTTGATTTGGCAGATGATCTCGCCGGTCTTGAGGTCAAACCGCTTCGGAATCTCCGTCCGGTTCACATTCGCGACCGCGCGAAAGCCTCGTTCCGCGAAAATATCGATCACCATGGCCAGGGCCGTCGGATCTTCGAAAATCGGATCCTCCGAATTGACCACCGCCATCCCGGGGATGGCGTGCCGCACGACGATCGGCATGAAGCGATTATTGATCACTTCAATGACCTGGTGAAACAGGTGCGGCCGTTCCAGTTGATACGCGTCCATCCGCCGCACCAATTCCTGGCGTGCGTGGAAAGATAAGTCGCGGGCCAAAGGAAGGTGGCGAACCGCATCGTACGTCTCCGGATCCAATTCCAAGGACGATTGATACTTCAGTTCCTTGATGATGTTTTGTTCGACCTCGGCGATGTCGCCTTGGGCGTCGATGAAGTGATAGTGATAGACCTCCTTCAACGACTGCAACGCGTCCCAAGTCTTTTCCTTGAAAACCCGATATCGGTGTTTCGCGGCCACCGCATCGCAGTCGGTTGCCCGCTGTTCGATCAACGCCCCGCTTCCCTCGGCTTCCACCTTGGCGTTGTGACGTGCGATTTGGCGTCCCCGGTCCAACTGCCGTTCGATGCTGGTCTTTTCGTCGACGAACAAGACCATCACGTGAATGGTCGGTTTGCGGAAATTGATCGCCAACGGAGTCGTGTGGTACTCGCGATAAAGCAAGTTCATCTTCTGAACCAACAGTTTCAAGCATTCCACCTGAACACGCGTTCGGGGAAAGCCGTCCAGGATGCAGCCGTCGCGGTATTCTTCTTCCAAGAGTTTGCGAAACAAAATCCCCACGACTTCGGTGTCGCCGACCATCCCGCCGGCTTCCTTGATCCGCTGCGCCTCGGGGCTGTTCAACAGATCGCTGACCACGATGGGAGGGCAGGTGTAGCCACGAGCCTTGGAAATGAAGGCTGTGTTGGTGCCCTTGCCCGACCCCGGAGCACCACCCAGCAGGATCACTTCTTTGGAGAATCGCAAGTTCTCATGGCCGATCTGCTCCTCCAAGTCGTTCCACACCGTCCCGAAAATGACCTGAGCGTCCTTGACCTCCAAATCATCCACGTTCTTTTCCGGCATCACGGGTTCCAGTTCTTCGATCAGCGGTTGCATGGCCATTGGGAGGTCCAAACACATGGAAAAAAGTTCGTTTCCGACGACCGACTTATCGTCCTAATGAATTTGATTTGTTTCAAGGTCCATTGGCCGCGTCAATCTGTACCACCGAAAATCTCTGTCGCCGCCGACCGGAGGTCGTCTTGGGGTCGCCGCGGGCCGATCTCTGGGGGAATCGATCGAATGTGCAGATCGCGTTGCGGAAACGCTATTTCGATCTCGGCCGCGGCGAATCTTTCATCGATCGCCGTGTGCAAATCGTGAATCGTCGTCAAACGCACATCCAGCGATGACAAATAACAACGCAACACCAAATTCAACGTCGAATCCCCGAAACCCTCGAACGTGATCAGCGGTGCCGGGTCCTCCATGACGTGAGGATGATCGTCGCAAATCTCCCGCAAAATTTCACAGGCGCGTCTCGTGTCACTGCCGTACGCCACGCCGACATTCAGGACGACGCGGTTCGTGCTGTCGGACAGCGTCCAATTGATCAGTCTTCCGGTGATCAAATCCTTGTTCGGGATGACCAGTTCTTGTCGATCCCAATTCGTCACCGTCGTGGCGCGGATTCGAATCCGCGAGACCACCCCCGTGGTATCCCCCAACGTCACGATGTCGCCGACGCGAATCGGTTGCTCGAACAACAGGATCACGCCACTGACGAAGTTGGCAAAGATCTCCTGCAACCCGAACCCCAAGCCGACCCCCAGCCCCGCCACCAACCACTGGATGCTGCTCCACTGCAGACCCAGCGTTTTCGCACTCCACAGGGTGCCCGCGAACGCGAGCACGTACGTCCCCAACGACGTGACCGCGTACCGGGCCGCTTTGTCGATCGGCAAACGCTCCAGCAGCACGCCTTCGACCAAGCCGGGTAAATTTCGAACGGCGATCCAAGTCAACACGACGATCGGCAAGGCGGCGACCAAGTTCGCCAAAGTGATCTGCTGTAAAACCTGCTTGCCCTCGGCATCGGTGACATGAACGCTCCACAATTCGACCAAGTTCAAAAACTGAACCGCCGGGAGCACCGGAGACCAAACCAGAACGAACCCGACCACGACCAGGGTCGCGATCGCCGCGTGAAACAGCCGACTGGTTTGAGCGGTGATCTCACTGGCTTCCATGTTGCCTTCATGATCGAGTTCGAATCCGTCGACCGCGACTCGATCGGCCACGCCCAGTTTTTCGCGGTGCAACGCGAACGTCACCCGACGCTGATGCATCACCAACCAACGCCAAAACAACCCGCTGACGACGTAGGTCGCACCGATCAGCCACGACGTTCCGTATCCGCGTTGGGCAAGCGCGAGCGAAGCGTATTGGTAGCCGGCCAGCGAAATGATCGACAACACCAACGGCACCCCGACGACCAGCGGGAACCAAAGCCCACGCAAACGCGCCGGCCAACCGTCCGGGTTTCGACGAAGTCGCTTGCTCAGCACGCCGGTGTGAGGATGCAAGGTGCGCCAGAAAAAGACCGACACTAAAAACATTCCCAAGACGAAAATCACTCGACCGATCGACGATTCGATCTGAGGACTGTTCAAGGAATGGCAAACCCGCCACAGAATCAGCAACGGGGTTCCCAGGTCGATCAGAACTCGCAAGCCTTGACGCAGACGGTCGGCCGATTCAGCGTCCGTGTTCAAATGCGCGACTGCCAGCCCGGACGGTCGCATGACTTGACGCAGAAACTCCAAAGGCAACACCACCGACGCGGCCAGCTTGAAGGCACGGCTAAACGCCATCACCACCACGTCCGTGCTGCCGGACGCTTCGATCGCTTCGCCCACCAAGTACAACAAGACGAACAACGGCAACGCCAAAGCGATCGTGATCAGAATGGCCGACCAAGTCGCACGCAAGGAGGTCGTCGTCCTGGCCCTGGCTCGCGCCGCCAAAGCGACCAAACGTTTTCGCAATCGGCTGCAGGCGAAAAGCAAAGTAAGAACCGTCGCCACCAACAACGCGATCAATTCCAAACGCTGTAGCAATCCGTTCGAAAATGCGACCGCGACACTTTTCAGCGTCATGGGGTGCATCAGCTTCACCAAACTGGGCCAAGCGATCACAAAGTCCGACCAAGAAAAACGCGTTTGATTTCGAATCCACATCACATGTCGATCGATCAAAGCGCGGAGCCGGCCCAAGTTGCTCTGTTGACCTTCCAGTTCTTGTTGCAACTGGACCAGCGTGAAAATGTGCGAGTCCATGTCGCTGATCAGCCGATCGACCAATCGCTGTTCGGTTTCGGACAACAGCTTGTTCGGACGGTCGACATCTTCCCAATTCAATCGGTCGGCGGCGTCGGACCATTCCAGCTGTATCTGAAGCCGCGCCTTCTCGCTCTGCAGTTCGTCAATCCGGTCGCTGACCTTGTGAATGTCATCCGACAACTCCTTCGGTTTGGGCAAGCGGTTTTGCAGCAGTTGGAGTTCCAACCCCAAACTGGATCGGATGCCGCCTCGAGACTTCAAGTCTGCGTCGATCGTCGCCTGTTTCTCTCGCAGCAAACGCGAAAGTTCTTCCGTTTTGTCCGCCTCGATCGTCAACCGACGACGCAGTTCGTCGGTTTCGCCCAGCAAGCCCATCCACAAATCTTCGCAGCGCAGGATCAGCGATTCTTTTGCCTTCTCGTCATCGCCCAACTCTCGGCGGAACGCTTCCAGTTCGTTGCGGGTTCGGTTCTGCTTGCTGCGGCGGACCGCGTCGGCCCAAGCTTCCTGGATCTCGGTCGCCCGGGCGAGTTCTCTTTCGGCCAACGTTTTACGCAGCGGCAACAGTTCCGATTCCGCCTCGATGGCTTTCATCTCCAACTCGAGCGTCTTGATCGCTTGCTCGGTGGCGGCGATTCGCGCAGCTTGCTCGGCTCGCCGCGCTTCGGTGACCCATCCGTCCTCGTCATCGACGGCATCGGGGATCGGCTGGGACTTGAGCTCCTCGAGGGCCAGCTTCGCCTCGGCGATCAACTTGGGAAGCTGAGTCCGACGGGGCTGACGCCCACTGATTTCG
>CAYVRC010000190.1:0-10916 GCA_964453205.1 uncultured Pirellulaceae bacterium | reverse complement strand
GTCGTCGACGAAGAAGTGATCGCCGAAGTCGTGTCGAAAATGACCGGCATCCCGCTGACACGCCTGTCGACCGAAGACAGCTTGCGACTCCTGCAGATGGAAGACGAGCTGCACAAACGCGTCGTCAGCCAAGAAGCCGCGGTCTCGGCGATCGCCAAAGCCGTCCGCCGAAGCCGGAGCGGATTGAAAGATCCCAAACGCCCGACCGGATCGTTCATCTTTGCCGGCCCCACCGGCGTCGGGAAAACGTTGCTCGCCAAAGCACTCGCGGAATACATGTTCGGCGACGCCGACGCGCTGATCCATATCGACATGTCCGAGTACATGGAAAAGCACAACGTCAGTCGATTGATCGGCGCACCTCCCGGATTCGTCGGCTACGAAGAAGGCGGCCAGCTGACCGAAAAGATTCGTCGTCGCCCCTACGCCGTCGTGCTGTTCGACGAAATCGAAAAAGCACACCCGGACGTCTTCAACATGCTGCTTCAAGTCATGGAAGAGGGACGTCTGACCGATTCGTTCGGTCGCAACGTCGATTTCCGCAACACGATTCTGATCATGACCACCAACGCCGGTGCCGAGGCGATCAAGAACGAAGCGTCGATGGGCTTCCAACGCCCCGACGGCGACGCGAGCTTCGAATCGATGAAAGCACGAGTGATGGATCAGATCGAACGTGTCTTCCGTCCCGAGTTCTTGAACCGTTTGGATGATACGATCATCTTCCGACACTTGACCAAGAAAGACTTGAAGTTGGTCATCGACTACGAATTGGAAAAGGTTCGCGAACGTTTGTCCGAACGCGGTTTGGCACTCGAACTGACCGACGAAGCCAAGGAATTCTTGATCAAGAACGGCAGCAACTTGGATTACGGGGCTCGTCCGCTGCGTCGCGCGATCGAACAGCGAATCGAAGACCCCTTGGGCGAAGAATTGCTCAGGGGAACGTTCCAAGGCATGGACACGATCCTGGTCGACGCCTTCAAAAACGAGGAAGGCAAAACCACGCGTCTGGATTTCAAAGGCGATACTCGCGGTGAAGCCGAACAAACGGTCACCGCCGGGGTCGGCGAAGACGATTCTGAGAAGTCCTAGACCGTCCTCCTCCGACGGAACCCGTTCCGTTTGATCGAAAACGAGCCGTCCGTCGGGCCGACGTGTCCGACCGACGGCTTTTTCATGCGCATCCCCCAGCGTCCGACGTCACGTTCGGTTTTCAACCCACGTAGCGATCGTACAACGATCTGGCTTCGCTGATCTGTTGCGTGCCCGCGATGACGGCACGGCCGTCACGAAACAAAGTCAACGACGTGGTCTCATCGAAATGCAAGCGGATGAAAAACGCCGTTTCTTGGACCGCACCGAGCCCGGCCCACCGCCGGGCGATCGCCTGCAAATCCAAGCGAACGTTGCCCATTCCGGCGACTTGAACCGAATCGCGACCACACAACGCAAAGGTCTGATCCGCCGCTTCTTTTCGACCCTCCAAGAAGTCGTACTGACGATCGTGGCAAGCGCGGCAAGTCTTCGAAAGTGTTTCGCTGATCGTGATCTCGCGGATCCGATTTTGCCAAAAATCGAGCGAAAGCACGGACCTTCGCACGGCGTCGCGATTGCCGCTAAGCCACTTGATCGCCTCGCCGGCTTGCAGGCTGGCAATCGCGTGCGTCGCCGCCCCCACGACACCGGCGGTGTCACACGTTTGCACGGCTCCCGGCGGCGGAACTTCGGACACCAAGCATCGAAAACAGGGCGTGCCTTGTCCGTCGAACAGTCGAACTTGTCCGGCCGCCCCGACACATCCGCCGTGAACCCAAGCCGTTCGAGTTTGCAGCGACCAGTCGTTCAGCAGCAACCGGAGCGAAAAGTTGTCACACGCATCGATCACCAAATCCATGCCGTCGAGCGTTCCATCAATGTTGTCCGCGGTCACGTCGATGACTTCCGCGGATAAATCGATCGATGAGTTGATGCGGTGCAATCGCCGCCGCGCCACGTCGGCTTTACTCACACCTTGGATCGCGTCGTCTTCGACAAACAGCGACTGGCGTTGCAAGTTGGTCCATTCGACGACGTCGCGATCGATCAACTTCAAACGGCCGACTCCGGCTCTCGTCAAGATCTCCGCGGCCACCGTTCCCAGCGCTCCGCAGCCCAAGACGGCAACGCCCGCCGACTCGATGCGGCGTTGTCCCTCGACCCCGATCGGCGCAAACTGTCGTTGTCGTGCGTAGCGATTTTCAGGCGTGTTTTGGGATGTCATTCGGTGCACCATATGATCGCGGGGCGAGCCGAGTTGCTTCGCCAGGTCCGCCGCTTCTTCGATGATCGAGGATTCTTCGAGGTTCAGCCACCCGTCCTGGCGCGCGATTGTGTGGTGGATGCCTACTTGGACCCGATCGCCGTGCCCGCCGAGGAACTCGGCACCAGCGATCCGAACCGGCCGCGACATTATTTCTTGCAGACCTCGCCCGAGTCGGCGATGAAGCGAATGTTGGCGGCCGGTGCCCCGTCGATCTACAGCTTGGGACCGGTTTTTCGAAGTGGCGAATTCGGCCAATACCACAACATCGAATTCACCATGTTGGAATGGTATCACCGGGACGCCCAGGTCGATCACGAGATTCGGCTTCTCGGGGAACTCGCTTGTCATACGTTGGCTTGCGACGAGGTCCGAGTGGTGCGTTACCGAGAACTCTTTCGCCGGCACTTGTCGCTGGATCCGATCTCGTGCGATCTGGCCGACCTGGCGCGTCGGGTGACCCGCCAAGACGCCGAGCTGGCACAAAAACTCGGGGCCGATCGTGACAGCCTGCTGGACGTTTTGTTTTCGTCCGTGATTCAACCAGAGCTCACCGGTCCCGCGGCCTGGATCGTCCGCGACTACCCGCTCAGTCAGGCCGCCTTAGCAAAACAGTCGACCGATGACCCCGAGTGTGCCCAACGATTCGAACTGTTCTTCGACGGCGTCGAAATGGCCAACGGATACGACGAGCTGTTGGACGCGGACGAACTGATCCGCCGGGCCGAAGCGAACAACGTCAAGCGACAACAGTCCGGCCGCCGAATTTTGGAAATCGAAACGACTTTGGTCGCGGCCATGCGACGCGGGCTGCCGGAGTGTTGCGGCGTGGCCTTGGGGTTCGATCGTCTATTGATGAAACGAATGGGCGTCCCTCAAATCCGCGACGTGATGCCGCTGCCGAGCGACGTGGTCTGAAGTCGTGGCGGATCGGACTTGATCCTCGGTGACCCACGCTCGGCAAAAGAGCCTCTGATCCGTTAGAATCAGACACCCACGGAAAGTCGCTTATGGGAGCCAATGCGATGAGTGAAGCAAAAACAGACCGTCGTTTGGACGTCAACGCGGCCTTTTTGAAAGACATCAAGGACGACAACCAGCACTTGAAAGAGTTGTTGGATCGGATCGACCCACTGCTGAAGCATCCGACGGTCGCGGCGAATCACTGGGCCGAAATCATCGCTTTGATGGAGGAGCTTCGCGACCAGTTGGCATTCCATTTCTCGCTGGAAGAAGCGTACGGGTATTTCGATTCGGCTCTCGAAACCGAGCCCTTGCGTAGTGCCCAAGCGGAAGGCTTGCGGAGCGCCCACCCCAAGCTCTTTGCACAGATCCGCGATTTGGCCGATCGCGCCGGCGACGTCCCGGCCGATTCGGAAACCAAGATCCAAGCGTTCATCAACGATTACGCGGGATTCTTCCGTTGTTTCGCCGATCACGAAGAATCCGAGCTCAGGTTGATTCTTTCGACACTCGATGACGACATCGGCGTCGGGGATTGACGACGCGGGTAAAGCGAAGATGCGCTCAAGCGACTTTTGCTTTGGTGAGTTGTGCTTCGATTTCGTTCGTCGTTTCGACCAACCGCCCCGTCAAACCTTCCTTGAGGTCCATGAAAATGCGGAACAACGTCGGTACGAATATCAAGGTGAAAACGGTACTGACCAACAAGCCTCCCAGCAAAACACTCCCCAGTCCGCGATAAAGTTCGCTGCCGGCACCAGGAAACAAAACCAACGGACACAGGCCCAGCACCGTCGTCGCCGTCGTCATCAGGATCGGACGCACCCGCGTCCGAACGCTTTCCAAAATCGCGTCGCGGGAGGCGTAGTCGTGATCTCGCATCAGATTCAAGGATTGGTGGACGATCAGAATGGCATTGTTCACAACGGTACCGATCAAGATCACGAATCCCAGCATGGTCAAGACATCCAAAGACTGTGGTGTTTGACCTTGCCACTGCAAATAGACGCCCAACGCGCGAAGCCCCAACAAGCCTCCGACGGCCCCCAGCGGCACGCTCAAGATGATGACCAACGGATAGATCCAACTTTCGAACAGCGCCGCCATCAACAAGTATGTGATCAACAATGCCAGCAAGACGTTGTAACGAAGTGCCAACCAGGTGTCGCGGAGTTTGTCCGCGGTCCCGGTCAATGCGATTCGGTAACCGCCGTCCAATTCACCGGACACGCGAAGCGGTTCGATGATTTGCGATTCGATTCGCTCCAGAGCGTCTTCCAACGCCATTCCCGGCGGGGGCGACACCTCGATCGTGATCGCGCGTTGACGTTCGCGGTGGTTGATCTGTTCCGGTCCGCTGGAGAGTTGGATGTCGGCCAATGATGACAACGGCACCAGTTGCCCGCCCGGCGTCGCGATCGGCAAGGCTTGCAAATCATGTGACTGACTGGCGTTTTCGGGGTTGCCGATGATCGTCAAGTCGATCTTGTCGCCGCCGATGAAGTAGTCCGCCGCGTAGGCTCCGTCGACCAACGCGTTGACGCTGTACCCGAGTCCCGTGGCATCGACGCCCATTTGTTCGGCTTGCAACAACCGGGGACGAATGTGGACTTCGGGGTTGCTCAGGTCCAAGCTGGGGACGGGACGTGCCTGCGCATCAGGGACCACCGGCGGGTCACCGGTCGCGCCGGCGACTTGCCCGAGCACTCGGCCCCCCAGAGCGACCAGTTTCTCGAGCTCCGGGCCCGTGATTTCGACGTCGATGGTTCGTCCCGCCGTCAGCCCCTGTTCGAACAGACTGGATTGCTTGGCGATCACAAAGGTGCCCGGCAATTTGGCCGAAACCGACTGCATCAATGGAACCAGTTCGCCGCTGCGTGTCGGGTCGACGGCTCGAACACCGACGAACACGCTGCGGCCGCGGGCGACATAAAAGAAGTCATAGATCGCCGGATATTCGGAGTCCTTGATGCCGACGTCTTTGTCATCGATGTCCCAGTGCGGGCGGAGATGCTCTTCGACGATCTCACCCATCTTGGACAACTCGTCCAAGTTGTAGCCCGGGGGCGGCAGCACGATGCCGATCACCAGGTTGCGGTTACCCATCGGCAGGTATTCGACTTTCGGCCACATCGCGAAGCTCAGTCCGACGACGGCCGCCAGCAAGCCGAACACCAAAGCCAGTCGGCGGAGCCAAGTGTGTTGGATCCAGCGGTTCAATCCGACGACGTACGACACGAAAAGGCCGGCCAGGCTGTTGATCGGTCGCACGACTCGGGCCGCGGCCCGGGTCACACGCGTCTCAAGCACAGGAGCACCCGCGTCTGTGGTGTCCGCAACGCCTTGGCGGTCCGCGTCCGAGCGGGACGGATCTTCATCAGAACCTGACGACAGGGTCGGGCGGGACGACTTGGCGCGACGCAGCAAGCGGGCCGTCGCCGTCGGGATCAACGTGATGCTGATGACCAACGACAGGCCCACGGCGGCACTGATCGCCAACGCGATGTCACGAAAAAGCTGCCCCGCCTGTTCCTGGACGAACAACACCGGCAAGAACACGGCCAACGTGGTCAACGTCGATGCCAACACGGCGCCCCAAACTTCTTTGGTTCCGTTCACGGCGGCGACAAAGGGCGGTTCGCCCTCGTCAAAGTGTCGATAGATGTTTTCCAGAACGACCACCGCGTTATCGACCAGCATCCCGACGGCGAAAGCCATCCCGGCCAAGCTGATCACGTTCAACGATCGGCCCCACAGGTTCAGCAAAAGAAACGTCCCGATGACGCTGATCGGGATCGCCAAGCCGACCACCAAGGCTCCGCGGGCGAACCAGAAACCGGTCGCCACGATGAGAACCAAGGTCAGCGCGAAGTACCAAGGATTGATCAACATCGCGGCGATCGAACTGGCCGCGATCATGGGCGCGATCAACAACGTTCGGACCTGCAAATGCAGGAACAACATCAACACGATCATCGTCAACGTTCCGCCGATGATGATGTTTTGGTTGACCAATTGGATCGACGAATCGATGTATTCCGTTTCGTCGTAAACCTGCGTCAGTTGCAACTGCTTGGGCGCCAAGATGTCCCGGTTCAGTTCATCGATCGCCGTGCGAATTCCATCCATCACGTCCATGATGTTCGCACCGTTTTCGCGAAGCGCGTTGCAGGCGATGCTGCTGTCGCCGAACCGCCGGACCATGCCGTCGGGTTTTTTGAAACCGAGTTTGACCTCGGCGACGTCACGAATGTAAACGGGCGCTCCGTCCTGCATCGCCAGGACTTGGCCACCGACCTGTTCGGGGCTGCGGAATTGGTTCAGCGTGCGAACGACGTAGCGTCGTTTGCCTTCCCAGAAATCGCCGCCCGAGGTGTCCTGATTTTGGTTTCGCAGCACCCGGCGGACGTCGTCGATGGTCAGTCGGCGAGCGGCCAGCTTTTCCGGATCCACGACGACTTGCAGTTCCTCTTCCAAACCGCCGAGCACGTTGGCGTTGGAGACACCGGAGACTCTTTCCAGGCGAGCTTCGATGAAGTCTTCCGCGAAACGTCGCATGCCCGGCACGTTCAGATCCGGCGGCAACAGAGCCTTCAATTCGGGGTGTTCCTGAGCGGCCAGTCGCAAACGCATCAATCGCAACCCGGGCAGGCTGGTGTCCAACACATGTTCGATCGCTTCGCGGGCGGCGGGCACTTCGTCGGCCATCGCGACGATTTGCGCCTCGGTCGGTTGCAACGCGGACAGGATCATCCATGCGATCGGCCTGTCGCTGCTACTGCTGGTGCTGATGACCGGTTCGTCGGCGTCCTCGGGATACTCGCTGACCTGTTGCAGTCGGCTGTTGACCTTCAACAGCGATTCCTCCATGTTCGTCCCGACCAAGAATTCCAGCCGAATCGTGCCCGACGAGTCGGCCGATTCGCTGGTCATTTTGCGAACGCCCTCGACACTTTTCAGTTGCTCTTCCTGTTCCTGGACGATCTCGCGTTCGACTTCTTGGGGACTGGCCCCGGTCCACCGCGTTTCGATCGAAAGCGTCGGCGTCTGCACCTCCGGAATCAATTGCATCGGCATCGTCACGACGGCAATGAAGCCGAACAGAATCAGCAACAGCGCGGCAACGGCAACTTTGACCGGGTTTCGGACGCAAGCTTCGATGGGGTGCATGAGATGGAAAGACGTGGGCTGAGGGAAGGTGAAAACGATGCGTCGTACAGGGGCCGGAAAAGAAACCGATACGACAAGCTGTCCCGGGGGTGACCGTTGCTACGGGGTATCCGGCGGCGCGTAGCTGATCTCCTGTCCCGGCCGCAGTCGTTCGTTACCCCGCGTGATCACCAAGTCGCCGGACTTCAATTGACCCGGCGGAACCGTCGTGATCGCGATCCAGGCACCGTCGGACGGTCCCGTCGTCACCGGTACCACCTGAGCTTTGCCTTCGTCGACCCGTAACACGACCGGCGACGGACCGCCGAACTGCAACGCGTCTTTGGGAACCAGCATTTGCACCTGAGATCGGCTGGTCGGTAAAGAAACTCTGGCCAGCATCCCGGGCAACAACAAGTGGCGGCCGTCGACTTCGGGATTCTCCACAGAAACGCGGACGGGAAACGTACGCGAACGACTGTCGGCCAGGGGCACGATGTGTTCGACCGTTCCGCTGAAAACCTTGTCGGGAACGCTCTCGACTTTCACCTCGACGGCATCGCCGGGGCCGACGAAACCGATCTTGGATTCGGGGACAAAGACCTCGACTTCGATCGGGTCGATCTCCACGACTTCGGCGACCGGATCTCCCTGTCGAACCCAAGCCCCCGCTTCGGTCGATTCGGCAACGATGAATCCGTCAAAGGGGGATCGAATCGTGTACTTGTCCAGCCGATCTTTGAATCCTTCGACGACTTGTTCTTGGACGTCGACGCGAGCGGCGGCTTGTTCGATTTGTTCGGCGCGGTTGCCCTCCTCGGCCAGGGCGAGCGCGCTGCGAGCCTCGTCCGCCGCCGCTTCGGCCGCCAAGGCGTCGGCCCGGGCGGATTCGAATTCGTCCCGTGACAGTCCCGACGACGATTGGAACAGTCGGTCGAAACGTTTCAACTTGGCTTGCGCGTAAGCATTCGTCGCCGCGGCCGCCTTGGCTCGGGCTCGGGCCAATTCGATTTCTTCTGCCCGCAAGCCGTTTCGCATCTCGGTCAGCTCGGCCCGTCGAAGCGCCAATTCGGCTTCGGCCGCGGCGATCTCGATTTCGATCGTTCGCGTTCGTAGCTGTGTCAGCGGTTGTCGTGCGGTGACGGCTTGTCCGGCCTTGACCAAGAAATCCTCGACGCGACCGTCGACGGGGCTGCCCACGATGCTGCGGCGGTACGGGTTGACGTTCGCGACGAAGTCTTGGCGGGCCGCCAGCGGTCGCTCGGTCACGGCCTCGACCGCCACCGGCGCGGGGCCTCCACGCTGGGCCGTCGCGGGCGCGGAGGTCGCCAGCGCGATCGCGACTGCGAAGACGCAAAAGATGGGGCCGGCGGCTGGAGACGATGGAGGCAAACGTCGACTGGGGTGCGGCATGAATCAGACGAGGGAGACGCGGAGAAAAGCTCAAAATGAGCGTTTCATGATAGGCCAAAAAATGAACCCGCGTTGACACAAAACAGGCAGATCGTCCAACTCCGCCCGAAACTCCGCCCGGTCATCCCCGGCGGACGGCCGGGAACTTCACCTCGCTGTCAAACCGTCCACCGGGACGAGATTCTCGACCGAGGCGAACGGTTTCGAATTCTCGGCCCACGTCGCATGCCGTGTCGATCTGTGCCTAAACGGTCGCCGGAGTCACTTCCCAGCCTTTTCGATAAGTCTTGTTGATCAGCTCATCGGCTTCGGGGCAATCGATCGCCGAGAGCGTCTTCGCATCCCAGCGAAGCGTCTTGCCGGTTCGATAGGCAACGGTTCCCAGCAACACCGATTCGGTCAACGCGCCGGAATAATCGAAATTGCAAGTGGTGGTCCCGCCATGCTTGCACGCTTCGATCCATTCTTGGTGATGCCCGATCGAACTCGCGATGGTCGGTTCGGGCGGAGTGTAGTTGGCGAACTTGTCCTTGGGGTACAGCGTGTAGTTGCCGTACGTCGCCAGCATGTTGCCTTCGCTGCCGACAAACATCACGCCGCTGCCTTTGACCGATTCTCCGGCGACTTCTTTGGGCGCGTGTCGACCGTCGTGCCAAGTCAGCCGGACCGGCCCGCGTTGATCATTAGCCGGAAACTGGTAATCCACGGTTAAGCCCATGGGGCAGGTTTCGCGATGGACGTCCGGGCCCTTGGCGGTGACGGTCGTGGGGTGGCGGAGATCCAGTGCCCAGAAGGGCAGATCCATGTAGTGGCATCCCATGTCGCCGAGGGTGCCTTGTCCGAAATCCCACCAACGCCGCCACTGGGCGGGATGATAAACGCCCTCTTTGTAAGGCCGTCGCGGTGCCGGACCGAGCCACAGATCCCAATCGAGATGCTCGGGAACCGGATCGCTATCGCCGGGACGCTCGCCGCCGCCCCAGCCCTTGGCGACCCAAACGATGACTTCCGAGACGTCACCGATACCGCCGGCTTGGATGATTTCCACCACGCGTCGGTAATTGTCGCCCGCGTGAATTTGCGTTCCCATTTGCGTGACCACGCCTTGGCGTTTCGCCGCTTCGGCGATGATGCGAGCTTCCGCGACGGTGTGAGTCAAGGGTTTTTCGCAGTAACAATGCAAGCCGGCGTTGATCGCACGGATGGACGCCGGGGCATGTTGATGATCCGCCGTCGCCACGACAATCGCATCCGCCTTGTCGGCTTCGGCCGCGATCATCTCGCGGTAATCCCGGTAGGTTTTCGCCGAGGGGAATTTCGCCTTTGCCATTTCCAAATAACGAGAGTCGATGTCGCACAATCCGACGATGTCCTCGCCGGCAACACCGCTGATGTTCGCCCCGGCCCGGTTGGCGGTGCCGACGCACAGCACCTTGAGTTTTTCGTTGGCCGAACGAGACTCCTGAGCCTTCGTCTCGCTCCACACGCCACCGGCCAGCGAAGACGCCGCGACCGCAGCGGTGGACTGTTTCAAAAATGCTCTTCGTTTCACTGGTCTGCGCCTGTCGGTTTTCGGTGGGTCGGATTTCGGTGGGTCGGATTTCGGTGGGTCGTTCGGGCCGACCGATCGACGCGGCGCGGTGTCGCGACGCGGCCGGACACGGACGTCATTGATCCAAGTCGGCCGGGCGGCTGCCTAACGTCACGGGCAGGTCTTGTTCGGTCCCGTCGCGGTCGATCGCCAAGCGGATCGTCGTGCCTTGGATCGCGCCTCCGATCAGACGCATCAAATGCCCGACGTCCTCGACCGGCCGTCCGTCGACACGAAGGATGATATCACCGGCCAGCAGTCCCGCGCGTCCGGCCGGCGAATCGACTTGCGGGACGACCTGCACCAGTGCACCGCGGACTCGCATGTTCTCGCCGATGATTTGTTCCTCGGGGACCTCGGCAAGCACCACGCCCAACCAACCTCGGTCGACCTTGCCGGTTTCGCGAATCTTGTCGTACACCTGGCGGGCGACGTTGCTGGGGATCGAGAAACTGACGCCTTGATAGGTGTCGCCGACGATCGCCGTGTTGATCCCGA
>CAYVRC010000189.1:0-10957 GCA_964453205.1 uncultured Pirellulaceae bacterium | reverse complement strand
CATTCCGCGACGTGACGACGAAATCACCCGCCGCCGCGGGCACCGACGCCACCGCCACGACGAACAGGCCCAGTGGCAGCCAAAGAATCGGCCGGGAACGTCGAACCATGATGAGTCTCCATGGTCAGGAGTCACGAAAAGTTCGAATCCCCCCGGGGCCGCGCGCGGGTTTTCGCCCCGATCGGACAAGAGAATTCGAGATGAGAAAAGTCGGCGATGAGGGAACGACGTCCGTGACGAAATGTGCCCGAAAAAACGTCAAGGTCGGCGGAATTCCCCTAAACGGTCGCTAGCGTAGATCGAATCGAAGTAACCGTCAACTTCGAAGCAGCACGATCAACCGTCCGCCGCGGGGGCGATTCGACAAACGGGGGCTGTAGCGATCCCGAAAGGACCATGGCCACCGGCGATGGTTTCGCCGGGACCGGGCCGACTTTTCGCGGCCCGGCGTCCGAGCCTAAACGTCCAGATTGCGGACATCCAGCGCGTGCTTTTCGATGAACTCGCGCCGCGGTTCGACCTTGTCGCCCATCAACAGTCGGAACATCTCATCGGCCGCCCCGGCGTCGGCCAAGTTGACTTTGATCAACGTTCGGTTGGCCGGATCGAGCGTCGTTTCGCGAAGTTCCTCGGCGTTCATTTCGCCGAGGCCTTTGAAACGGGTCAGCTGCAAGCCCTTCTCGCCGGCGGCGCGGATCTCCGGCAACAGTTCACGCAGGTCGACCAGGGGCCGGCGGACTTCGTCGCCCCGGACCAATTCGAATCGCGGCACGGTCGACCCGGTGCGATCGGCGGGGATCAAGTCGTCGACCGAAAAGCCGAGCGGCAACAGATCTTTGATGCCGCTGTTGATGGTGCGGACCTCATGGATTTCGGCCAAGTGTGCCAACAGCTTCGGTTCGTCCACTGCGCCGCCTTTGTCGGTGGCCGACGACGCGTCCTCTGCCACGTCCTCGTCGTCTTCGCCGGGTTGTTCGATGTCCAATTCGATTCCGTTGCTGCTGAGGAACGTTTCGACTTCGTCCTGCGACTGGAACCAGTGTTCTTCATTGCCCACGGTCAATAACAACGAGGGCAGCTTGTTGGTGACCGGATCGATCCGCATCGCGTGATTGCGAAGGTTGGTGCCGCGACGTTCGAGTGCAAGGATCGCGTCTTCCATGGTCGCCAAGGTGGTCGCCAGGGCCTGCATGGATTCGCCTTCGGAGCGTCGTCCGTCATCGGATTCCAGGATCGTGTCGGCCAAACCGCGTTCGAGCAATTGGACCTTCATTTCTTCATCCGTTTGGACGTAATAGCGGTTCTTGCCTTGCTGCACGCGAAACAGCGGCGGTTGGGCGACGTAGACGTGACCGTCGGCGACCAAGTGGTACATCTGGCGATAAAAGAAACACAACAACAGCGTGCGGATGTGGCTGCCGTCGACATCCGCGTCGGTCATGATCACGACCTTGTTGTAGCGACGCCGGCTGATGTCTTGATCGGCTCCGATGCCGGTGCCGATGGCTTGGATCATGGATTGGACTTCTTCGTTGGCCAGCACCTTGTCTTCACGGGACTTGTAGGCGTTGATGATCTTTCCGCGCAGCGGCAGGATCGCTTGATACTCCCGCATCCGCCCGCCCTCGGCCGATCCTCCGGCCGAGTCGCCTTCGACCAGGTAGATTTCGCACTCCTCCATTTTTTTGCTGATGCAATCGCGGAGCTTGCCGGGCAGTCCGCCGCCACCGAGCGCGTCTTTACGTTTCCGCAGCAAATCTTTGGCTTTGCGGGCGGCTTCGCGAGCTTCGGCGGCCAGCAACCCTTTGCGAACGATGGCTTTGGCGACGCGTGGATTTTCTTCGAGGTATTTGGACAGCTGTTCGCCGACACCGCCGGCGACGATGCCGTCGACTTCGCCGTTGCCGAGTTTGGTTTTGGTTTGACCTTCGAACTGCGGATGGGGGACGCGGACGCTGATCACCGTCGTCAAGCCTTCGCGAAAGTCGTCACCGGTGGGCGTCGTGTTCTTGAACAGGCCTTCTTTCTTGCCGTAGTTGTTCAACGTTCGTGTCAGCGCGGATCGAAAGCCGGACACGTGCGTGCCGCCTTCGATGGTGTGAATGTTGTTGACGTACGACTGGACGTTTTCGGTGTACTCGGTGCTGTACTGCAGTGCGATTTCGTACTCGACGCCTTCGCGGGCGCCGGTGAAGTGAATCACGTCGGCGTGCAAAACGTCGCTGGCTCGGTTGAGGTGTTCGACGAATTCGATGATGCCGCGTTCGTAAAGGTAGTCACCGCCTTCGCCGTTGCGTTCGTCATGGAATTTGATGTGGACGCCGCTGTTCAAGAACGCGAGTTCTTGCAGGCGTTTGGCCAGCATGTCGAAGCTGTACTTCGTCGTCTTGAAGATCTGGCCGTCGGGCTTGAAGGTCGTCTTGGTGCCGGTCTTTTTCGTCGCCCGGCCTTTCTTGACCGGTCCGGTGGGAACGCCACGTTCGTATTCTTGCGTCCAGGTGAAACCGTCGCGGCTGACTTCGACCTCGGCCCACTGGGACAAAAAGTTGACGACGGTGACGCCGACGCCGTGCAGGCCGCCGGAGGTCTGATAGGCGCCTTTTTCGAATTTTCCGCCGAACTTCAACACCGTCATCACACCCTCCAGGGTGCTGACTTCGCGGTCGAGTTCTTCGGACAGTTGGTCGTGACGGGTCACCGGGATGCCGCGTCCGTCGTCCTCCACCGTGACGCTGCCGTCGGTGTGAACGACGACCGAGACCGCCTTGGCGAACTTGGCCATCGCCTCGTCGATGGAGTTGTCGACGACTTCGTAAACCAAGTGGTGCAGACCCCGCGCGGTCGTGTCGCCGATGTACATGCTGGGCCGTTCGCGGACGTGCTCCAGGTCCGAAAGGTGCTGAAGATCCTTGTCGGTGTATTCCGCGTTGGCCGTCGGAGCGACGTACAGAGCCGAATCGTCCCGGCCCGCATCGTCCCGGCCCGGGGCGACGACGGATTCTGGGGTTTTGTCGGAGGATTGAGGTTCGTCAGAGGGGGTAGCGTCGGCTGCCTGGGAATCGCTCATGGAGGCCTGCGTCGGGGACCGGAAAAGGGGGTCGGCGGAATGCCGATTCGGGAGCCCTGAAGATAACGTTTTTCGGGATTTTCCGCGATGCCCGCCGGGCCGCCGCGGCGGGGGCGTCACGACGGCGGCAGGTATTTCTGATACGCGGCGACGGCCAACTCGTCACAACGCTCGTTTTCGCGGTGCCCGGCGTGGCCCTTGACGTGCCGGAAAACGATTTCGTGGGGGGCCATCAGTTCGTCCAGCCGTTGCCACAATTCGACGTTCTTGACCGGGACCAGCTTGCCGCCCTCCTTGCGTTTCCAGCCGCGGGATTTCCAACCTTTCATCCAGCTGGAAATGCCTTGGCCGACGTAGGTGCTGTCGGCATGCAGCGTCACGCGACACGGTTCCTTCAGCAATTCCAGTCCCCGTATGACGGCCATCAATTCCATCTGGTTGTTGGTGCTGGGATTCTGTCCGCCGCTGCGTTCGATTTCTTTTCCGGTCGTCGGGCAGCGGAGGATCAGCGCCCAGCCGCCGGGGCCGGGGTTGCCGCTGCAAGCACCGTCGGTGAACAGGTCCACGGGCTTCATGCGTTTGAAGGCTTCATGCGTTTGAGGGCTTCATGCGTTAACGGGCTTCGTGCGAAAGCGAATCTTGCGTGGACAGCAGACCGACCGGCGACGTGACGCCACCGGTCGAGGCGTGAGAACCCGAACCAGCCGACGCACCGGAGTTTGCGGTGTTGCCGCCACCGAATTGCCGGGCGGCGAAAACGTCGGCGTTTCGAAGTTGCCACGGCAGCGTGACCCAGAACGTGCTGCCACGACCGAGTTCGCTTTCGAAGTCGACTTCGCCGCCGAGTAGTTTCGCCAATTCGCGAACGATGGATAGCCCCAACCCGGTACCGGCGAATTCTCGCGTCAAACCTTCGCCGTCCAGGACTTTTTTGCTTTGGCGAAACTTCTGAAAGATCACGTCGTGGTCTTCTTCGGCGATGCCGACGCCGGTATCGCGGACCGACAGGCGGAAATGATCGTCCAGGTTTTGCACGCCGACGGTGATCATGCCGCCCTCGGGGGTGAACTTGATCGCATTGCTGAGCAGGTTGTTCAGGATCTGTCCCAGCTTGTTGGGATCTTGATAGGCCTTGGGCAGGTCGTCGGGAATTTCCTGGATGACGGAAATGTTTTTGTCTTCCGACAGCGATCCGATCATGTCGCACTGGGCGGACACCAGACGCGACAGATCGAACTCGCTGCGTTTGACTTCCATTTTACCGGCCTCGACTTTCGCCAAGTCCAAAATGTCGTTGATCATCTCCAGCAACAGTCGACCGCTTTTTTGAATGTTCGACGCGTAACGGTGTTGCTTCTCGTCGAGCGAATCGATGCCTTGCAGGACTTCCGAGAAACCGATGATGCTGTTCAGCGGTGTACGCAATTCGTGGCTCATGTTCGCCAGAAAGTCACTTTTGAGTCGGTTCGCTTCGTACAACTGCAAGTTCAACTGGGCGAACTGGTCGACCCGGGCGTCGAGTTCGCGATTGACTTCTTCGATCTGGGCTTGGGTTTCGGTCATGTGCCGCAGCATTCGATTGAAAGCGTCGGCCAACTCACGAAACTCGTCTTCGGTATCGATCAACGCGCGTTGGTTGGTGTCGCCGTGGGTGATCGCGTCGCTGACGTCACGAAGGTGATACAGCGGTTGCAGAACCAAGTAGCGAACGATCGCGTGCAAGACGAACAAAGTGAAGGCGACGATCAACATGGCCATCGCGATGATGATCGCGCGGATGCTGTCGGTGGAATCGTGGGTGCCGCTGTTGGGCAAGGTGACCTTCATGACACGGAACGGATACAAAGCGGCCCGCTGCACCGGGTCGTCTTCGGACAGCGACAAGTTGCGGCGACCGATCGGACTGTGACACGTCCCACAAGTTTCGTCGGGCCAAATCGGGGTGTACAACACGTAGCGGTTGTCGGAGGTTTCCTCCCCGACGGCGACCGGATTGCTGCCGGCACCGATGCGGGCCATGTTTTCGTCTTCGCCCAAATCGATCCGATGCGTGATGTCGGGATGACTGGTCGCGATGCGCCCGGCCAGCTTGCTGCGAAACTCGGCTTCCAACTGATGCAGCTTCTTTGCCTCCTCGGGCGACGACGGCATCGGTGCCAGGGGCAGGTTGTCGAACCGTGGCGAATCTTTCGTGTCCAGCCCCAAGATTTCGAATCGCATGTTGTCGCCGAGCAATTGCTTCTGCAACGTTTGCAGGACTTGGCGATTCTGGGCCGCCACGCTGCCGGGGTCTTTCGGGTCGTTCGCCAAGGCCTTTTCGTGAATGTTCATCAACGCGTGCGGCTTGAAATCCAAGGCCCTTTGTTTGGTGGTGTTGAGGACCAATCCGCGGGCCAAAGCCTGGACGACCGCGAAGGCACCGAACATCAGCACCAGCAAGGCCGAACCGAAAAACAGCAGACACTTCCGCTCCAAGCTCATCGATGCGATCAGGCTTTGGAGCAAACGGAACATGACGGGAAACGACTGGAAGCGGGAGGAACTGAGGCGGCGACGCGACCGAATCGCCCGGCCGACCGAAACCCACCGGCGGTCGTGCGGACCGTGACGAGTTTGACGAAAACTCGGGTCGGCGCGGAGACGGATTCTGAACAGTCGTCATAGAAGGTAAAAACCGTGGACCGAGCACCCGATTCACCCCATCTTACCTAGTTAGTGCTTCTTGCCGCCCTCGATGACCACAATTACGATGGAAGGCTCGATACGCCCTATATTTGAATATTGCCCTTCCATCCGGATCGATTCCGGCCGGAATGTCCGCCACCACGACGTGGGCCGATCCGGTCCGCGAGGAGCTGCACGAGATGAAACGTACGATTCGGACCGCGATCCACTGGACCTTGGTCATTTGTTTGGTCACGATCCTGAGCGTCAGCCCGGCCACGGCAGGCTGGTTGCTGGAAAACCTGGGCTCCGGTCACGGGGCCTCCTGTGCTCCCAAAGTGGCCCGCTGTGTCGTCGCACCTCAACCGGTCTGCTGCGTCGTCCCGGTCTGCCCGGCCCCCGAACCGACGCCGGTGTGCTGCCCGCCCCCGAATGCCTGCGAAGCTCCGCTCGTGATGGCTCCGGTCGTCATGTCCGCCCCGGTGATCTCCGATTGCTGTCCCGGTGAGGTCGTCGTACCGATGGCCGCCGGAGAAGTGATCTCGTCGGACGAAATCGTCCAACCCGGCCATCAAACGCCACCCGCCCCACCGGCTCCCATCATCGTCGACGAAGTTCCGGCCGACGAAGTTCCGGCCGAGGAAGTACCCGTCGAGGAGGCTCCGGTCGAGGAAGCACCTGCCGAAGAGCCCTCCGCTCCGGCCGAAGAATCGTTCCCTCAGCCGCCGGCGGACGAATCGCCCGCGACCGAAAGCCCTTCGGATGTGCCCGCCGAACAGCCGGCCCCAGAACAGCCGGCCCCAGAACAGCCGACCCCAGAACAGCCGACCCCAGAACAGCCGGCCCCAGAACAGCCGGCCCCGGAACAGCCGGCCCCGCAGAACGACCTGCGATCCGGCGAAGCCGCCGAAGATGACCTGTTCGCCCCCGCACCGGCCGACACACCCGCCGACGACGACACGGAAGATTTGTTCGGTGATCCGGCCGCCAGCAACAAAGCTCCCGTCGACGAAGCTCCCGCCGAAGAATCGATGGAAGATCTGTTCGGCACCCCCGACGAACCCACCGAGACTCCGGCCGACGATGACGGGCTGAATGACCTGTTCGGCGGGGACGATGCGGCGGCGCCCGCCGAGGCCGAAATGCCACAGCAGCCGGCCGACCCCGCACCGGCCGACCCCGCACCGGCCGACGACGCACCGGCCGACGACGCGATGGACGATCTGTTCGGATCACCCGAGCCCGACGACGGTGACTTGTTCGGCGACCCGACGCCGGCCGACGAGGCTGCCACCGAGAACGACGACTTGGGTAACCTTTTCGGTGACGCTCCGGCCGACGATGCCATGCCGGCCGACCAAGCGGCTCCGGCCGACGGCGACGGTTTGGACAGCCTGTTCGGTGACCCGCCGGCCGACGAAGCGGCCCCGGCCGACGGCGACGGTTTGGAGGGCCTGTTCGGCGACCCGCCGGCCGACGAAGCCGTCCCGGCCGACGACGACGGTTTGGAGGGCCTGTTCGGCGACCCGCCGGCCGACGCGCCCGAAGCCGAGCCGGTCGACGAGCTGGAAGGCTTGTTCGGCATGCCCCGCGAAACCGCCCCGACCGCTGACGACGCCGACGAGGCCGGAAACTGGACCGACGACTTGTTCGGATCCGTTCAGGAGGAATCACCGGTCGCTCCGGTTGCCGACGTCCCAGCCGCGGTCCAAGCGGTCGCGTCTCCGCCCGTACCGGCGACCCAGTCGGTTCAAGTCGTCCGCGTCGAAGAATCGGCCGACACGAACCCGCTCAGCGACACTCGCGTGCGAACTTGGGTCGACAACACGGGCAGTTTCAGCACCGAAGGCCGGTTGATCGAGATCAACACGGATCATGTCCGCCTGCTCAAGCCCAACGGTCGGACCTGCACGGTACCGATGTCCAGACTGTGCGAAGCCGACGCGGCTTACGTCGCAGCGGTTCATTCGGAAATCGAACTGGCCCGCATCGCGATGCTGGCCGGCAAGTAATTGCCGAGGCTCCGAGCGTCTGGGTCGCTCTTTCGGCCGACCGCAACGTCGATTCACTCGTCAGGAAAGTTTCGACTTTCCTGACGCCGGCCGTCGCGGCGGCGGCCCGGACTCGTCGGGCGATCGACCATTTTTATGCGCTCCACGCCATGTTGCGGCGCGGCATTTCGGACAGAATGCTGCGATACGGTGTCCCATCGTGAGGAAGCCGCATCCCCCGGCAAAGGAGAAATGACGTGAGTGACAACATCAACGGAGCGATGATCGGACTGGGTTTCGGCGCGGAGTTCATCCCCATCTACGCCGCCTACCCGGGCGCCGAGATCGCTGCTTTGTGTCGACGCAACGAAGCGGAACTGAACAAGTCCGGCGACCAGTTCGGTATCGCCAAACGGTACACCGATTACGACGCGGTGTTGGCCGACCCGGACATCGATTTCGTTCACATCAACAGCCCGATCCCCGACCACGCGTGGATGTCCCTGAAGGCGCTCGACGCCGGCAAGCACGTGATGTGTACCGTCCCCATGGCGACGACGATCGACGAATGTCAGCAGATCGTCGAAAAGGTCAAAACCACCGGACTGAAATACATGATGGCGGAGACCGTCGTCTACAGTCGCGAATTCTTGTTCATCCAAGACATGTACCGTCGAGGCGAACTCGGAAAGATCCAACACCTCGCCGCGTCCCACCCCCAAGACATGGACGGTTGGCCGAGCTACTGGGAAGCGATGATCCCGATGCACTACGCCACCCACGTGGTCAGTCCTTGTTTGGGTTTGATGAATTCGCTAGCCGAAGCGGTCAGTTGTTTCGGATCGGGCACCGTGCGAGACGACATCGCCAAAAAATCGGGTTGTTCGTTCGCCGTCGAAAGCTGTCACATCAAGCTGAAAGACAGCGACGTGACCGCGCACATCTGGCGTTTCCTTTACGACGTCGCGCGACAGTACCGGGAAAGCTTCGACGTCTACGGCACCAAGAAAAGTTTCGAATGGACCCTGGTCGAAAACGAACCGCACGTCATCCACACCGCGAAAAAGCCGGAACCTGAGATTCCGGAAAAGGTCGAGGTTCCCGATTTCGCGGACCGGCTTCCCGAACCGATTCGACGATTCACTTTGCCGGCGGAGATCCACGATGCCCAGCACTTATCGTTCATACAAGGCGGCGGGCACGGCGGATCGCACCCTCACATGGTGCACGAATTCGTTTCGGCGTTGAAAGAGGGTCGTGATCCTTGGCCCAACGCCGTGACCAGTGCCAACTGGACCTGCACGGGCATCTGTGCACACCAGTCGGCGACACAGGGCGGCGACGTGATCCGCTTGCCCGCGTTCACCCAGGGCTAGCGGTTGACGCTTTCGACCGACTCTCCCACATCGCCGTCCGTTTCTCACCACCGCCCGGATGATCCCGATGATTCGTATCGCCGCCCTGTTCCTTTGTTCGACCCTGCTTACCGGCATCGCCGGAACCGTGACGCGTGTCGCGGTTGCCCAACCGGCGACGGCGGACCTGCCCGACATGAACAGGTTACACCGGAGGGGTTTCACGTCGAGTTGTTTGCCGACGAGGCGATGCTGGATGGAAAGATGTTCGGCGGCAAACCGATCGCGATGAATTGGGACCCTCAGGGGCGGCTTTGGATCTGCGAAACGGTCGACTACCCCAACGAACTGCGATCCGGTGATTCCGGCCGCGATCGTGTTCGAGTCCTCGAAGATTCCGACGGCGACGGACGGGCGGACCGTTCGACGGTTTTCGCGGAAAATCTGAGCATCCCCACGGCAATCGCCTTTCATCATGACGGCGTCGTCGTGCAGAACGGCGTCGAAACGCTGTACCTGAAAGATACCGATGGCGACGGAAAAGCCGACGTCCGCAAGGTCCTGATTTCCGACTGGTCGCTGGGCGATACGCACGGCGGCGTCAGCAACTTTCGAAACGGCTTGGACAATTGGATCTGGGCGATGCAGGGTTACAACAACTCGTCGCCGATCGTCCAGGGCAAGCAAACCCCCGCGTTTCGCATGGGCTTTTTCCGTTTCAAATTGTCCCCAGACGACGATCCGGTCGTCGAGCGATTGGAGTTCGTCCGATCGACGACCAACAACACTTGGGGGCTGGGAATTTCCGAAGAGGGCCTGATTTTCGGATCGACCGCGAACCGCCAGCCGAGTTTCTTCATGCCGATCGCGAACCGCTACTACGAACGGGTCAAGGGTTGGGCACCCGAGACGCTGACGATGATCTGCCCGACGCACCTGTTTGATCCCATCACGGACAAGGTTCGCCAAGTCGATCACCACGGCGGATACACCGCGGCGGCCGGACACGCGATCTACACGGCCAGGAACTATCCCGAAGCCTGGTGGAATCGCACCGCCTTCGTTTGCGGCCCGACCGGCAAACTGGTCGGCACCTTCGTGATCGAGCGTGACGGGGCCGCCATGAAATCCTCCAGCCCGCTGAACCTGCTGGCCAGCGACGACGAATGGACGGCGCCGATCATGGCGGAAGTCGGGCCGGACGGAAACGTCTGGGTGTTGGATTGGTACAACTACATCGTCCAACACGATCCGGTGCCGCAGGGTTTCGAAAACGGAAAAGGCAACGCCTGTGAAACCGATCTGCGTGATAAGAAATACGGCCGCATCTATCGCGTCGTACCGGACCAGCCCCGGACGACCGCCGATCCGCACGACTTGACGGCTTCGTCGCCCACCGCTTGGGTCGCCGCGCTGAAGTCACCGACGATGCTGGTCCGCCCGCACGCCCAACGCTTGCTGGTCCAACGCGGTGAAACCGACGTCGTGCCGAATTTGCTCGAATTGATCGACGATCCGAGTGTGGACGCCGTCGGTTTGAACGTCGGTGCGATTCACGCGCTGCACGTGCTGGCCGGCCTCGGCGCGTTGGATTCCGGTGACGGTCCGGCGGTGCGGGCCGCGACGGACGCCCTTTCGCATCCCTCGGCCGGTGTCCGGCTGAATGCGGTTCGTGTGCTTCCCGAAACCCGGGCGACGGTCGATGCGGTCACCGCGCGGGACGTGCTTTCCGATGACGATGCCCAGGTCGTCTTGGCTGCGTTGCTGAAGATCTCCGATGCCGATCAGACCGACGCGGGAGAGGTCGTCGCCAAGGCCGCGGCGTCGACCTCGATCAGTTCAGACCCCTGGCGGTGCGACGCCTTGGTCAGTGCCGGAGC
>CAYVRC010000188.1:0-11083 GCA_964453205.1 uncultured Pirellulaceae bacterium | reverse complement strand
CGGCCGTCGACGCGGTGTTCGTCGTCGTTTCGGATCACTCGCACCGAACGATCACCGTGGACGCGGCTCGGGCCGGCAAAGACGTCTATTGTGAAAAACCGCTGTCTTTCAATGTCGCCGACGGAAAAGCGATGGTCGAAGCTGTCAAAGAAAATAAGCGGATCTGTCAAACGGGCAGCCATGAGCGTTCCAACCCGGTCAGCGCGTTTGTTTGTGAAGCGATCAAGGCGGGCAAGATCGGGACCCTCCGACGCATCGTGACGAAGGTCGGCTACAACAACAAAGTCGGACCTGAAACGATCGAATGTCTGCGGGCCGAATTTTTGCCCACCGGCAGCTTGTTCGATACCGCGACCGAAACGGTGTTCCTGGCCACCTACGGCAACGGCGTCGAACTGGTCTGCGAAAGCGGCCCCGAACAGGTCCAAGTGCGTTTCGAAGGCACCGATGGTTGGATGCAAACCGGCTACCGCGGGACGACCGCTTCGGATCCCGAATTGCTGGCCGGATTGCCCGAGAAAATCAACGGCGGCAAACCTTCGTCGACAACGACTCGGCGTCGGCCATGTCGGGATGAGGAGCCGTCGAAAAGAAAGTCCGGGTTAGCGACGGATGCCCGCTCGGTTGCGTCGCAGTTGTCCGCAGGCGGCGTCGATTTCACCGCCTTTGCGTTGGCGAAACTTGACCGTCACTCCGCCGTGTTCCAAGACCTCACGAAATCTTGCGGTCGACGCTTGCGTGGGTTCCTGATAAGGCAATCCTTCGACGGGGTTGTAAGGAATCACGTTGAGCAACACGGTTCGATGGCGGAGGATCGTGACGAGTCGTTTGGCACAGTCTTCGCTATCGTTGATGCCGCCGAGCAGCACGTATTCGAAAGTCAGACGCCGTCTGTTGGTCGCAAAGTAACGGTCGGCGGCATCCAGGACGGCGTCGATCCCGATCGACTTGTTGACCGGGACCAGTTCGGTGCGAAGCTCGTCCGTCGGGGCGTGCAGACTGACGGCTAGGTTGTAGGGCACGCCCGAATCGGCCAGGCGATCGATCGCCGGCGGCAGGCCCACGGTGCTGATGGTGATCCGTCGCGGACTGATGCCTAGACCTTTGGGATCCTTGGCCACGTCCAGTGCCGCGAGGACGTTGTTCAGATTGGCCAACGGTTCGCCCATGCCCATCATCACGATGTGGCTGAGTCGTTCGTCGACGGGAAGTTTGGCTTGCAAACGGAGCATCTGTTCCAAGATTTCGCCACGTGTCAAATTGCGTTCGACGCCGTCCAGTCCGCTGGCGCAAAACACACACCCCATCGCGCAGCCGACTTGGCTGCTGACACAGATGCTGCGACGCATGGCGTCGCGTAACAAGACACACTCGACTTCGCCCCCGCCGGCCAACCGCATCAGCAACTTCACGGTACCGTCGTGGCTGGACTGCGCGGCCACTTCGTCGGCGACAAAGATCCGGAAGGTCGCGGCCAATCGATCACGCAAACCCTGCGGCAGATCACTCATCGCGTCAAATCCGGTCGCCCGCCGCTGGTAGATCCATGTCCAAATCTGTTTGGCGCGAAACGCGGGTTGCCCCTGCTCGGCCAACCAAGCCAACAGATCCTCATGACGGCAATCCAGCAAAGGACGAAGCGTCGGCGGCGGCGTGGGGGCGACGGTGGGCAACACGGTGGGCAATTCTGTGGGGCTTCGGGTATTGGTAGAGTGTCTTATCATCCGAGACGACGGCCGCCACTCCAAGCCCACTGACGGGCCGGGACGGGCCGACGAACACTCCCCTTTCACGGACCCTCCCATGACCGCCGCATCGCTGGACTCCACGACCGCCTTGGATCGTTTCATGACGCTGACTCAGATTCCCGGCAAGAGTGGCCAGGAAAAAGAGGTCGCCGGGACAATCGTGGAAATGCTGCTGGAAGCCGGGTTGGACGCTCAGCAGATTGCCTTCGACGACGCGAACACGCGAACACGTCTCTCGGGCGATTGTGGGAACCTGATCGTGCACTTGCCGGGAACCGGCGACGGGGCACGCACGATGCTATCGGCGCACATGGACACGGTGCCGATCTGTCTGGGCAGTCGGCCGGTTCGCGAGGGCGACCAGATCACCAGCTGCGTCGACACCGGCTTGGGGGCGGACGATCGCAGCGGATGCGGGGCGATTCTGACAGCGGCCATCGAACGGATTCGCAGCGGACGCGTGGACTTGCCGCCCGCCGTCATCGCGTTTTTCATTCAAGAAGAAGTCGGCCTGGAGGGCGCTCGGCATTTGGATAACGGCCTCGTCGGCAAAGTGGACCGAGCTTTCAATTTCGACGGTGGCACGGTCGACAAGCTGACCAACGGGGCCATCGGCGGTGAACGACTGGAGATCCACATCACCGGTGTCCCCTCGCACGCCGGCGTCGCGCCGGAAAAGGGAGCCAGCGCGATCACGATGGCATCGCTGGCGATTGCCGATTTGCACGGACGTGGCTGGCTGGGCAAAGTCGTCAAGGACCAAGGCGTCGGCACCGCGAACGTGGGCGTCATCCACGGCGGCGAAGCGACCAACGTCGTGACTCCGGAATTGACCTTGAAGGCCGAAGCCCGCAGCCACGACACGGCGATGCGATCACGGATCGTCGAGGAAATTCGATCCGCTTTCGAAAAAGCCGTGGCGTCGGTCAAGACCGAAGCGGGGCAGGCCGGCCGGCTCCGGTTCGAATCGCACGTCGACTATGAAGCGTTCAAGTTGCCCGAAAATCACCCGTCCATCCTTGCCGCGGACAAGGCCGTCCGAGGCCTCGGGCGGACGCCGTTCATCGAAGTCGCCGGCGGCGGCCTGGACGCCAACTGGTTGTTCGTTCATGGCATCGAAGCGGTCACGATGGGATGCGGACAGATCAACATCCACACGGCCGACGAACGCCTGGAAATCGCTGATTACCTGGACGCTTGCCGCATCGCCACCGCGTTGATCATGGGTGAAGCTTAACGCCATGAACGACGATGAAGAGCTTTGCTTGTGCTTTCACGTCACGCGACGCAAGGTCGTGCAGTACATCCGCGCCCGATCGCCCCGGCGGGTCAGCCAGTTGTCGGAGTGCTACGGCGCCGGAACGGGTTGCGGATGGTGTCGACCGTTCTTGCAACGGCTGATGAACCGGTGCGACGCATCGTTGCCCGACGCCGAGTCGTACGAGCGGCGTCGGCGACGTCATCAGAACGAGCAGCCCGGCGAAGCGACGTCCGACGAATAAGCAATGAACGGGAAAGATTCGTCGAGTCATTTCTTTCTCGCGCGATCCCGGCGGCGGCGCCGGACCCGCCAAGATGCAGGCCGCACCATGGGTCGGCCCAGACCAAGGCGACACGCGACCTTGGGGTTCTCGTCAGGCGGGCGACGGACGGCCGAAGTAATAGCCTTGGGCGAGTTGGAACCCGATTTCCTGGCACGCCTCGGCTTCCTCGAGCGTTTCGATGCCTTCGGCCAAGGGTCTGACGTTCAAATCGCATACCATTCGCACCAGCGACCGCATCATCCGGATCCGATTGTCGTCGGCGGTATCGATCCCGCGGATCAACGAGATGTCGAATTTGACGAAATCCGGTCGGGCTTCGATCAGTTCGGCCAAGCGAGCTTGACCGGATCCGAAATCGTCATAAGCCAAACGAACATTCAAGTCTTTCATGCAAGCATGCAAATGCTGCATGGATTTCGGGTGCGTCACCGCGGCTTCGTGAATCTCCAGAACCAAATCCAGCGAACCGGCCATCTCGCGAACGGTCACCAGGGATTCGATCAATGCGTCGGTGTCGTCCAGTTCTTTCGGGTGCGTGTTAACGAACAATGCCGGATTCTCGGGGATGTCACGACCGACACGCAAGCCCTCCCAACGCAACAAGCGACTCAGTTCGACTTCTAAATTCAGTTGTTCGGCAGCCTGGAACATCGCGCCGACGGATTCCAATCCGAAAACGCTACCGCGTCCCAGCACTTCGAAGCCGATCTGTTCGGTTTGGCCGAGCGTGACGATCGGTTGGAAGTGAGGCCGAACCAGCCGCTGACTCATCAACCGATCGAACTGAACGAGCGCGAGCGCTTGGTCACAGACATTCTCGGCGATGGTTCCGGCAGTCACGCCGGTGGGTGATTGTCGACGGATTCGAAACGGGGCTTCTGCGAAATGGATCAGATCTTCATCGACGACTTTGACCCGGCCATGCGACTCGATCCGCTTGCCGTTGACGTAGGTGCCGTTGGTGCTGCCGAGGTCGTCCACAAACAGAAGTCCGTCGGTGACCTTCAATTTGGCGTGATGACCACTGACCGTTGGGAACTGCAAACGCATCGCCACTCCCGCCTTGCGACCGACGATGAATTCGTCCTCATCGATGGGAATGTGACGCAAGACGTCACCGACACTGGTCGGGCCGCTTAAAAACCACACGTCATCGATCAGGCTGGTGCCGCGTCGAAGTCGTTCAAGGGTGGCGTTGTTAACGGAAGGCATGGTTGAAGGCATGGTGTTGCCAGTCTCACAAAAAAACGCTTGTCAGAATCACCCGGATGTTGCAGATGCCGGCCTGCGAAAACACTCGGCATCGTATGCGTCCAAGGGAATGAACGCTTGAAATGTAGGCCGCGGTTGATTGCCCACTGAACAAACAGCAATCTTTTTTGGATCCCAATTCTGCAAGCTACCTTTGACCGGCAGCCTTCTCCGTTTCGGCTATGTATCGCACGTAAATCCACCACGATCGTCAGAAACCACATGACCGCTCTTGCAACCGACACGCAGTCATTCGAACCCTCGCTGCTAGGCAGCCTGCTCTCGGATGACAGTTTTTGGCCGGTCGAGCCGCAAAGCTTGGCCGAAACCGGATTATCGGAACAATTCATTGAATCCTTGACGCTGAAAACCGTCAACATGAGCGGAACCATTAGTGGTCGCAACGTGGCCGAAAACATCGGCCTGCCGTTTCGTATCATCGAACCGTTATTGGATCTGCTACGCACCCGGAAATTGATCGCGCATGTTCGACCGGCCCCGTTCAATGACTATTATTATTCACTGACCGAACAGGGACAGCGTCAAACGCAAATCCTATTGACGCATTCCAGCTACGTCGGGCCGGCACCCGTTCCTTTGCAAGATTATTCGTTGAGCGTCGAAGCTCAGGCCGCCGGATTGGATCCCATCGACCGCGATCAGTTGTCCGAGGCCTTGGCCAAGATTAGCTATGAGAACAGCTTGCTAGACCAGATCGGGCCCGCCATCAACAGCAACACGGGGTTGTTCCTGTTCGGGCCTCCCGGAAACGGCAAGACAACGATCGCTCGCTGCCTGACCCAATGTTTGGGGCAAGAAATCTGGATCCCCCACGCCATTCTTGACGACGGCAACCTGATCAAGTTGCAGGACGACGCCTTTCATCGCGCCGCCCCGATCCCCGACGGCGACGGTCAAATCTTGAAGGCTCAACAATGGGATCACCGCTGGGTGCGGATCCAACGCCCCACCGTGGTCGTCGGAGGCGAACTCGTGATGGACAACTTGGAAGTGCGACACGATTCGCGATCCAACATCTGCGAAGCTCCACTGCAAATGAAAAGCAATTGTGGATGCCTGCTGATCGACGATTTCGGTCGCCAGCGGGTCGCCCCGGAAGAACTTTTGAATCGATGGATCGTCCCGCTAGAAAACCAGTGTGATTACCTGACCCTGCCGACGGGGAAAAAAATCCAAATTCCCTTTGAGCAGTTAATCATCTTCTCGACAAACTTGAATCCGGATGAACTAGTCGACGAAGCTTTTTTGCGTCGTGTTCCGTACAAAATTTTTGTCGACGATCCGTGCGAGGAAGAGTATCGCGTCCTGATGCGAAACGTGGGCCGAAAACTCGGATTCCCGGAAACCCCGGAAGCGGCCGAGTATTTGTTCGAATTCTACAGACGAACGAATCGCAAGATGCGTCGTTGTCACCCACGCGATCTGTTGACACAGGTCGCCAACTTCTGTCGCTACCGGAAACTGCCTTTGGCGTTGCGTCCGGACTACATGGATCAAGCGTGCCGCAGCTACTTCAGCGAATTGTGAACCGTCCGCCGGGTCGGGCCATAGCCTTGACGTCTGCCGCCATCCCTTATTGATCGCACTACCGAATTCATCCCATGTCTATTGTTGCAACATCCGTCAAGATCACCGCCGGGTACGAACCGATCACCGGCTACACGCTGGAGGAAAAGATCGGCCAAGGCGGGTTCGGTGAAGTTTGGCGAGCCGACGCTCCCGGTGGACTCAAGAAGGCCGTCAAATTCGTCTTCGGGGCGACCGATGCACATCGCGGCTCACGCGAACTGAAGTCCTTGGAGCGCATCAAGGGGGTCCACCATCCGTTCTTGTTGACGCTGGAGCGATTCGGGATCGTCGACGACCAGTTGGTGATCGTGACCGAGTTGGCCGACGGATCGCTGGAAGACATTTACGATCGGCACCGCGAACGCGGATCCTGTGGGATTCCTCGCAAAGCGTTGTTGGCGTACTTGCACGACGCCGCCGATGCGTTGGATTACTTGCACAGCCAGTACCAGCTTCAACACTTGGACATCAAACCGGGCAACCTGTTGCTGGTCGGCGGACACGTGAAAGTCGGCGACTTCGGTCTGCTGAAAGATTTGCGTGACACCGATTGCAGCGTGGTCGGCGGGCTGACCCCGACTTACGCGCCGCCGGAGGTTTTCGACGGTCGCCCGAGCATGCAGAGTGACCAATACAGCTTGGCTGTGATGTACCAAGAACTGCTGACGGGAACGCGGCCGTTCAACGGAAGAACCATCGCCCAACTGGCGACGCAGCACGTTCACAGCGCGCCGAACCTGGAACCGTTGCCCGCCGCCGATCGACCGATCTTGGCTCGAGCCTTGGAAAAGAATCCGGATCGTCGCTACGGCAACTGCGCCGATTTCGTCGATGCGTTACGCGAGGTCCACAGCCGATCGGCGCAGGTCGGCGGGCACCGAACGATCTCCGGAGGCGGGGGAGACACACTGAAAACGTCTCATCTTGTGAAAACCGGCGACGACAAGCCGGCGATCGAAGACTTGCCGCAACTGGATTCTTCGGCCGCCTGTGTCAGCAGTCGAGCGACCGGTCATACCTTGGTCGTCGCGTTGGGCGGGGCGGGAGCCGAGTGCCTGCACGAGCTCCGAGACCGTGTGGCCAAGCTGCACACCGCTTCACCCGTCGACTTGCATTCGGTCCTCATCGACACGGACATGGATAGCATTCACGCGATCCGACTGGCCGAAATTTCCGATCGGATCCCGCAGTGCCATACGATCTACGCGCCGCTGAAATCGCCGTCGGACTATCGCGAGGAACAACACGAACGGTTCCGCACGGTGTCGCGTCGATGGATCTACAACGTTCCACGCAGCGGACGCACCGAAGGGATGCGCCCCCTGGGACGATTGGCGATGGTGGATCACGGCCACGAAATCCGCGCCACCTTGATCGCCGCCATCGACCACCTGGCGGCGGTCAGCGGTGATCGGACACCCCACATCTATATCGTCGGTTCGATCGCCGGCGGCAGTGGAAGCGGCATGTTTTTGGACATCGTCCATTTGATGCGAAGCCTGCTGGACGACGCGGGACTACAACAAACAAAGATCCTGTCGCTGATGGCTGCCGCGCCCCTGCAAGGCAATCCACGCAATCCGCTGGAGCTGCACGATACCCTGGCCACGCTGACCGAAATGCGCTACTTTCTGCGACCCGGCAACGGCTATCCAGGAGACGCGGGCGCCGGTTTCCCCAGCGTGCCGGCCGCGCGAACGCCACTGCATGAAACCTACATCGTCTCGGGCGGCTCCAGCACTCAGCACCACGTTCGCCCCATCGAAACGATCATCGACTATTTGTGGGCGGACTCGACCGGAGCGACGGAGCTATTGGCTTCGGCGCGAAAAGAGAATGGTGGTGATGAGAAAGCTTCATCGAAACCGGCTTTCGTGCGATCGGTCGGGGTGGCCCGACTGGGGTGCTTGCGTGCGCTCGAGGAGAACCTGCTGACACCGGCTTTGGTGCGGCATCTGCTGTTGCGTTGGTTGGGGCGACCCGCCGAGGCCAGGCAAATCGCCAAGCCGCTTTGTGAACGATTGATCAAGCGTTGTGAGATTACGGCGGAGATTTTTCAAGAGGCTTTCTTGCAAAGTGTCGCCGAGAATGCCGACGCGCGTCGGCAGTTCGTTGCGAAGCAGCTCCGACGTTTACCCGCCGCAGCGTGGGATGATCGTGAAGGCTTGGACCGATACCTGGATTCCGCCATCGGCGACGCATTGAATTCATCGGTGGTTCACCGCCAAGTCGTCACGGCCGTCGTTTCTTTGCACCGCGAACTGACCGTCCGGCTGCACGATCGGCGACTGGACTTGACTTCGGCGATCGAAGCGGTGCGATTGCTGGTCGGACACTGCGAAGCGATAGGTGCTCGGCTGACGGCGGAACACGAATCGAAGGCCGCTGATGACACACCCGGCCCGGCAGCAGCGACGGACGTCGGCGGGGGCGATCCCTTGCAAGTCGCCTGCGATCATGCCGTCGAAAGACTGGTTGCTCACGCCGACATGCTCGTGGTGCAGGGTTTAAAAAACTTGGTCAAGCGATTGGAAGATTTGATCGAACGTTTGGAGAATCAAGCCGCAATGATCGCCCATGCCATTCAGCTGACGACCACCGAAAGCTGTGCCGACCAGAACGCTTGGACCGAGATGCCTCCGGAGATTCAGGTTCGGTTCGAGCCGCTGATGATCAACTTGCACACCGCAGTCGCCAAAGATGCGTTGCTGTTCCCTTTTCAACAGGAAAAGCCGCCCTGGTCTGGTCAAGACTACGTGGATCATTTGAACGGGCACGCGATGCCGCTGGTCGAAGACGCCGTCGACGCGGCGGATCAAGGCAATCGACAGAGCCAAGATTCGATGAACGCCTCCCATTCTGCGCCGACACGAGGCCTGGATACCGAGAGTCTCTCCTGCACACGCACTCGTCAGGGTGCGGAGATGCGTGTGACGCAAACGTTGTCGATGACCGGCGATTCGATCGGCCACGGGACAGCGCAACGATGGAACGAACAAAACACCATCGAATCCGCTTTGCGAGCCGTCCGCCCCAGCCTGCTGGATTGTGGCGGGCGTCAGCGATTGTTGTTGCTGGTCGGCAATGAAGCGGAACGCAGACAGTTGGAGCAGAAAACGCGAGACGCCCACGGCGGAGCCTTGACGGTCGTGTTGATCCCCGGAATCACGCCCATGTTGATTCACGAAGCCCAACAGATTCGCTTGGATGATGTGATCGGACGCCTCAACATGGTCGCCGGCGGGGACCGCAGTGTCAGCAGTCGACTGCACTGTCGCGCGGACATCGACTGGGCGGGAAACACGGCCCACTCGTCCCTGTAGGGTTTCCCGCGACCGTGACGATTGGGTCGAGTTTGCCAGACGCATCCCGGCCGAGCGGTCCGATTATAACGACGGCAAGGATTTCTTTGGTCGATCCGAATGCTCGGGGTCGATCGGAACGAGGAGACCGGTTTTGTCGGTCGATCCGAGCCGCGTCGGCTCGGACGAAGGACTCGTTTCTGTTTCATGGAATCTGTGCCGCGTGATTGCCGCTGGTGAACTGACGCCGATCGGCCGCCGATTGTTTCGGCGAGCGCCTGCGCGGCTGGCCGAATTCGTCGGTCAGCAGTTCTTGGGGCGGTGCCAGACCTTGGCGTCCATTTTGGCGATCTTGTGGGCATCGAGCGCCTTGGCAATCCGGCCTTCTTCCTGGACGCCGCCGACTCGCGTGGTGCTATCCCGGCAATTGTTGTTCACGTGTGTCGATGCCGTCCCGGTGGTGCTGCGTTTCGGTGCCGCCGTCGGAATATTGATGATCGTCCAGGTGGCTTTGTGGATCGACGCCTTGGGGATCACAACCGATGTCATCATCCCGCTGTTGTGGCGGGTGATCGTGCGGGAACTCGGACCGTTGTTGGCTTGCCTGGTCGTCATCGGCCGGAGCGGCGTCGCGATTTCGACGGAATTGGCGACGATGGTGGTCAGCGGAGAAGTCGAAGTCCTGGACGCCCAAGGCATCGATCCGATGACTTGTCTGGTGATGCCGAGGATCTTAAGCGTCACCCTCAGTGTGTTCTGCTTGGCGATTTTGATGGCGACGACGATGATCGTGACCGGATACTTGATCAGTTGGTCGATGGGCGCGGTCCGGATTTCGTGGAGCGAATTTTTGGACGACATCCTTCGACAATTCAATTCGCTGGACCTAGTCTTTTTCTTCAGCAAGACGATCGTCGCCGGGGCGTTCGCCGGGGCGATCTGCTGCCTGGACGGCGTCAGTGTTCGCGGCACGATGACGGACGTACCGCGTGTCTCCAGTCGCAGCGCCATCCGCGCCCTGACGGCCGTCTTCGCGGTTTCCGCGGTTCTGTCGATCTTGATTTACGGTCGCCTACTCGTCTTCCAGATTGGATAAGGTGATCGTGATGAATCGAGCCGTGAAGACCGAAGCCCCGCGTCCTTCCGATCAGACGGACGGCGCGAAGCCGCAACAGGTGTTGGGGCTTCGCCAAGTCACGTTCGGCGTCAATCCGGACGCCGCGATTTGTTTACACCGACAAGACTTGACGCTTTATCAGGGCGATCTCGCACTGATCCGGTGCACCGCCGCTCAGCAGACTCGCTCGTTCGCCTCGATGCTTCAGGGACTTGTCGCTCCACTGGACGGTCGCGTTCTCTTTGAAGGCAAGGACTGGGTCGAGCAAGACGTTGAATCACAGTTCCGCATGAGAGGACGCATCGGCCGCGTCTTCGACGGACAAGCCTGGATCGCCAACCTGAACGTCATGGAGAACATCAAGCTCGCCCGCGAGCATCACGGGATGCCGCCTCGGCAACTGGACGAGCAAATCAAAAGCTGGGCCGATCGTATCGGTTTGGAACACGTCCATCGCAAGCGTCCGGCCTTCGTCACCACGTCGAGTTTGCAAGTCCACCAGTGGATTCGGGCCTTCTTGGGCAATCCCTC
>CAYVRC010000187.1:0-11138 GCA_964453205.1 uncultured Pirellulaceae bacterium | reverse complement strand
CGACGATTGGTTGTTCGCCATCATTTCCGCGATCGCCTTTACCACGGTGCTGGGGACGGTCAGCGGCCTGATCTTGGCCAGCAGCGGCGCGGTCGCGCATGACCTGTTGGGCGGCGTCTTTGGCGTGAAACTTTCGGGCACCGGCCAAGTCCGCGTCGCCAAGTTCGCCGCCGTCGTGGTCGGGCTGATCGCGATCGGCCTGGGGATCCGGTTCAAGGGTCTGAACCTGAGTTACCTGGTCGGATGGGCGTTCAGCGTGGCCGCCAGCGCGAACCTGCCGGCCTTGGTGATGCTGTTGTTTTGGAAGGGAACGACACGACAAGGCATCATCGCCAGCGTCTTGGTGGGCATGATCAGTTCCCTGGGCTGGATACTTCTGTCGGCCGATACCTTCGAATCGGTTTACGGAATCGATCCCGCCAGAGCACCGACGCCTTTCGGTCAACCGGGGATCGTGACGATTCCCTTGGCCTTCTTGACGCTGATCGTGGTGTCGCTGGCGACCGCGAATCGCTCTGGTGGCGAAACGGCTGCTCAGGGATGATGGGTCAGCCGCCGCGTTTTCCGCCACCCGAGCGGCCCCGGTTTTCCACCCAACAAAGTCACGGACATGACTCAAGCGTCGGCCGCCAAACGAACGATTTCGGACTTCGTCGCCTACGCGGCGGTGCGGATGGTCGTGGCGGTGATCCAAGTGATGCCTTTGGACATGGGCGATTCGTTGTGCCGCGGTTTGGCTTGGGTGGTCACCGGCCCGATCAAGATCCGCCGGGGAATCACGCGTGAAAATCTGGATCGCGTCTTCGCCGACGCGACCGAGTCGGAGCGGGACACGTTGACCCGGGCGATGTGGCACTCTTTGTTCCTGATGGGTTGTGAAGTCGCGTGGGCACAGCGTCGTTTGCATCTGTGCAACTGGCCGCAGTACGTTCGCTTTCGCCACAACCGAGCGATTTTG
Source organism: uncultured Pirellulaceae bacterium (assembly GCA_964453205.1). GTDB lineage: Bacteria > Planctomycetota > Planctomycetia > Pirellulales > Pirellulaceae > Crateriforma. The sequence goes on along the minus strand of CAYVRC010000187.1, from coordinate 10,180 downwards.
AGGAACCTGCTGCGTCGCCGCGCGACGGTCACGGTCACGGGCCACTTCGGCAATTTCGAGATCGGCGGTTACATGATCGGACTGATGGGGTTTCAGACGACATCGATCGCGCGTCGCCTGGACAATCGTTTCATCGATCGTTGGGTACAGCGGTTTCGCGGTGCGAAGGGTCAGCATCTGGTCGACAAGGAAGGCTGCGCCCCGGAAGTGGAGCGATTGTTGAAACGCGGCGGAGCGTTGTCTTTGTTGGCCGATCAGCATGCCGGGGAAAAAGGATGCTGGGTCAATTTTCTGGGGACTCCGGCTTCGTGCCACAAAGCCCTTGCCCTGTTTTCGCTTTCCAGTGCGGCGCCCATGATTGCCGCTTACACGCGACGGATCGACGAGCGGCCGATGCGATTCGAGTCCGGATGTGTCGGAATCGCCGATCCGCAAGACGATCCGGCGGGCAACTGCGCCGGCGTGGAACCGCTAACGCGTTGGTACAACGATCGGTTGGCCGAAGCGATCGGAATGTCCGTCGAACAGTACTGGTGGTTGCACCGACGTTGGCGGACGCCTCCGCCCCGGGTGCTCAAACGCTTGCAGAAACGAAAAGAAAAGCGAGCGGTCGCGGCGTGAATCCGGGTGGGCGCCGATTTTTTATCATCGGCGGGTCCCTCGGACGACCTTTTCGGAGCCCGCGCCGAACCGTACCGCACGACGACCGAGCGACGACCAGTTGTTCGTTCAACCGTCGGCCAGTTCCGCGGCCAGCAACGTATTGTGCAGCAGCATCGCGATGGTCAACGGGCCGACTCCGCCGGGGACGGGCGTGATCGCTCCGGCGACTTCTCTGACTTCATCAAAAGCCACGTCGCCGACCAATTTGTCGCCGACGCGGTTGATGCCCACGTCGATGACCGTTGCACCGGGTTTGATCATGTCGGCGGTGATCATCTCGGCGATGCCGACCGCTGCGATCACACAATCGGCACGCCTGACCACGTCGGCCAGATTTTCGGTGCGGCTGTGGGCGATCGTGACCGTGGCATTGGCGATTCGGCTGCCGCCGATCGCGTCGCCTTGATTGGTCATGTTGGTTTTCTGGGCCAGCATCATCGCCATCGGTTTACCGACGATGTCACTGCGGCCGACGACGACGACTTGTTTTCCGGCGACCGGACAGTCGCAGCGATCCAAAAGCTGAACGATGCCGTGAGGGGTGCACGGCAAAAAACGCGGCCGACCTTGCATCAACAAACCCACGTTCACCGGCGAAAACGCGTCGACATCCTTGGCCGGATCGACGACGTCCAGCACCGCTCGCTCGTCGAACCCTTGTCCGGCGTTCCCGCCAGCTGGCAAGGGCAACTGGACCAGAATGCCGTGGACCGAAGGGTCCCGATTCAGGCCGTCGATCCGCGACAACAATTCGGCTTGGGTCGTGTCGGCGGGCAGGCGATCGACGGTGCCCGCGATGCCTGCTTTTTCACACGCGCGTTCTTTGTTGCGGACGTAAACCTGGCTGGCCGGATCCTCGCCGATCAGGATGGCGCACAATTTGGGCCGGGTTTTGCCGTCGGCCACCCGCCGGGTGACTCGGGCGGCCAGTTCTTCACGAATTTCGGCGGCAATCTGTTTGCCGTTGAGCAGACGTGCGGTCATGGGCTCTCCTTGATGGAATCTTCGGCGGTCGACCCGCGAAACTAACCGACCGCCCTTCTCACGACCACCACACCGGACCCGTCGTGGCCTGGACGCCCGCCGTCAACCGTCGCCCCTGACCACTCGCCCGTCCCCCTGACTTGCCATAGTGGACGTTTGAGTTGGCCGTTATATTCGGTTCAGATTGACCAGTCTCTTTCCACGACGAACAACCCGCCACGATTTTCATATGTCCACTGATACCTCCGCTCCCAAACTCAGCCCCGTCGAAGGCATCAAGGAGGAGAGCAATTTTCTGCACGGCACGATCGGCCAAGAGTTGCAAGATCCCGTCGATCACTTCAACAAAGACAGCATCCAGCTGCTCAAGTTTCACGGCACTTACCAGCAGGACGACCGCGACAAACGTTTGGAGCTGAAGAAATCAGGCGGCGGCAAAGCGTACTCGATGATGTTGCGATGCCGCATCCCCGGCGGCCGAATGACGGCGGATCAGTTCGTCGCGCACCTGGATTTGTGTGACGAACTGGGCAACGCGACGCTGAAGATCACGACCCGCCAGACGCTACAACTGCACGGCATCGTCAAAGAAAACTTGAAAGCCGTGATCGCCCGGATCAACGAAGTCGGTCTGTCCACGTTGGCGGCCTGTGGCGATGTGAATCGGAACATCATGTGCTGCCCCGCCAAACGCGTCGGCGGTGTTCATCAGCAGTTGCAAGCGATGACCGATGAACTGACCACGGCACTGGCACCCCAAACACCGGCCTACCATGAACTTTGGCTGACCGATCCCGAGACGGGCGAAAAAGAACTGGTCGGCGGCGGTGAAACGACGGTCGTCGAACCGCTGTACGGGCCACGATACTTGCCACGAAAGTTCAAGGTCGGTATCTGCTTGCCCGAAGACAACTGCGTCGATCTGTACACCCAGGACCTCGGTTTTCTGGCGGTCGTTCGGGACGGCGAAATCATCGGCTACAACGTCACGGTCGGCGGCGGCATGGGCACAACGCCCAGTGCCAAAAAGACTTTCCCCGCGCTCGCCCAACGCATGGCCTTTGTGACGCCCGACCAGATCATCGAAGTCGCCAAGGCGGTCATCAAAGTCCAACGTGACTACGGCAACCGCGAAGACCGCAAGGTCGCGCGGATGAAGTACTTGATCGCCAACTGGGGCATCGCCAAGTTCCGCCGCGCGGTCGAAGAATACTTCGGCAGTCCGCTGCAGGATTGCACCGACGACGACGTGACCGGTTTCGACGACCACATGGGTTGGCAGGAACAGGGTGACGGCAAATGGTCGTACGGCTTGAACATCGAAAACGGCCGGTTGTACGACAACGACCAGCGGCAAATCAAAGCCGGCTTGCGGGCGGTTTGCAACGAATTCGGCGGCGAAATTCGATTGACCGGACACCAAAGCATCATCTTTTGCGACATCGACGAATCGCAAAAGGATCGTTTGCGACAAATCATTGCCGACCACAACATTCGTACGACCGAAGACACCAGCACGGTGCGTCGCTGGTCGATCGCCTGCGTGGCCTTGCCGACGTGCGGCTTGGCGATCACCGAAAGCGAACGGCGTTTGCCCGGTATCATCGACGAACTGGAACAACCGCTGGCCAAGTTGGGTTTGGACAAGGAACGATTCACCTTGCGGATGACCGGTTGTCCGAACGGATGCGCCCGGCCTTACAACGCGGACTTGGCGCTGGTCGGCAAAGCCAAGGACAAGTACACGCTGTTCGCCGGCGGCGGCTGGTTGGGCAATCGCTTGGCTTATGTCTACAAGGATTTGGTCGCCGACAAAGACGTCAACCGCGAATTGGTCGGCATTTTTTCGGCTTACAAAGCCAACCGAACCGACGGCGAATCCTTGGGCGACTTCTGTGCCCGCGTCGGCGCGGAAGACTTAGCCGTCATGGCCGACGCCGCACCGAAGCCTTAGTGGTTGCGGACCTCTCGAAGCGTCTTGCCAACGATGTTCGTCACGGATTTTAGCGGCTCGGTTCCGGCGTCAACTGTCGCGCGATCAGCCAGCACAGGAGTGCCCAGACGAGACCCGCCGACCAGCCGGCCAGCACGTCGGTGGGATAGTGGACGCCCATGTAGACGCGGCTGATTCCGATCAAGCCGGTCAACAACACGGCACAGGACAGCACGTAGACTCGGGTCCAGAACCCTTTGACCGCCGGTGCCACGAGCGATCCCAAAGTCAGGTAAACGATCGCCGACATCATCGAATGGCCGCTCGGAAAACTGCTGGTGTAGACCTCTGACAGGTGCGGCACGACGTCCGGACGCGGGCGGTCGAAGAAGTTTTTCATCAGCAAACTGACGACGATTCCGCTGGTCGTGGACAACAGCAACACGATCATTCGCGTGATCGCCCCGTGGACGTACAAGAAACCGGTCGCGGCCAGGATGAACAGCGTCAGCACGGCCATCCCGCCGAGCGCCGTGAGGTCCCGACCGACTTCGCCTATCCACTGCGGCCCGATCGGCCGGGTCAGGTCATCGGGTTGTCGGAGCCGTTCGACGGCCCAGCGATCGAACCGTCCCGTGCTGCCCTCGATCACTTCGTCGGCCAATTCGATGAATCCCCATGTGCCCAGCACCGCCAACAGCAGCGCCGCCATCACGACAGGCTCGCGGCCACGAATCAGCGAGATCGTTTTGGCGATGACATCGCGAATCGGCTGCGAAACGTGCCTCCGGCCTGCCGGCTTGGAACGAGAGTTGCTCATATCGGTGCTGGTTTTCATGGAATGTTGTCTGCCTTTCGTCAAAGAGGACTGCCGGGTTTCGATTCCGGCGTTTGTTCACGCAAAACCCGGACCAACGTTTTCCCCCATCCTCCGGTCCACGTCTAAAACCCGCATGTCCAACACGCTCGTCCTGTGGAATCGCGGATCCGGCCGCGGCGACCAAATCGAAACGGTGCAAAAGCCGTTTTCCGGTCCGCGGTCCCGGTGGTTGGAAATGACCCGAGAGTTGGATCTGTCGAAGGAGATCGAAGGGGCGGTTGATCGCGGTTGCACCAAACTGATTGCCGCCGGTGGCGACGGAACGGTCAACGCGGCGGTGAACGCTCTGATGCGATTGTCGCCCGCCCGGCGGTGTTCGTTGGCGATCCTGCCGCTGGGCACGGCCAATGATTTCGCCGGCACTTTGGGCGTCCCCGATGATTTGGACGAAGCCGTCCGGGTCGCGCAGTCGTCCTGCTGTACACCGACCGATGTCGTCAAGATCATCGGCGACGGCTGTCGCCGTTACTACGCGAACGTGGCGGCCGGTGGAAACAGCGTCCGCGTCACCGAGGAACTGAGCGATGACGTCAAGTCGTTGTGGGGGGCGTTCAGCTATCTGCGCGGCGCGATGAACGTGTTACCGGACATGCGTTCGTATCGCATCACCGCGGAGTGTGACGGGGAACGTTTTTCGCTCGACAGTTGGGCCGTCTTGGTCGCCAACGGGCGTACCAACGCGGGGCGAATCGAAGTCGCACCGAAGGCCTCGGTCGACGACGGCCTGTTGGATGTGATTCTGATTCGCGACGGCCAAATCAGCGACATGGTCGAAATGGTCGCCAGAAATCTGCTGGGCGATTTTTTGGCCTGCGATCAAATCATCTTTCGCCAAGTCCGGCGGCTGCGTTTGGATTCGCAACCGCCGATGAGGTTCACGATCGACGGCGAAGTGATCGACGAAGTGCCGATCGAATTCGAAGTCGTTCCCGGGGCGATTGCGATGCACCGGGGCGCGTGCTAGTCGCCGATACGGTACAGCGACTCGCGGGTTCGGATCAGCAAGCCAGCGGGGACCGGCACGGGGCTGGCCACCGTGATGCCGTCTTCGTCGGCCAAGTCATTGGTGCTGACCAGTTCGGGCTTTCGGGACGCGAGCGGGCCGATGACAAAAGTCCGGGCGTTTTCGGCGGTCACGTACAAGTGATCGTCGGCGATCAAAGGCGAACTGCTAAACGTGACGCGGCTTTTGGGCGTCGCGACGGTCCACAGGGTTTTCCCGGTCTTGGCGTCGATCGCCGCGACGGTTCCCCGGTCCAGCGGATCCGCCTTGCCGTCTTCGATGAAGTAAACGACGCCGTCCTTGGCCGCGGGCGTCGGCACGTCACTGCCCAAGTCGTCGCGATGCCAGGCGATCGCATCGCGGCCGAGTCCGGCGGCCATTTTTTGCAAATCGATTCCCGTCACCGTTTCGCCGCGGTTGTAAGGACAGATCAACACGCCCGCGGTGACGACGGGTGACGAGATCGAGCGGTTGTACATGTTCTCGTCGGGATTGAATCCGCCGACGTCACCGACCATTTCACCGTTGTCGACACGGTGCAAGGTCGCGTGGTCGGCGCCCATGACGGCGATCATCGCGGTGCCATCGACGTCGACCAGGACGGGCGTCGTGTAGCTCTGGGCGGCTTCGGACACCGCGTCGGTGTTGCGATCCGCTTTCCACAAGATGTCGCCGGAGATTTTGTCGAAACTGACCAGGTACCCGAGGCTCTTGGACCCTTTTTTATCATCCGAATCCGATTGCATGACAACGACGATCACGGAATGATCGGTAAGCACCGGTGAATTTCCGAGATCCCACCACAGCGTGTCGCTGGCGTACATGTCTTGCAGATTCTTGCTCCATTTTTTCTCCCCGGCCGTGTTGACGCAGACGAGGTCACCGCTGCGAAAATAGGCGTAAACCAGATCGCCGTCGGTGACGGCCGAGGGATTGCTGCCGCTGCCTTTTTGATGCTTGTTGCCTTGATCCTCGCCTGCCTTGACGTCCCACCGGATCTTGCCGCCGGCGACGTCGATGGCCAGCAAGTGGTTGTAGCCGTCAAAGCCCGCGGTCAAGAACGCTTTGCCATCAGCGATCACCGGGGTGCTGCCGCCACGGCCGGGCAAATCGGTTTTCCAGGCGATGCCTTGTCCGTTCCCCCGGGCGTCGGCTTGCCAAGAAACGGGGACCCCGCCGATTTCGGCGACGCCGTCTTGATTCCCGCCACGCCACTGCGGCCAAGTCCAGTCGGCGGTGTCGGCGGCGGACAGGCCGACGGAGCCGAAAAGCATCGCTCCCGATAAAATAACGGCGGTGATCGGTCGAACAGCAAAAAGTCGGCTCATGGCGGGGCGGTTCCGGAGACGGCGGTAGGTAAAGTCAGCAGTCCCCAGTTTAGCGACCCGGACCGGCGGCGTCTGGATCGCCCGCCGCGGGTATTGCGATGTCGGGAATTCTTGGACGATCGGCTACACTGAAGTGTCAAAGTCAGGTGGTCGAAATTCCGCTTCTTGATCCGAGTCAAACGCCCGCCGATGAGGAAATTTATCTTGCACTTTTGCATTCACCCCAGACAGCTTGCCTGGTGCACGTCGCTGCTTCTTGTCGGTTGGATATTGGTCGGCTCGGCTGCGGCCGAACAAACGGCTTCATCGGCCGGCGACACGACGGATCAGACGTTTCTCCACAGCGAGATCGATCACGATGCGGCGAATGACGAGTCGCTGCGTCAAGAGTTGTTGGCGACCGATGACTACGCGACCCGTCAACGAATCACGTTGGAGTTGTGGCGGGACCGTTCCGAAACGCGAGAGGCCGTTCGTGAAGCCTCGCGTGATCCCGACCCCGAAGTCGCCGGTCGTGCCCGCTGGATCTTGGATCAATGGCGACGAGGCATTCTGCCTGAAACGCCAAAAGATTTGGCCGAACGGTTGCGATCGGTCGACGCCGCGACCGCGATGGACCTGCTGCTCTCCGGCGGGCTGTTCGGATCCGCCGTGATCGCGTTGGAGGAATCGGCGGGAACCCCGGCGTGGGAATTGCTGCGTGATCGCGCGGCTTTGTCGATCGAAATTCGCTTTCCTGCTCTGGTGACGATCGCGTCGTCGGAGGAAACGCTGTCTGAATTTCTGCAACTGATCGGGATGGTCACACGGACTGCCCAGATGGCGGCGTGTCGTGTGGAGCTGATGCGTGAAATGAAACTTTCGGTCGACGATGACCAGATGTTGCCGGTCGCGGCCGATGATTGGGATCCCGAACTGCGAACGCGGGCGACCGTGCAAGTCTTGGTCACGTTGGGACGAGTCGACGAAGCCATTGAGTTTTTGTCGTCGGCGAAGGAATCGAGGGAAACGGCGTCGCCGGATCCCGCGGCCGACGACGTGACCTTGGCCGACGTCGCGTCGTCGGACGAAGATTTGATCCGAGCTTGCCAGATGATCGACGGCCGCTGGCAGGCGTTGTGCGATGACTTGTCGGCGATGCAAAACCGTGGCGACTGGGCTGAAATCGAAAAGGCTCGCTACTTCAGCCAACTGTTAATCGCGGCGGATCGCGCCGGTGATGAAGACGCGAGAACCTTGGCGATCGAAAAACTGATTGCCGGATTCGGCGAAGAAGAAACCGAGGAATCGAGTCCCATGCGTTGGGCCGCGTTGGCGGCACACGGCGAAGTCGATGCGGCGCTGGAAATCCTCCGAAAGACCAGTCCTTCGGACGCCGCGTCTTTGGCCCGAATCACGTCGCGGCGGCCGTCGGCTTTTCGGATCATGGGAATATCACCGGCGTCTCTGGACGACGACGTGCACAACTTGGTCGACGACGTGGTCGGCCGTTCCGCTGCCGCGAAGGCGATGGAATCCGATCAAGTCGAAAAGCTGCAAGCGATGATTCACGACTTGTTGGCAACGGGGCGGCACGACTTGGCTTGGACCGTTTGTCAGCGGATTTCCCGCTTGGGCTGGCTGGATCCGAAATCGCGTCAAGGGCTGACGGGCGAATTGTTGGTCGTTTACTCGCTGTATCGTGCGGCCAACGCGCCGTGGGCGATCCATTTCGCCACCTCTTCCGGACGCAAGGAACTCAGTGAGCGTATCCCGGGTGTCTTGTCCGGATTCGTTGACGCCTTGGACGTCGACGGCAACATGTGGATTCGCATCAGCGACGGCTTGGCAAGGCTTCGTCCGGCTTCATCCTTGCATCAGCGGACGCAGTGGACCTTGCAGTTGTGCCGAGGGGACGTGCCGGCGGAACTGGAGAAGACGAAAGACTTGGACAAGCTGTACAAGTTGCTTTCGGACACGCCCAAGTCCCGCCAGGATTTGATGTTCGGCCAGTCCAGGGACGACGAGGTCTTGTCGTCGGTTTTTGCAGAGTTCTTTCGGCGGTTGGGCCGTGACGATTTGGCGTCTCGCTGTTACCTGACGCTCGCTCGGGCGAACGACCTGAACGCTGTTTTTGAACTCGCCCGCCAAGCCCGATTGGCCGCCCGCGACGAAACGGCCGACGGCTGGCTGGATCTTCTTCAGCGTCTGGTCGATGCGAGAAACCAAAGCGGCAGTCGTTTCGGCGGTGGCGGAAATACCGTCGGGTATTCGATCAAGACTCCGATCATGCGATGGTTGGCGGCGGGTCTTCGCGGCGACCGGGAACGGCAACGGCAAGGCGAAAAAGACGTCCGGCTGATTCTTTGCTCGCCCACGCCCCAACATCGTCGCATCGCCATCGATTTTTTGATCGAAAACGATGCCAAGGAACTGGCGCGAACTGCTTATGATTCCTTGCTGGCGCTGACGGTGCTGGAATCGGGCGAGGCGACCACGTTCACGGCGGTCGCCCAAGGATTTTCGGCATTGGTTCACGAAGATGAACCGGCATCGGCCGCCCGCTGGCTCGATCTCGGCGTGATCGCGCTGATCCAATCGTCGCGATCGCCGGCCAGCTATTTCGGTTGGTATCCGATGTTGGTGCAAGGTTTCCGATTGGAAGCCGCGATTCAGGAGCGAGACGAAGAACTGGCCCGCACAGTCCTGCAGCGGATCAACCGATTGGATCCTCTGGACATCGATCACGCGGAAAGCCTGCTGCCTAAGGTTCGCGAAGCCGGGATGAAGGCGTTGGCGGATCAAACGATGAAGGGTTTGGTCGAAGCCGGTCACGAGCGTTTTCGGGTCACGCCGTTCAACGTCGTCTTGTTGAACAATTTGGCATGGGTCTTGGCGGTCAACGACTACGATTTGCCGCAAGCCCTACGGTGGTCTCGCCGCGCCGTGGCATGGGAACCCGACAGCGCCGTGTACCGCGACACGTTGGCCGAGATTCTGTTCCGGATGGGCCGCACCCGAGAAGCGATCGAAGTCGAAGAATCCTGTCTGCTCGACGCCCCCGCCGATCACCATCTGCACAAACAGTTGTCACGTTTCCGCAAGCAGTGATGTGGAGAAGTTTTACTCCTTCGGCTTTCAGATCCGTTTGCGAGCTAATCACGAGCTAATGGTGCCACGCATGAAAATAGCTAAAAATCATGTAAATGGTGCCACCCATTGTAAATGGTGCCACCCATCATTTCAGCTTAAATGAATTTCGTGCCTGAATTTCATGCCAGGCACCGATTTCCATTCGTGCCGTGCCGTTCATGTGCCCCCATCAACTGGTTGACACGTGTGCGGGGCTGGCTAAGATACATGCGTTCATTGATTCTCACTGAGGGAGATCCCATGGGTAGAGCCTTGCG
>CAYVRC010000186.1:0-11340 GCA_964453205.1 uncultured Pirellulaceae bacterium | reverse complement strand
CATGCCTTCGCCGGCCGGCGTGAGCACCAAGTTGGCGCCCATCGCGCGGAGCAAAGCACGCCGCTCGACGGACATCGATTCGGGCATCGTCAAGGTCAACTTGTACCCCTTGGCCGCGCACACGAACGCCAAAGCGATGCCGGTGTTGCCGCTGGTCGGTTCGATGATGTGCGTCGATGCGGTGATCGATCCGTCTCGCTCTCCGGCCTCGATCATCGCCATGCCGATGCGGTCCTTGACGCTGTTGAGCGGCTGAAAGAACTCGCATTTGGCGAACACCGTCGCACCGCCGCCGGGCACCAAGCGGTTGATCCGGATCATCGGCGTATCGCCGATCGCTTGGGCGACGTTTTCAAAGCTTTTGTTTCGGGGCATGGCAAAAATTCAGGTGGCGAAAGACGAAGTTCGATTTGAAATCCCATGTCTCGGGAATTCAAATTCCGAGACTCCGTTCCAAAACTTAACCTAGGCGACCTGCCAGGTGTCTCCGGCGTTGAACAGCTTGTCCAAATCGCCGTCGCCTTTTTGAGCCTTGGCTTGTTCGACCTGGGCGTTGATTTGATCGTTGTAGGTCGACACGCCTTCGACCTGGCGCAGCACGCCGAAAGGCTCGGGCATCTCGGGGTACCGCATTCGCGCCAGCATCATCTGGATGGAGGGATTGGCGGCATGGGCGTCGTGGATCAGCAAGTCGTCGGCCGGCACATCGGCCGTGTCGACGACTTCCAGTTGGGTGCCGGTCAATCGCACGCCTTTGTCTCGTTTGTCGCCGAAGATCAACGGTTTGCCGTGTTCCAGTTCGACGATGTTGTTGGCCCGCTGTTTCTTTTCCTGAGCGTACGCCATCGCGCCGTCGTTGAACACGTTGCAGTTCTGGTAGACCTCCACCAGCGACGTCCCCTTGTGGGCGGCTGCGGCTTGGAGGGTTTCGCCCAAGTGCTTGACGTGGGCGTCCATGGTCCGGGCGACGAACGTGGCTTCGGCCGCCAAGGCCAACGACAGCGGATTGAGCGGATGATCGATCGCCCCCATCGGCGTGCTCTTGGTGATCTGGCCTTCGACGCTGGTCGGGCTGTACTGGCCTTTGGTCAAGCCGTAGATCCGGTTGTTGAACAAGACGATGTTGACGTCCAGATTCCGGCGGATCGCGTGGATGAAGTGATTGCCGCCGATCGACAACGCGTCGCCGTCCCCGGTGATCACCCAGACCATCAAGTCGGGGCGGGTCGATTTCAGTCCCGTCGCGAACCCGGGGGCGCGGCCGTGAATGCTGTGCATCCCGTAGGTGTTCATGTAATACGGGAAACGGCTGCTGCACCCGATGCCGCTGATGAACACGATTTTTTCACGGGGAAACCCCAATTCCGGCAAGACCTTTTTCATCTGGGCCAGAATCGAATAGTCGCCACAACCGGGGCACCAACGCACGTCTTGATCGGAAGCGAAGTCGGCGGCTTTGAGAACGGGTAAATTCATGAGATTCGGAATTCGTTGGGGGCTTCGTGTGAGTCTCGCGACGGATCGATCGCGTGACGGTTCGTTTGAACCGGCACGCCGTTCTTTCCGCCGCCGCGTCTTGACGGCTTATCCGGCTTTGCTTTTCCGTGCCGGGGCGGCGTGGTGCTCGACGGCTTCGACCAGTTCGGCGACCGTGAACGGCTTGCCTTTGATTTTGTTGATCCCGACACAATCGACCAGGAATTCGCTGCGGAGAAGCATTCGCAACTGACCGCTGTTGAGTTCGGGCACCAAGACCTTGCGGAACGATCGGAGCAGCGTGCCGATATTCTTGGGCATCGGGTTGATGTACCGCAGGTGGGCGTGGCTGACGTCGTGGCCGGCTCGACGCGCCCGCGTCACGGCGGTGTGACAGGCGCCGTAGGTTCCGCCCCAGGACACCACCAAGACGTCGCCGCTGGTCGATCCCAGCACGTCCTGTTCGGGAATGCGGTCGGCGACGCGGGCGACCTTGGCCGCCCGTGTTTCGACCATGTGTTGGTGATTCTCCGGGTCGTAACTGACGTTGCCGGTGCCGTCTTCTTTTTCCAAGCCGCCGATGCGGTGCATCAATCCCTCGGTGCCGGGAATCGCCCAAGGGCGGGCCAAGTTCTCGTCTCGTCGATACGGCATGAACGTGTCGTCAGGGTCGCCCGGGCCGGGATGACGGACGGGAATGGCGGGCAGCTGCCCGACCTCGGGGATCTTCCACGGTTCGCTGCCGTTGGCGATGTAGCCGTCGGACAGCAACATCACCGGCGACATCGTCTCGGTGGCGATCCGCCAAGCTTCGACGGCCATGTCAAAGCAATCACCGGGCGAACGCGGGGCCAGGACGACCATGGGGGCTTCGCCGTTGCGACCGAACATGACCTGCAACAGATCGCTCTGCTCGGTCTTGGTCGGCAGTCCCGTGCTCGGTCCGCCGCGTTGGACGTTGATGACGATCATCGGCAGTTCCATCATCACGCCCAGGCCCATCGCTTCGCCTTTGAGCGCGATGCCGGGGCCGCTGCTGGCGGTCACCGCCATCTCGCCGCCGAACGAAGCGCCGATCGTCGCGCAGATCGCCGCGATCTCGTCCTCGGCTTGAAAGGTGCGAACGCCGAAATTTTTGTGCTTGGTCAGTTCGTGCAAAATGTCCGAAGCCGGCGTGATCGGATACGTCCCATAAAACAGATCCTTGCCCGACAATTTCGACGCCGCGATCAGACCCCACGCCAAGGCCTGGTTGCCCATGATGTTGCGGTAGGTGCCCGGTTCCAATTCCGCCGCTTGAACGCTGTAACTCTCCCCGAACGCCTCGGTCGTTTCGCCGTAGGCCCAACCCGCGCGAAGGGCCGCCACGTTGGCCGCGGCGACGTCGGGCTTCTTGCCGAATTTCGCTTCGATGAACCGCAGCGTCGGGTCCAGCGATCGGCCGAACAACCAGTACACCAAACCCATCGCGAAAAAGTTCTTGCAGCGATCGGCGTTCTTGGCACCCAGCCCGTGTTCCTCGACCGCCAAGCGGGTCAACTTGGTCATCGGAACTTTGACCAGCCGATAAGACTGGTTGATGATGTCGGCTTCCAGCGGGTCGGATTCGACTTTGGCCAGCTTGAATTCCTTGTCGTTGAATCCGTCTTCGTTGGCGACCAGGAGCCCGCCTTTGCGGAGGTCCCCGAGATTGGTCACCAGCGCGGCCGGGTTCATCACGACCAGGGCGTCCAGCGTGTCGCCGGGCGTGAAGATCTCTTCGCTGGCGAACTGGACCTGAAAACCCGAAACGCCCGCACGGGTCCCGCGAGGGGCGCGGATTTCCGCCGGGAAATCGGGAAACGTCGCGACGTCGTTGCCCGCCAATGCGCTGGTGTTGGTCAACTGAGTGCCCAGCAGCTGCATCCCGTCGCCGCTGTCACCGGCCAGACGCACCGTGATCCCCGTGACCGACCGCACCGATTTCGGATCGACCGTCGGGCCGCCGTTTTCGGCGGAATCGTTGCGGGAATCGAGGGTGGTGTCGGAATTCGGAGAGCCGTGGGAAGGCGATGCCGTCATGATGGGACCAATGAAGATGCGTCGTGACTGCGAGAAGGCGAAAACGCCGGCGCAGGGAGGAAGCCGATGGGATTACGGTTGTATCGATCGTTCCGGATCGGATGGTGACCCAAAATTCTATAAATGGGACCGGCCGGGGACAGTGTCGGATCACGCAACGACCGGTAATTCCGCCCGCTTTACCCGATTTGCCAACCGAAGCCCCTCGGGCACGGGCGAAAAGCCGACGAGGCTTTAATGAGAATCTTTCTCATTAGCCCCTTGCCCGCAAGGGTCCGTGTGGCCAGAATAATCAGCCGAAGCCCACTTCTCCGGACACCGAAATTGGCGGATTCGATTGGTATGAGCGACGTCTTGCTAACTGTTTTGCCAGGTCACGACCCCAACAAACGCGTCGCCGTGATGATGCATCGCGAGAAGCAGGAATCGACGATCCAGCTTTGCCAACAGACATTCAGCGAGGCGGTCGGCTGGTTCACGCAAAGCAGCGTGGAGCTGACGCCGGAACAACTGTCCGGTTTGAAAAATTCACTCGGCGGCATGCCCCGCTCCGCTCGAAACCGACGCGGCGACGCACCGGCCGCGCGGACGATCCTGGCTTTTCCCGCCTGACCGCTGCCGATCGAGACGTCCAGCGTCCGCCGATCAGACGTCGCGGCGGGCTTCTCGTTTTTCTGGCAGGAGTCCTTTCCGGGCGAGACTTTTTTTCGAGCCGATTCATTTTCGATGCGAGTTCCCCGGGCGGGGCGGCCCCGATCGGAGCGTTTGTCGAGTTTTGCCACCGGTTTGGTCGGCTTTGCCGCGGAGCCTTGCGGGACAACCCGGCCGCCGTTTCTTCCCCCTGTCGCGGGGCAGGCGGTTTGACCATCTTCCCGAAATTGAATAGGATTCGCCTTAATGTCGCACAATGCCGATTGTTTCGGTTAGAGTGCTTCAGTGAATCCCCTATCGCCCGTCGCCGTTTGTCTGCGTCGCCGGGTCCTGCCTGTACCGTTTTCCTCAGTCGACCCCTCGGGTGAAGACTGAGGCGGAACACCCTCCCTCTACGACTTCGCCGGAGAATCTTCGCATGCGTTGTGTCGGAAACCCTCTCAGCCGCCGCGGCTTCCTCACGGTCGGTTCCGTCGGCGGCTTTGGACTTTCGTTGCCAGAGCTGTTGATGCATCAGGCCCACGCCGAGATGAAGCAGTACGACTTTGTCGAAGCCAAGGCCAAGAGCGTCATTCACGTGTTCCTGCCCGGCGGGATGGCTCATCAGGAGACCTTCGACCCGAAGCCCTACAGCCCGCTGGAGTATCGCGGCGAAATGGGGACGTTGAAGACGAACACCGGCGAAGTGTTTTCCAGCACGATCCCGAAATTGGCCAAGCGTGCCGACAAGTTCACCGTCCTTCGTTCGATGACGCACGGGGAAGCCGCCCACGAACGGGGCGTCCACAACATGTTCACCGGGTACAAGCCCAGCCCGGCGTTGCAGTACCCGAGTTTCGGCGCGGTCGTCAGTCACGAGTACGGTCCTCGCAACAACTTGCCGCCGTACATCTGCATCCCCAACGTGCCCAACGAGCATGCCGGGACCGGATACTTGCCCAGCAGTTACGGCGGATTCGCCCTCGGCAGTGATCCGTCACGCAGCAATTTCAGCGTCCGAGATCTGGACCTGGCCCGCGGTGTCGACGAAGAACGCTTCGCCAAACGAAAGCAGGCACTGGAGGTCGTCAACGGCCGTTTCGCGTCGATGACCGGTGCCGACAACGTCGGCGCGATGAGCACGTTCTATGAGCGTGCTTACGACTTGTTGGACACGCCCGCGGCCAAGGAAGCCTTCGACATCGACAAGGAAGACGGCAAGCTCCGCGACCGTTACGGACGCAATCAAGCCGGCCAACGTTTGTTGATGGCCCGTCGCTTGGTCGAAGCCGGATCGCGACTGGTCACGTTGACCTACGGCGGTTGGGACATGCATCAAGGCATCACCGCCGCCTTCAACCGCACGATGCCGGCCCTGGATCAAGGTTTGTCGGCGTTGATCGACGACCTTTCCGAACGCGGCATGCTGGAGGAGACCCTGGTGATGGTGACCAGCGAGTTCGGGCGGACGCCGAAGATCAACAACGACGCGGGTCGCGACCACTGGCCCAAGGTGTTCAGCGTCATGCTGGCCGGCGGCGGCATCAAGGGCGGGATGATCTACGGAGCCTCGGACAGCACGGCCGCCGAACCGGAAGACAAGCCGGTCTCGCCGGCCGACTTGGCCACGACGATGTACCGACAACTGGGCATCGTCGCCGACAAAGAATTGATGGCACCCGGCGCAAGGCCGATCGAAATCGTCGACGGTGGCAAAGTCATCGAAGACATCTTGGCTTAGTCTCTTTCCATCCAACAGGATCCGCAATCATGCCATTTTTCAATGGTCTTTCGCGGTGGTCGGCCTGTGCCTCCGTCGCGATGTTTTTCATCACGATGGCCGGTTCGGCGACCGCGACGTTTCCGGTCGTCGAACGCCTCGAACCCCTCGGCGTTCAGTCCGGGCGGGAAACCAAAGTCACCTTTCACGGCGCCCGGTTGAACGACGCCAGCGAGGTGATCTCCGACGATCCACGCATCCGCATCCTCGACGTCAAAGTCGGCGACGGCAAAGCCGCGGAGGCGACGATCGACGTCGACGACAGCGTGATGCCCGGCCTTTACCCCTTGCGATTGGTCACCCGCAGCGGCATCGCCAACGTCCGATTGCTGGCCGTCGGACGCATGCCGGTGACTCAGGAAGTCGAACCGAACAGCTTCATCGACGAAGCCCAGTCGGTCGAAATGAACCACACCATCGAAGGTGTCATCACCAACGAGGACGTGGACCTGTTTCGCGTCGACTTGAAGGAGGGCCAGCGATTGACCGTCGAGACCGAAGGCATTCGTTTGGCGTTTTCGCTGCGCAACTCGAACATCTTGGATCCGTTCGTCGCGATCTTGGATGACGAGGAAAACGAAGTCGCCTCGAGCGATGATTCACCGCTGCTTCAGCAGGACGGATTGTGCACCTACACCGCTCCGGAAGCCGGAACGTACACCGTGATGATCCGCGACAGTTCCTTTCGCGGCAGCGACACGTCGGGTTACCGCTTGCACGTCGGCGAATTTCCTCGCCCGGTGGCGATCTATCCCGCCGGCGGCACGCCCGGATCGATCCTGAATGCGGAGTGGATCGACATGGACGGCTCGGTTCACGAGGCCCAGATCCAGTTACCCAGCTTGGCCGCCGATCAACACCCGATTTGGATCGAAAACGATTTCGGCATCAGCCCTTCGCCCAACCGAGTCCGCGTGAATGAACTGCCGGTGATCGTCGAAGCCGAGCCGAACGACGATTACCGAAAAGCACCGCAACACGAAATCCCGGCCGCCTTTTGCGGCGTGATCGGCCCCGAGGACGAATTCGATTGCTTCGGCTTCGCTTGCCAGAAAGGTCGCAAGTACCGCGTCGAAGTCTTCGCCCGCCACGGCCTGCGGAATCAACTCGACGCGGTGTTGAACGTCTTCGGGCCCGACAACAGGACGCTGCAATCGGCCGACGATGTGGGCGGAAAGGTGGATCCGTTCTTGGAGTTTTCGGCAAAGGCGGACGGTCTTCACACGATCCGGATCTACGACCACTTGCGGGTCGGCGATCCGACGCGGCAGTACCGCATCGAAGTCACCGAGTCGACGCCTCAGGTCGAGTTGCAACTCAAGGAATTGCGGCGTGACGAAGCCATGGCGACGTTGGTCCCCGCGGGCGGATTCGGCGCGGCGGTCGTGACCGCCCGTCGCACAGATTACGGCGGCCCGATCGGCATCGAACTTGCCGATCTTCCCCCCGGCGTGACGGCGACGACGTTCGACATTCCCTCGGGGCGTGCCGAGATTCCGGTCCTGCTGCAGGCCTCCGAGAAAACGCCCGTCGGCAGTTCCTTGTACACCATGACCGCGATCCCCGGTGACGAAAAGACCCTCAACGTGGGCAGCCGTTTCTTTCAGGCTCACAAATTGGTACTCGGCCAGAACCGCCGCCACATGTGGGCGACAGAAACCGATCGAGCCGTCTGCGCGGTCGTCGAAGCGTCGCCGTTCGACATCGAACTGGTCCAGCCCAAAACCCCGATCGTCCGTCAGGGCAGTCGCGACCTGAAGGTCCGGATCAAACGGCACGAAGGTTTTGAAGGCGAGGTGTCCCTGCGGACGCTGTACAACCCGCCGGGGATCAGCGTGAACAACAGTCGCAAAATCGCCAAAGACAAAACGGAAGTCGACATCCCGATCACCGCCAACAGCGGCGCGGCGGTCGGCTCCTGGCCGATGATTCTGACGGCGACCTACGGCTCAAAAACCGGCAGCCAAGTCGTCGCCACCAACGCGATCGATTTGGACGTGGAAGCTCAGTTCTTTAAGTACAACTTCCCCAAGGCTGCCGCCGAGCGAGGCACGACGCTGACTTACGCCGTCAACGTCGAAGTGCTGCGGGACTTTGACGACGAAGCGGAGATCGAACTGGTCGGTCTGCCCAACGGCGTGACCAGCAAACAAGCCGTTCAAAAGCTGAACAAAGAGACCACCACGGTGACCTTTCCGATCGAGATCGCGGCGGACGCCAAAGTCGGCAAACACAGAACCTTGGTTTGTGTGGCTCGGCTCAAACGCGACGGCGAGACGATCGTTCAAACGACCGGTACCGGTGAGATCCGCATCGACAAGCCGATCGCTCAGCCGACCGAATCGGCCACGAATTCAAAGAAGTCCGAAAAAACCAAGCCGCTCAGCCGGCTGGAACAACTTCGCCAACAACGCGGAGCCACCCAATGAACAGGAACGGTTTTGATCCCATGATTTCTCAGCGACCCTTTCGTCTGATCTTCGCCCTTGCTTTAGGGCTTTCGCTGTCGGCTTCGGCTGTGGCGGCCGAACCCGACGCGCGAGTCACGCCGGCGGCTTCGACCCCGCCGCCCGAATTGTCCGTCTATCCGCCGACCATCTCCCTGGATTCGGCGCGTGATTACCAGGCGGTCGTTGCGGTCGTTGTCAGCGACGACGGAATCACCCGCGACGTCACCGAGGACGTCACGTGGAAAATTCGTGACGAAAAGTTGGCCGGCTTCAGCGGCAACCGACTTTCGCCGCTTGCCGATGGCGAAACGGTGTTGATCGGTCGTTACAAGAACGCTCGAGTCACGGTGCCGCTGCGAGTTCAAAACGCCGACGTCCGGCCGGCGATCAGCTTCACCAAAGACGTGATGCCGGTGTTGACCCGCAGCGGTTGCAACACCGGATCGTGTCACGGTGCCGCCCGCGGCAAGGACGGTTTCGGCTTGAGCCTGTTCGGGTTCGATCCCGACGGAGATTACACCCGCATCACTCGCGAAATGGGCGCCCGACGCATCAACTTGGCGATCCCCGAGGAAAGTCTGTTGATCCGCAAGAGCATCGGCGCGGTTCCGCACACCGGGGGAAAACTGTTCGATATCGACAGCCCGTATTACGCGATCATGCTGGAATGGCTCCGTGACGGCGCGCCGATCGATCCGGCCGACTCGAAACCGCCGGCGGTCGAATCGCTAAGCGTGTATCCGCCGCAAGCGGTGATCGAAGGCACAGGATCGACCCAACGCTTCATCGCCGTTGCGAGCTATGCCGACGGAACGACCCGTGACGTCACGAACCTAGCGGCTTTCAGCAGCAACAATTCCAGCGGTGCGGAAATCGATGGCGACGGCGTCGTGACGGCAGGTTCGCGTGGCGAAGCCTTCGTGATGGCTCGCTTCGATACGCAGACCGTCGGCAGCCAAGTGCTGACCTTGCCCGAAGCATTGCAATACGACGCTCCCGAGCAAGCCGAACGACCCGACGAACAGTACGTGGATCGTCTGGTCGACAAGAAACTGAAACAGCTGCGGATCTTGCCCAGCGGTCCTTGCAGCGATGAAGAATTCATCCGTCGCGTCAGCATTGACATCATCGGGCTGCTGCCGACCGAGGACGAACTGCAACG
Organism: uncultured Pirellulaceae bacterium; assembly: GCA_964453205.1. Taxonomy (GTDB): domain Bacteria; phylum Planctomycetota; class Planctomycetia; order Pirellulales; family Pirellulaceae; genus Crateriforma. Next base: position 1,781 of record CAYVRC010000186.1, on the reverse strand, counting down.
GTTCGTCGACGATCCGGCCGAGAACAAACGCGCCGAACTGATCGATCGTCTGTTGGAACGCAAAGAGTTCAGCGAGATCTGGGCGATGAAGTTTGCTCAGCTGTTGATGATCAAAAGCACCAACCAAGTCAGCTACAAATCCGCTTTCTTGTACAGCAAATGGTTGACCGAGCAATTCCGACAGAACGTGCCGATCGACCAGATGGTCCAGCACCTGTTGACCAGCACGGGAGGCACGTTCGGCGAACCGGCGACGAATTTCTACGAAATCGAACGCGACACGCTGAAGACGTCCGAAAACGTCGCTCAGGTGTTCATGGGCATTCGGACTCAGTGCGCCCAGTGTCACAACCATCCGTTCGATCGCTGGACGATGAATGACTATTACGGGTTTGCGGCGTTCTTTTCACAAATCGGACGCAAACAAGCGGAAGACTACCGGGAGAAAATCGTTTACAGCCGAGGAAGCGGCGAGGTGAAGCACCCGGTGTCCGGCAAAAACATGCCGCCGAAGTTTTTGGGCGGCGAGGCCCCCGACACGAAGGGCAAGGACCGTCGACAGGTTTTGGCAGACTGGTTGACCGCTCCGGACAACCCGTACTTCGCCAAATCGATTGCCAATCGGGTCTGGGCGCACTTCATGGGCGTCGGCTTGGTGGACGAAGTCGACGACATCCGCATCAGCAACCCGCCGAGCAATCCGGAACTGTTCGACGAACTCGGACAGCGGTTGGTCGAATACGATTTTGATTTTCGAGCTTTGGTTCGCGACATTTGCAACAGCGAAGCCTATCAACGCAGCAGCATTGCCAACGAATCGAACGCTCACGACCATCGCAACTACGCGCACGCGGTGATCCGTCGGATCCCCTCGGAAAGCTTGCTGGATTGCCTGAGCCAGGTCACCGAAAACCCGGAAAAGTTCCGCGGTCTCCCCCGCGGCGCACGCGCCGTCCAAATCGCCGACGGGACCACGTCGAACTATTTCCTGACCACTTTCGGCCGCTCCCCGCGTGCAACGGTTTGTGACTGCGAGGCGACAACCGAACCGTCGTTGTCGCAGGCCTTGCATTTGCTCAACGGCAACTCCGTCGGCGGAAAGATCGCGGCGGGAAGGACCGTGCAGACTTGGTTGAAAGAGGAAAACCTCTCGGCGGGTGAGGTTTTGGAACGCATCTACGTGCGTTCGCTGAGCCGCCGACCGACTTCACAAGAACGCGAGACGCTCCTTGCAATGATCCAAGAGTCGGACAATCAGGAGGATGCGTTGCAAGACGTGTTCTGGGCGGTGCTCAATAGCCGCGAGTTTGTCTTCAATCACTGATCGTTTTCCACCTCCGCGGGGCAGGCCGGTTCGTCCGGCCGCCCTGACGAATTTTCAAACGCCATGTTTCGTTCGATCGCCCCGATGATGAACCATCAAAGATCCCCGTTCTCCGCCGAGCTGTTCGCCGCCGCGCCGGTCGCTGCCGCGCTGTTCGCCTTGTCGGGCTTATCCGGCTTCGCCGAACAGTCTCCGCCGGAGTCGAAGAAGGCCGAGAAAGTCACCTACGAAGATCACGTCAAGCCGATCTTTCGACAACATTGCTTGAACTGCCACAACCAGGGCGAGCAAAAGGGTGGCGTGGCGTTGGATTCGTATCAAGCGTTGATGGAAGGCGGCGGTAGCGGCGAAGTGGTCTACGACGACGGCGACGTCGAAGGCAGCCGGTTGTGGCAATTGGTCTCGCACGAAGACACGCCCATCATGCCGCCGAACCAAGATCGCATCGCCGACGATC
>CAYVRC010000185.1:0-11413 GCA_964453205.1 uncultured Pirellulaceae bacterium | reverse complement strand
AGGCAGAACCGCGCGCGGCAACCAGAAGCAGGCGCCCCGCGGTCTCGGCGGGCTCGCCCGTTCCTCTTCTTTTCTTTTGCCCCGATTCGCTTTTCATGCGCCCACCCCAAGTCGTCATCACCGGAATGGGAATCGTTTCGGCGGTCGGGCTGGGGCGCGACGAATTCGGGCGAAACCTGCGTCGCGGCGTCAGCGGAATCCGTTCGCTGGCCGAGCGGACCGACGAGGGGGCCACGCCGGCCACGGCCGATCGAGATCATCCGTTTTGGCTGGGTGCTCCGATTCTGGACTTCGATGCGAAACAGTACGTGCGGCCGCGAAAAGCCCTCAAAGTCATGTGTCGCGAAATCCAGACGGCCTTCGCCGCCTCGCAAATGGCCGTCGAGGACGCCGGATTGACACCGTGGCTGCCGATCGCCGACACCGCGGAATCTCGGTCCGCCGCAATCGATCGACTGCCCGTGGACCGTCTGGGTACCGTTTTCGGCAGCGAAATGTTTTACGGACCTCCCAGCGAAATGGTCAAAGCCTTTCAGCAGTGCCTCCGCGAAGACGGCAGCGTCGACGAATCCCTGTTCGGCGGCGCCGCGATGAAGGGCGTGATGCCGCTGTGGATGCTGAAATACTTGCCCAACATGCCGGCCTGCCAAGTCGGCATCGCCCTGGGAGCCCAAGGTCCGAACAATACCTTGGTCTTGGGCGACGTTTCCGGGCCGGCCGCACTGATCGAATCCGCCTCCTGTTTGACCCGTGGGCACGCCGACGTGATGGTTTGCGGCGCGACCGGGACGCGGATCAATACCACGCGATTGAACTACCGGCACGACTATCCCGTCTACGATCCGCCCGCCGACGTCACGGACCATCGATCGCAAGGGATCGCCGGTTACGGCGTCATCGGCGGTGAAGGCAGCGTCGCGATCACTTTGGAAACCCAGCCGTCCGCGGCAAATCGAGACGCCAAACCGCTGGCCATCTGGTTGAGTTCGGCGTCGCGATTCACGCCCAGCGATTCGATCCGGGGTGGACGCCGAACCGCAGCGCTCTGTCCGGACACGCCGCGCGGGTCCTCCGACGCGGTCGCTTCGGCCGTCAGGGCCGCGCTCGAACAAGCCGATGTCACCGCCGACGACGTCTCCTTGGTCGTCAGCCACCGCATGGGCGATCCCTCCATGGACGCTTGTGAGCACAACGGGTTGGCCCGCGGACTCGGTGTCGCGTCGCTCGACAATCTCCCCTGTTTCACGCCCATCGCATCGATCGGTCACACCGGTGCCGCGAGCGGCATGTTCGAACTCGCCGCGGCGATCTGTTTGCTCAGCGGTGACGGATCGCCCGCCGATGAGAACGCGGACGTCTTGTCGATGGTTCCGCGTGAGGCACCCGAGATCGCGTTGGTCGTTTGCCAGACCTCGGAAGGCTCCGCCGTCGCGACGCTGCTGGCGAAAGCCTGATCGGCAAACCTCGCTCAGCCCGCAAGATCGACGCTTTCGATTCCGGTGACGCTTTGTCACACGGCGTGAAACGCAAGGGCAAGTTTTGTTTCGGGCAAGACCGTTCTCGGGCCGATCGAAGAACTTACCTCCCTTTCTCTTTTTAATGTTCCACCCCTGGAGCTACAGGAACATGAAACTGAAACCAAGATTCGCCGGCACGGTGATGGCTGCTCTGGCGGTCTCCATGACACTCTCCGTAACGCTGGACGTCTCCAGGGCACTGGCCGTTGGCGGAAGCGAACTGAACGCGAACGTCGGCGTTTGGGCTCCCCTGCTTCCGGACCTGGAAGTCCCGCCGGCGGGATCACAGTCACAAGACGACGTCGGTGTGATCGTCGGCCTTTCGGGCCATCATCGTTTCGAAGGCTATCGAACCAACATCGAAGGCTCCATCTTTTACGGCCACGCGGGCGATACCAGCCTGTTCGGCTTCGAAGGCCTGCTGCGTGACACCTGGGAATTCGACTTCGCCGACCTTTCCGCCGGCGGCGGCTACAGCCAAATGACCTTCGACCAGGACGTCGGCGGTGCGAATCTGGAATCCGCCTTCCGAGGCGCGAAAGTCGTCGCCGGTTGGGAATCCGTGTTCGGCAATCGACCGATCTGGATCGACCTGGGCCTGGGACTTTATGACCTGAACGGAACGTTCACGTCGCCGACCGGTTCGATCCAAGAGATGAGCGAGTTCACGACGACGTATTCGGTCGCCTTGAAAACCGACACCTCGCTTTGGGGCGTCGCCGCACGCCCGACGTTGAAGCTGGAATACTTGTCCGACATCGCGACTTTCCAAGGCGGCCGACTGGGCACCGACGACGCGGTGATCCTGTCGGCGATGATCGAACTGAGTTTGCTGAATCGTTAGACAACGCCGTCGGCCCGTGCGACGGTGCGCCGCTACGGTTCACCCTCGTTTGGGCCGCGGGACCTTGCCCCGCGCCCCGCCGCCCCGGTTGCCCTTCTTTCCCTTCCGCTGCCGGCCCATGCCGGAACGCGACGACGCCGCTTGTTCGACTTCCGAAAGCGGCTTCCCGATATTGTCGCGAAGCTGCAACACACGATCGCGAAGCGCCGCGGCCCGTTCGAACTCCAAGTCCTCGGCCGCCGACAACATCTCTCGCTCCAACGCGTCGACGTATTCGATGGTGATGTAAACCGCCTCGCTTTCGGCCACCGCCGCGGCGGTCGTCTTGCGATGCTTCGCGGCTTCGGTTTCGATGCCGCCGCGAATGTTCTTGCGAACCGTCGTCGGCACGATTCCGTGTTTCGCGTTGTAATCCGCCTGAATCTTTCGTCGTCGCTCGGTCTCATCGATCGCGAAACGCATCGAATCGGTGACCTTGTCGGCATACAAGATCACCTTCGAATTCGAATTGCGGGCGGCGCGTCCGATGGTCTGGACCAGCGACGTCTCGCTGCGGAGAAAACCTTCCTTGTCGGCATCCAGGATCGCCACCAACGAAACCTCGGGCAAATCCAAGCCTTCCCGCAACAGGTTCACGCCGACCAGACAGTCGAACGTGCCGGTGCGAAGCTCTTGCAGCAGATCGACGCGTTCGAAAGCATTCAGTTCACTGTGCAGCCAACGACATCGCACATTCTGTTCCTGCATGAACGTCGATAAATCCTCGGCCAAGCGTTTCGTCAGAGCGGTGACCAACACGCGTTCGTCCTTGGCCGCCCGCAGGCGAACTTCCTCCAACAAATGCGAGACCTGTCCCCGCGCCGAAACGACTTCCACGACCGGGTCGAGCAACCCCGTCGGACGGATGATCTGTTCGACCACCTCGCCCCGGGTGCGGCCCAGTTCGTAAGCACTCGGCGTCGCGCTGACGAAGCAGATTTGCAGGTTGCGTTGTTCCCATTCTTCGAACTTCAACGGTCGATTGTCGAGCGCGCTGGGCAAACGAAACCCGTGGTCGACCAACGTCAGCTTACGGCTGCGATCGCCCGCGTACATCGCACGGACCTGAGGAATCGTGACGTGCGATTCGTCGATGAACGTGATGAAGTCTTTGGGAAAAAAGTCGTAAAGCGTGTCCGGCGTCGCGCCGGGCGGCTTTCCGGACAACGGGCGACTGTAATTTTCGATGCCCGGACAATGACCGACTTCGGCCATCATTTCCAAATCAAACTTGGTCCGCGCCGACAGTCGCTGGGCTTCGAGCAATTTGCCTTGTTGTTGAAAGGTCTCCAATTGCTGAGCCAATTCTTCGCGGATCACCCGCAACGCGCGCTGAATGCGATCCTCGGGCATCACAAAGTGCTTGGCGGGATAGATGTAAACGTGATCCAGCGTCTTGATCGTCTCACCGCTCAGCGGTTTGATGATCGAAATCTTCTCGATCTCGTCGCCCCACATCTCGATTCGATAGGCGTACTCCTCGTAACTCGGCCACAGCTCGATCGAATCGCCACGGACCCGAAACTTGCCTCGCTCGAATGCGACGTCGTTGCGGTCGTACAGCACGTCGACCAATTTCAATAACAGATGATCGCGACGCGTTTTTTCGCCGACGTGCAGATCGACGATCAATTGTTTGTAATCCTCCGGCGAACCCAAGCCGTAGATGCTGCTGACCGAGGCGACGATCACGACGTCGCGGCGGCTGACCAACGAACTGGTCGTCGCCAAACGCAGTCGGTCGATTTCTTCGTTGATCGACGCGTCTTTCTCGATGTAAACGTCGCGTTGGGGGATGTAGGCCTCGGGCTGGTAGTAGTCGTAGTAGCTGACGAAATAATGGACCGCGTTCTCGGGAAAGAAGTCCTTGAATTCCGCATACAGCTGTGCCGCCAAGGTCTTGTTGTGACTCAGCACCAACGCCGGACGCCCGACGTTGGCGATCACGTTGGCCATCGTGTAGGTCTTGCCGGTGCCGGTGGCCCCCAACAGCGTCTGGGCGGCTCGCCCCGATTCGAACCCGCGGGTCAGTTTCTCGATCGCCGAGGGTTGGTCACCGGCGGGAGGAAAGGGACTGACCAACTGGAACGGCGCGCGTGGCAAGTTCGTTGCCGAGGCGGATGATTCGGCGGAAGCCATCAAGCGATCCGAATGAAGCGATGCGAAAAATCGCATTGTAGGGCAACGTCCAAGAATCGTTCAGCCGGCTCGAGCCGGCCGACCGCAGCGATTATCGGTTCGACGCGACGCGAAACGAACCCGTCCGCTCCGGCGATGCAAGCCCGACGATCACCATCGGCGCGATGCGGTCGATCGTCTTGGGACCGATGCCGGGGACGCGAGCCAAATCGTCCAACGAAGCGAAATTGCCCCCCGATTCTCGATCCGCCACGATCCGAGCGGCCAGCACCGGGCCGACGCCCGGCAACAGGGACAACTCCCGCCGCGGTGCCCGGTTGATATCGATCCGCAGCCCGAGCGGACGCGGCATTTCTTTGCCCGTCAAGGTCGCCCGGCTCGGCACGACAGGGGGAAGCCGGCGGGCCGACAAAAACGACGACGCACCGGCCACGCACGTCGCTGCGATCAGAGTCACCGCCAGGCCGACCTGCACGCGACGAGTCGCCAACGGCGGGATCGGATCGCCGCCGCTCAGGTCGTCGCTGTTCAGGTCTTCACTTCGGGTCGCATCCATGATCCGAAGCATAAAACATCTCGCCGGTTTTGGTGCGGCCGAAGGTCGGTCATGATGGCAAATTCTTCAACAATTTTTGGACGACATTTGCTAGCAATTTTTCACCTCACGGCCCGCCGTGACGCTTCCTTTCGTTCCCGCCTTGACGCGAGCCACGCATGACCGACGTTTCCCATTTTACCGATTACGCGTCCGTCGAAGCCGACGAATTGCTGGAGAACGACCTGCGTGAATTGGTACGACTTTCGATCAACGAAGACTTGTCCCGTAGCGTGGACTGGACGACGGTGTGCCTGATCGATGCCCACACGCGGGGCGGCTGTGACATCGTCCCGCGGCAACCCGGCGTTTGTGCGGGCGTCGTCACGTTGCCGTGGATCATCGACGAATTCGATGCTTCCCTAGATATCGAATCGTTCGTCGCCGACGGGGACGAACTGACACCGGGGCGATCGATGGCCAGGCTGACGGGCAACGCGCGTGATCTGCTGACCAGCGAACGGGTGATCTTGAACGTGTTGTGCAAGTTGTGCGGGGTCGCCACGCAAACGCGCCGTTACGCCGGAGCGATCGAGGGAACCCGGGCCAAGCTTTACGACACGCGAAAGACGACGCCGGGTTGGCGACGTCTAGAAAAATACGCCGTGCGGATGGGGGGCGGTCACAATCATCGCACCGGCTTGTTCGACGGCTTTTTGATCAAGGACAACCACTTGGGATTGGGCGGTGATCCGAAGGAGTTGTTGTCGGCGGCCGAAGCGGCCCGGCGTGCCTTGCAATGGCGTGGCGGTCGGATCGATCACCTGCCCGCGCCCCGGGTGGTCGAAATCGAAGTCGACTCGCTGGCCCAGTTGCGGGAGGTTTTGCCGGTCGGTCCCGACATCGTCTTGGCGGACAACTTTTCGCTCGACGAGCTTCGCGAGGCCGTCGCCTTGAGAGACGAGCTCAACAAAGCGGTGCAACTGGAAGCCTCGGGCAACGTCACGATCGATACCATCGGCGCGATCGCTGCGACGGGGGTTGACCGGATCAGCAGTGGCGCTTTGACGCATCAAGCGACGTGGCTGGACCTCGGATTGGATTGGACGTCCGAGAAATCGTCGTAGGTTCAAGGTGTGCAATCGCCTCTTCGCTCCCTCACCCCTTTCCGTTTCATGCTGCCCGCATCGATCATCACCGCTCAGCGTCGTTGGTGGGATTTTCTGCAACCGACGCTGGATGCCGCCGCCATTCTTGCGTCCCTGGCGACTGCCAAATGGATCGCCAAAGGCTTCGTCGACGACACCGTGATCGTCACCGGCATGATCGCCGTGGTGGTGTACCTGCTGGTTTCCCAACTCACCGGTCTGCATCGCGGTTTCGGCAGCGGGAGCGCGGACAACGAGATGGCCGGCATCTCGGTGACTTGGACATTGACGGTCCTGGTCATGGCGATGTTGGGTTTCGTGGCCCGCTACACCCAAGAAGTCGCCCGGTCGGTGATGCTCGGCTGGATCGTGCTGGCGCCGACCTTGATCGGGCTCAGTCGCATGTGCATCCGCATCGTCCGACGTGGCCTCAACCGCCGCGGCATCGGCGTCCGACGTGTCGCCATCGCCGGCTTGAACAGCCTGGGCGTGCGGATGGCGGAAAACATTCAAAGCGATCCCGGGATCGGCTACCAGCTGGCGGGCTTTTACGACGACCGGCAGGAAAAGCGAAGCGATGCACCGGAGCAACGCCGGGACCACGAGCAGGTTTTCCATTCGCTTGCGGGAACCTTGGAGGATCTCGTTTCAACAGCCCGCACCGGACGGATCGATACGGTCATGATCACCATGCCGATGCGTGCCGAGGATCGGATCAAGTTTCTGCTCGATGAGCTGAGCGACACGACGGCTTCGGTGTACATCGTCCCGGATTTCTTCGTGTTCGAATTATTACACTCGCGGTGGACCAACCTGGGCGGCCTGCCCGCGGTCAGTGTCTTTGAAAACCCTCTGTTCGGCGTCGACGGCGTGGCCAAACGCGTGTGCGACTTGGCGTTGGCTTTCGCCGGCTTGTCGGTCGCGGCGATTCCGATGGCGTTGATCGCACTCGCGGTGAAGTTGACGTCGGCCGGTCCGGTCTTCTTTCGTCAGCGCCGCTACGGCTTGGACGGACGCGAAATCTTGGTCTGGAAATTTCGCAGCATGAAGACCTGTGACAACGGACCGGTCGTGAAGCAAGCCACCAAGAATGACTCGCGAATCACGAGAATCGGCGGCCTCTTGCGTCGCACCAGCCTGGACGAATTGCCGCAACTGTTCAACGTGATCGAAGGCGGCATGTCCCTGGTCGGGCCGCGTCCCCACGCTTCGGCTCACAACGAAGAATACCGCAGTCAAATCCGTGGGTACATGTTGCGTCACAAAGTCAAACCGGGAATCACCGGTTTGGCGCAAGTCAACGGATGCCGCGGCGAAACCGAGACGATCGACAAGATGGAAAAACGAGTCCGGTACGACCACCAGTACATCCGAAACTGGTCCCTGTGGCTGGACCTGAAAATCCTATTCAAGACGCTGCTGGTCGTCTGGAGCCAACCCGAAGCCCGCTGACGGCGGGCTTGCCAAACCGGCCTGATCACTCGATAATCCTCAGTTCGATTCGGGGTTGTAGCTCAGTTGGGAGAGCGCTGCGTTCGCAATGCAGAGGTCGAGAGTTCGAATCTCTTCAGCTCCACTTCCGGAAAGCCCGTGAAACCTAGTTTTTTACGGGTTTTTTGTATGCCGACGGGTCTTCGGCGAAAAGGTCGAAATGGTCAGGAAGTGAAATGCTTTTCGGTTGCCCAGCGGCTCATGTCCATTCCGATCTCCGAAATCAGCGTGAGATTTGTCTGCCCGCTGATTCGGTACCCGGTTCGGGGCCGCGGCTACGGGGATAGGAAGTCGCCGGCCTGATCCGATTTCAGGAACCGGAAGTAATCCGAATCGCCGCTCAGAATCATGGTCACACCTTGCCCGAGCGATTTCGAATAGCTTTCCAAAGTCCGGAAGAACGTGTAGAAGTCGGCGTCACTTCCGAAGGCTTCGTTGTAGATCTGGGTTGCCTTGGCGTCAGCTTCACCCCGGATGATCTCGGCTTCCTTTTCCGCTTCGCTTTCGATCTCGGCCAACAGACGCTCGGTCTCTCCTTCGATCTCCGAAGCCCGACCCGCCCCTTCGCTGCGAAACTGCTCGGCGATTCGCTGCCGTTCGGCGATCATTCGTTCGAACACTTGCTGCTGGACCGATTCCACATAGTTAATGCGTTTGATCCGAATGTCGATCAGCTCGATTCCGAGTCCGGGCAACTGCCGCTGCGCCGTTTGCAAAATATCCCGCACCATCTCGCCACGCCCCGCTTCGACTTGCTGCAGCAAGACCTGTTCGTCAGCCTCACCGGCCATGGCACGCTGCAGGTCTTCTTCGGTCACTTTCCAGTCTTTGGAGCGGACGATGTCCACCAACGCACTGGCGGCGATCTTGTCTCGGACCACCGAATCGAGAATATCATTCAAGCGATTCCGGGCGCCATCTTCGTCCTGGACGCTCTGCAAAAATTTCAGCGGATCACTGATCCTCCAGCGGGCTGTCGTGTCGACGGAGATGAATTGTTCCTCGACGGTCGGAATTTGATTCGGCTCCCCGTCCCACGAGAGCAACCTCTTATCGAACCGCCGCACCTCTTGGATGAAGGGCGTACGAAAGTGCAGCCCGGCCTTGGTGATCGGATCGCCCACCGGCGCCCCGAACTGCACGACAATCACTTGTTCGGCTTCATCTACCGTGAACGTCGCTGCTCGCGCGATGAAAACGATGGCCATGACCAGCAAAACGATCCAGATGAGCACCGCCTGGCCTTTACGCGGCGGCCCGCCGCGGCGGTTTGTCTTGTAAGCGATCATCGTGCATCTCCGCGGCGTCCCTGGGGAGCGTTAAGGTTCGGATTCGTTTTCGGGCCGGTGCCGAGGTCCATCAGCGGAATCGGGCTGACGCCATTTGGTTCAACCACGTAGACCTGTCCGAGCCTCGGCAAGACCTCGTCCAGCATCTCCAAGTGCAACCGTTTTCGTGTCACCTCGGGCGCGTTGCGGTATTCTTGCACGATTGCGGAAAAACGGGAAGCTTCCCCGATCGCCCGGTTGACTCGCTGGGAGCGATATCCTTCGGCGGACTCGAGTATTTGCTGGGCTTTTCCACGCGCCGCGGGAAGCTGTTGGTTCTGCTTCTTCTCCGCTTCGTTGATCATCCGTTCGCGCTCCTGCTCGGCCTGGTTGACCTCGTTGAACGCCGGCTTGACCGGATCGGGAGGCGTGACATCTTGCATCTCGATCGTGCCGATGTTGATTCCCATGTCGAAGGAGTTCAGGAGTTTTTGAAGTTCGACCTTCGCAGTCGCCGCGATCTGCACCCGCTTCACGGTGAGCACATCGCTGCCGAGCGAATTACCGACGATCCGTCGCATCACGGCTTCGGAAACGTCCCGGATCGTCTTTTCGACGTTCTCGACTTCGTGAAGGTACTTCCCGGGGTCGTCGACGCGGTACTGAACCACCCACTCGACATCGACCACCTTCAGGTCTCCCGTTAGCATCAGAGACTCTTCCCGGTGGACGTCGCTCTTGCGGTAAGCGGCGGAACTAGCCTCCCCCTGGCGGACGGTGCGAAAACCGAATTCCTGTTTCAAGACGCGTTCGGTGGGGACAAAAATCTGGCGATCGATCCCGAAGGGGAACTTGAAATGCAGGCCCGGAGACTTGATCGCGATCACGTTCCCGAAGCGTTTAACCACCGCCCGACCCTCAGGCTGAACGGTGTAAAAGGATGTGCCCGCGGCCCATACCAACAGCAGGAGCACGACCAAGGCCGACACCCTGGGCGCGACGCGGGACCAGTCCAGTTGGGCGAGCCATTCATCGATTCGGGGCGGGTCTCCGGAACCACGATTCATAAATAAAACTTACAATTAATTGGCGGTGCGGTTGCCGGTACCGTACGAAGCAACCGATGTCACACAACCTGAGCGACATGGCGGATCGACGCAAGCGACCCTGGGGCAATCGAGCCCGTTCAACGCGGTCGGCAGGGCAACGCGGTCGGCAGGGCAACGCGGGCGACCACGAGAGGGACCGGCGGGAAACTGGCCTGGGAATCGAGAGCCGATGAAATGCCGGCGTATGTCCTGTTCTCGAACATTAGTCGCGTGTCAAATCGACACGGATCTCTGCTCGCGCGCGAAACAAAAAACGGCCAGTCAACGCTCAGATTCCTCCGGTTGGCTCGAGTTATGCGTCGTGGAAAGTTCCTCGCCCCTCGGAATCGCTTCTAACGCCTGGAAAACCACGCTACGAAGTCGCCGATCTCGGCCCACTTGGTACAGACTCTGACCCTCATCGGGGCGGTGCGACGCGGTGACGAAGTTCGGCCGCGTGTTCAAACGAGCCGACGGGACGCTGGAGAGCTTGGCTGCCGAAGCGGTCCGCCGGGGGCAAGGCTGGCTGTGTACACCGACGAACCCCCTGGGTGCGAAACGGGGACGGTTAATATTCCCATCACCGATCGATATAGTAATGCGATGCCCGTCTCATTTGTGCAACTTCGTTAAGCAGAACCGTCAGCCATCGCCAGGCGGTTGTTATGGCACGTTTTTTCCGTGGGCCGTGTCTGGCGTGATGAACCCGAAGTACATCTCGCACATGGTAAGCCGGGGCTATTCCTGTTTGGTGTGGTATCGGGAAGTGGCGGCTTGCAACAGGCGCGCCAGCGATGGGACTTGCAGGTGGAGCAACGTTGTTGGCTTGTCGATATAGGGCAGTCGCGTATCTATGAACCTGTGTGTGGACAGCGATTGGAAACTGCGGGAGTTCGATTTTCCGGACCGGGTATGGACGCTTGGCTGGAGACACCGGGAGGCGCGGGAGAATTTCATTTTTCGTCGCCACAGGAAATGCGTCTACTGGGCTCCGCACAAAAACGGCTGTTGCGTATGGTGACCCGGCGACCGGCAGGTTAGGAGTGGGCAGCGCATGAGACACTGACGCAGGTGTCGGGGCGATTATTGGCGGTTCGTAAGGTATTTGCTTGCGAGCCACGCGATGTTCCGGTCGCCGTCTCCAAGGTGTTCGCCATCGAATTTTCGTCTGAACGTCCGCGGTTGATGAGTGAATAGCCGATGCGAAAACCATTAGCCGCACGGCGTTAGCCGCGGTTGTATGCAAGAACCCAGCCTAACGCCCATCGGCTGACAAACTGAAAAACTCGTGCCTCGTCAGCAGAATTCGTGGGTTTGATTTGGTTCAGGAAGCTTTCCGAGTTG
>CAYVRC010000184.1:0-11465 GCA_964453205.1 uncultured Pirellulaceae bacterium | reverse complement strand
GTCAAGCTGTACGTCCCCGAGTCTGCCGAGGTCACGTTGGCCGGCAACAAGACCGGGGGACAAGGTTCCGTGCGAACTTTCCGAACGTCGCAATTGAAGCCCGGCCAAGTTTGGCAGGACTACACCGTCGCGGTCACCGCCGAGGTGAACGGAAAGTCTGTCACCAAGGACCAAACCGTCACTGTCCGTGCCGGCGAGACGCATGAGTTGAGCTTCGACTTCCCGGGCGACACGCTGGCCAGTCGCTGAGCCGGTCGGCCGGCTCACCGCATGGATTTTATGCTCGCTAACGCATAACGTAGGGTCGCGTTCGGCAACGGACGCGGCCTTTTTTGTTTTCGTTTCGTTCGGACATTCGGTAGATGACCTTTCGATCCCCAGCTTGGCACCAACCGCGGACGCGACAATGGGTCAGCGTGTTGTTGATCGGTCATTTGATTGCGGTGTTCATCGCGCCGCTCAGCTTTCAAACACGAAGTTCACGCGGCAGTTCGCCTTCGGTCGACTTGATCGCGGGGCCGGTTCGTGGCTACGGGGAGTTCTTGTATTTGAATCGGGGTTACGCCTTCTTCGCACCCGACCCCGGCCCCAGCCATTTGATCCAAGCGGCCATCGGCAACGTCAACGACAAGAACCGCTTGCGGGAACCCGTTTTTCCGGATCGGAAACGGCATCGGCCGCGACTGCTGTATCACCGGCATTTCATGCTGGCCGAATACTTGACGGAGATTTATCAGCCGCCCGGCCCGCCGGCGGAATTGGCCGAAATCGATCCGCCCGCTTTTGAAGCATGGGCGGCATCGCGTCGCCGTTACGAAAGTGTCAGGCAGTCTTTCCTGCGACATTTGGGGTCTCGACACCCCGACACGCCGATCGCCATTCGCCGTTTGGAGCATTTGATTCCCGACTTCTTGGACTTCCAGGTTCAGTCGATCGAGCTGAACGATCCGTCGTTTTTCCGCGTCCTGACCGACAGATTGCCAGAGGACACGTTGCCGAGCGAAGCCTTGCTGATTCCCGGCGGGCCGAGAATCGAATCCGAAACGTTGCAGGTTCCCGGACCGAGATCGAGCGACACGACACCGGACCAGCGGCCATGGTGATTCGAGAAATGCGGCGGGAAGCCAAGAATTGGTTCGACGAAACGATCGCGGCATGGGATCGGTTTTGGTTCACACCACGCACAAGCGAAACCTTGGCGTTGATCCGCATCGCGACCGGGATGATCCTGTTGTACTCCCATCTCGTCCTGGCCACGGATCTGATGGCATTTCTCGGCCCGAATGCGTGGGTGGACAATGACACGGCCCGGCAACTTCACGACGGCGGTTTCGGCATTCGGGACTGGGGACGCAGCTATCTTTGGCGGATCGACGGCGCCGGTGTGATTTGGACGCATCACCTGCTGACCATCCTGGTGACGCTGGCGATGACGGTGGGTTTCCTGACTCGGATGACGGTTCCGCTGGCTTGGTTCTTGCAACTGATGCTCGTGCATCGCTTGACCGGCGCGTTGTTCGGGCTGGATCAGATCATGACGTATTCGGCGATGTACTTGATGCTGTCGCCGTGCGGCGGTTGTTTTTCGATCGACGCATTGCTTCGCGCACGTCGTGAATCGAAAGCCGGACCCGACTCATCTCTCGCACCTTCGCGGACGGACTGGTTGTTTCCCCGCAACGAACCCTCGGTCGCCGCGACGCTCGCCACACGTCTGTTTCAGCTGCACTTGTGCGTGATTTATTTGTTCGGCGGATTGGCGAAAGCGCGAGGCGAATCGTGGTGGGACGGGACGGCGGTGTGGTATGCGGTGGCGAACTACGAATACCAGTCAATGGACCTGACATGGTTGGGACGATTTCCACGCGTGTTTTCGCTCCTCAGCCACGTCACGATGTTTTGGGAAGTCTTTTATTGCGCGTTGGTGTGGCCCAAACTGACTCGGCCGATCGTGCTGGCCCTGGCCGTCGCGGTCCACGGCGGCATCGCTTTGTTCCTGGGGATGATCACCTTCGGCGTGATGATGATCGTCGCCAACGTGATTTTCGTCCCACCGACGTTGATCCGCGCGATCCGCCGGCGGCGGGTGGCCGCGACGTAGGACGCTATTCGTTCCGTTTTCCGCACAAAAGATCGAGCAAACCGCCTCAAGTCAACGGCCGCGAACGCCTACAGCTTAATTAACGACTGGCCGGTCATCTCGGATGGCTTTTCCAAGCCCATCAAAGCCAACACCGTCGGTGCGATGTCCGCCAGTCGACCACCTTCACGCAATGTTTTGCCTTCCGCATCGGGGTCGACGACGATCAAGGGCACGTCGAAGGTGGTGTGGGCGGTGTGCGGACCGCCGGTTTCCGGATCGATCATCTGTTCGCAGTTGCCGTGGTCGGCGGTGACGACCAGCGAGCCGCCTCGGGCCAACGTCGCTTCGACCAGCTCCCCGACACAGGCGTCGACGGTTTCGACGGCCGCGACGGCGGCGTCCAGTTTGCCGGTGTGCCCGACCATGTCGCCGTTGGCAAAGTTGACGACGATCATTTCACATTCACCGGATTCGATTTGCTTCAGCACGATGTCGGTGACCTCGCGAGCCGACATTTCCGGCTTTTGATCATAGGTGGACACGTCTCGCGGTGACGCCGCCATTTCGTTGCGTTGGCCGTCGAACGGTTCATCGCGATAGTCGTTAAAGAAGAAAGTGACGTGCGGATACTTTTCGGTCTCGGCACACCGGAACTGTTTCAATCCCAATGCGCTGACATACTCACCCAGGATGTTGGGCATCTTCGCGGGTTTTTCGAAGATCACCTGCACGGGCAACCCTTTTTCGTAACCTGCCATGGTGGCGAAGTACAGATTTTCGATCTTCTTTCCGCGATCGAAGCCGCCGCCTTCGATGGCCGACCACGCCGCGTCGTCGTACACGAAGGCCTTGGTCAGTTCACGCGGGCGGTCGCCGCGATAGTTCATGAACACGACCGCATCACCGTCTTTGACGACGTCCGGCTGGTTGCCGTCGACGATGCTGGTCGCGACGATGAACTCGTCGCCGCTGCGACTCGGTTCGGTCGGATGATCGTAGTAATCTTCAATGGCGTCGGTCGCCGAGGTCGATGTTTTCCCGGCTCCCTTGGTCAGCATGTCATAGGCTTGCCGGACACGTTCCCAGCGATGGTCGCGGTCCATCGCGTAGAAGCGACCGATGACGCTGGCGACGTGCCCGGCACCGATTTCTTCGCACTTGTTTTCCAAAGACTTCACAAACTTGATGCCGCTAGTCGGTGACGTGTCCCGTCCGTCGGTGATCGCGTGAACCGCGAGGCCTTCTTTGCCCAATCCGGCGTCTTTGGCGACTCGGATGAAGGCGTAGGCGTGTTGAATGTCGCTGTGAACACGACCGTCGGACATCAGGCCCAGCAGATGCAGCGTTCCGCCGGTTTTTTTGACATGCGCGACGGCATCGTTGATGACCTGATTCTTAAAGAAATCGCCGCTGCGGATCGCGCGGGTGATCCGCATGACTTCTTGGTCGACGATCCGTCCGGCACCGATGTTTTGGTGTCCGACTTCGCTGTTGCCCATGACGCCCTCGGGCAGCCCGACGTCTTCGCCGGAGGTGCGGATCAGGACGCCGGGGTATTTCGCCATCAAGGCGTCGTCGACGGGCTTCTCGGCCCGGACGATGGCGTTGGTCGAATCAAATTGCTTGTCCGGGTTTTGGCCCCAGCCGTCACGGACGATCAAAACGACAGGCTTGCGGCGAACATCAGTCACGATTCAAAGCTCGGGGGAAAGGAGGTTCCGTGGTGGGTGAAGCGACCTTCCGGGAGTCTACTGCAAAACGGCATTTTCTTACACGGACCGTGGATCGTGAAAGCCGCCCCGATGAAATCGGGAGGCGGGGCTGATCGGCCGGGCCTACGGGACGACCAGAACTTTCGGTAAGCTGGCCCCCGCGTTTGAGAAGTCCGCCCTTTCTTCCCCCCGAGCGAGCGATCATGTCCCTGTTGCGTTTCGATCCTTCCGGCAGCATCAACGACGACTACGGCATCACGCAGTCCCAGATCGACGGTCTGAAATCAGAACTGGAGGACCTGCGGACCGAGATGGTCGAAACCGACCAGCATCAATACGAAAGTGGCGAGGTGCCGGCGGCAAAACAACCGCTGGACGCCCGATTTTTTTGGCTGCCCGAGGAACAGTTGGCCGCCTATGAAAAGGACCGTGAGGCGTCGGAACTGGGACGAATTTTCAAAGTCGCCAACGGGCTCCACGATTCCATCGACGCGGTCACCGTGTTGGGGATCGGCGGTTCTTACATGGGCGCAAGGGCGATGATGGAAGCTTGCTGCGACCCGTATCACAACGAATTGACGCGGGCGGCGCGGGGCAGCAAGCCGCGGATGTATTTCGAAGGCAACAACGTCGACAATGACGCGAGCGATTCCCTGTTGCGTCGGCTGCGGGCCGGCGGATACGGCGACACCGCGGCGGAACGGAGATCGGCCCTGGTCGTGATCAGCAAGTCCGGCGGCACGATGGAAACGGCCGTCGCCTTTCGCCAGTTCTTGGCCGCGTTGGAATCCTCGTTGGGCACCGAGGCGGCCGACTGGATCGGCAGACTCGTCGTCCCGGTGACGGGGGAAAGCGGAAAGTTGCACGGCTTGGCCGAGGAACTCGGCTGCGAAGAAATCTTTAGCGTCCCCGACGGCGTCGGCGGGCGGTTCAGCGTCTTGTCCTCGGTCGGTTTGGTGCCGGCGGCCTTCCTGGGGCTGGACTGCATGAAGTTGTTGGCCGGGGCGGTGGCCATGAACGACCATTTCAAGAACGCCGACTATGCGGAAAATGTTGTCTTGCAATACGTCGCGGTGAATCACTTGCTGGCTACGACGCGTGACAAGTCGATCCGCGTGCTCAGCGTGTGGACCAAGGCGCTCGAATCGGTCGGTTTGTGGTACGACCAGTTGTTGGCCGAGTCCAACGGCAAGGACGGAGTCGGAGTGACCCCGCTGACGACCGTCAACACGCGAGACCTGCACAGCCGCCACCAACAACACCAGCAAGGTCGCAACGACAAGGTCTTCAACAACTTGATCGTCGATTCGTATCGCACCGACGCCCTGGCCGTCGGGCACAGCGATCGTAATCAAGACGGCTTGAACGACATCGCCGAGAAGACGTTGCCCGACATCATGGCGGCGGCCATCAAGGGCACCAACGACGCGCTTCACGCCGACGGACGACCGACGACCGACATTCACTTGCCTCACATCGACACGCACGTGCTCGGACAACTGTTCCAGATGCTGATGATCGCGACGGTCATCGAGGGTCGTTTGTTGGGCATCAACCCGTACGGACAGCCGGGTGTCGAACAGTACAAGACGAACATGAACAAGAACCTGGGGCGGGGCTGAGATGTCACAGGTTGATCAGCTATTCAAGAACCTTCGCGAACAAAACCGCAAAGCCTTGATGCCTTTTGTGACCGCCGGCGATCCCGATTCGGCGACGACAGCGGCGATTCTATTGGCGATGAAGGCCGCCGGTGCGGATCTCTGCGAAGTCGGGGTGCCGTACAGTGATCCGATCGCCGACGGGCCCGTCATTCAAGCCTCTTATCAGCGAGCACTCGACGCCGGATTCAAACTCGACGCCCTGTTCGATCTGGCGACCCGACATGCCGACGCGATCGCGGTCCCGATGGTCACCATGGCGAGTTATTCGATCATTTACCGGATGGGCTTGCAGGTGTACGTGGACCGAGCCAAGGCGGCAGGATACGCGGGTGCGATCGTGCCAGACTTGTTGGTCGAAGAAGCCGAGCCGCTCGCCAAAATCTGCCGAGACGCTGACTTTTCGCTCATCCAACTGGTCACGCCGACCACGCCCCGGGAACGGCAGGTGCGGATCGCCGACACGTCGACGGGGTTCCTGTACTACGTTTCGGTGACGGGGATTACGGGTGAGCGAAATGCGTTGCCGGCGGACTTGAACGACAGCGTCTCGTGGCTGCGCGACCAGACGGACCTGCCGATCTGCATCGGGTTCGGCATCAGCGGCGTCGAAACCGCCGCCCAGTTGGCCCCGGTCGCCGACGGCCTGATCGTCGGGTCGGCAATCGTTCGCCGGATCGCCGCGGCGGCCGATCGCGATTCCGCGGTGAAAGACGTCGCCGATTTTGTCGGCCAGTTGCGCCGTGCGGTCGACGCGGCTTGATGCGGCCGCACCGCTTCGATCTTGCGAAAATCTCCCCCGCCCGACTCGAAAATCGAATGTCGGTGACGTGACAACCGTTACCACCGGCAACACCCCTGCGTCGGGCCGGCGTCAAAGTTTAGCTAGTCGGAAAACTGGCGGACGTCGTCAAGGTTTGCGCAATCAGCGTGCTAGGTTTCTATCGGCCGACGACCTTCACCGTCGGAGGCCATCTTGATTCGAATTCATTCGCGATCCGGTTGACCACCGGAACGGAACCCGCCAAGCACGAGGGCCTTTCGACATGACCAAGACCACAGAAACAACGGACCAATTTGCCGGCGAAATCATCACGCTGGATCGTCGCGACAAAGAGCGTCGCGCCGGCAACCCCGAGGCCTTGGACACGGGCGTCATGAAGGCACCGCGACGCAAGAAGCAACGTCGACGTCACATCGACCCGACGACCTGCGAACGCGACTACAGCGAATCGGAAATTGATTTCATGCGTGCCATGGACGACTACAAGCAAAGCAGCGGGCGGATGTTCCCGACGTGCAGCGAAGTCCTGGAAGTCATCCGCTCGCTGGGCTACTACCGACTCGACCAGGAACAGGTGACTCAGCTGGGCCTGATCGACGCCGACTGTGTCTGTGACGAAGTCTGCGAAGCGGAACTCGACTGAGCGTCTGAGCCATGGCTCAGGCGGGGAGGGACCAGCGGATCATGCGAAGGATCACCTGGGAATTGTCATTTTCATTGGCTTTCGTCGGTGACAGAGAGACTGAAAGGTGAGCCGTCAGGAATCGTTTCCTGTTTGCGTCGGGTGTGCGAGGGCAATACAATCGGCGGTTCGAACGATCGCGCCCCCCGACGGTTCGCCTTCCGTTCTCGCCCGCCCTCCTTCCCACCTGTTGTCCCGCTGATGGCTTGCCGCCTTGCCTTTCCGGTGCTGTTGATCACAGCCATCGTCTCCCCGGCAATTCGTGGCGGGGAACCGAATACCGGATCCGGCGGCGACCATGCGGTGACCGTGTTCCAAGCCGAGATCCAGCCTTTGCTTGCCCAGAAGTGTGGCAAGTGCCATAGCGACCGAGTGCGGAAAGGTGATCTCGATCTGTCATCGCTGCGTGGCTTGGCCGCCGGCGGCGAATCCGGTGAGACGTTGGTGGGGACGTCTCTCGAGGAGAGCTACTTGTGGCACTTGGTCCACGAGCGAGAGATGCCACCCGCGGACGAGCCCCCGCTGAGCGAAGCCGAGATCCGACGCATCGCCGCTTGGCTGGAGAACGATGCACAAGCTGCGCTGCCGGACGCGATCGACGACGGGGTCGGTTTCCATGACGCGATGCCTATTTTACTCCTGCGCTGCGTGACCTGTCACGGCCCAGAACGTCAGGACGGCGGGCTGGACATTCGCAGTCACGCGTCGATGTTGAGCGGTGGCGATTCGGGACCCGCCGTCGTGCCCGGCGACGCAGACGCAAGCCGCTTGATCGAGCGAATCGAAAGTGAGGCGTGTCCGCCACGCGAATCGTTGCTCAAAGCGTTCGTCCGACGGCCGCCGCAAGTCGAACTGGAAAGCCTGCGCCGGTGGATCGATGGCGGCGCGCCGGCCGCCACGATCAAGCCGGATGTGGCCGGTCCGACGGGCGATCCGCTGGTCAGCGACGAAGACCGAAAGCACTGGGCATTCCGGCCGCCACGACGCCCCGCCTGGGGCAATTCGATCGATGATTTTGTCGGGCGCCAGCTTCGCCAAGCCGGTCTGGATTTCTCCCCGCAGGCCGATCGAGACACGTTGATTCGACGCGCCTACCTGGACCTCATCGGGATGCCACCGTCGTTGACGCAGTGGCGACGATGGAATGAGACTCGCGACCCCGCATGGTACGCGCGGATGATCGACGAACTGTTGGCATCACCGCACTACGGCGAGCGATGGGGACGTTATTGGCTGGACTTGGCCGGATACGCTGATTCCGAAGGCGGGATCTCGGCCGATCCGATCCGACAAGTTGCCTGGAAATACCGTGACTATGTCATCGAGGCGTTCAACGAAGACAAACCTTACGATCAATTTCTGCTGCAACAACTCGCCGGCGACGAATTGATCGATCACGAGAATGCAGACGTCATCACCGAAACGATGGTCAAGAATTTGGTGGCCACCGGTTTTTTGCGGATGGGCATCGACGAGACCGGTTCACGGACGATGAACTTTGTTCCCGAACGGCTCAAGGTGATCGACGACGCCATCACGATCGTCAGTTCGGGATTGATGGGAATGACCATGGCGTGCGCCCGCTGTCATTCCCACAAGTACGACCCGATTCCGCAGCGAGACTACTATCGGTTCAAGGCGATCTTTCAAGGAGCGCTCGATGAACACGATTGGAAAACGTTCAAGAACCGCCGTTTGCGGGTGGCAACCGACGAACAACGCCTTCGCATCGCCGGCGTGAATCCGCCGCTGGAGGCGAAAGTCAAAAAGCTGCAGTCGCGTCAGCGATCACTGTTCGTCGAATCTCAATTGGCCTTGTTGCGGCATCACTATCCGCAGCAAAGCGAAGAAGACAACCGGGCGACGCTGGTGGCGGTCAAGGTGGCCGACAACCAACGGACGCTGCCACAAAAGATTCTGGTGGAACGTTTGCAGCGGGCCGAGTTGGTCGCCGAAAGCGATCAGCCCGATTTTTATAACGACGCGGTCGCCGCGATCGATCGGATCGAGCGTGAGATTCATGAACTACGAGTCCAGATGGAGCCGCCTGCGACCTTGCGGGCTTTATGGGACGTGGGGCGACCGTCGCCGACGTACTTGTTGCGCCGCGGTGAGCACGACAAACCTGGGCCACTGGTCGGTCCCGGAGTGCCTTCGGTATTGACCGACGGCAAGACTCCGTTCGATGCCTCACCGCCGTTCCCCGCCGGAACGCCCAAGACGGGGCGGCGTTTGGCGTTGGCACGCTGGTTGATCGAGCCGGATCATCCACTGACCGCCCGCGTGATGGTCAATCGTCTTTGGCAACACCACTTCGGGAACGGGCTGGTGAAAGACCCCGAGAATTTCGGCGTGCAAAGTGAAGACCCCACTCATCCCGAGCTGCTGGATTTTTTGGCCGTCGAGTTCGTCGAGCAGGACTGGAGCGTCAAAACCATGCACCGCCAGATCATGATGTCACGCACGTATCGACAACTCAGCCGCGTCACCGAGCGGCACCGCCTGAAAGATCCTCAGAACCGATCGCTGTCTCGCATGCCGATGCGTCGCTTGGATGCCGAAGCCCTGCGTGATTCGCTGTTGCTGGTCGCCGGTAAATTGGATCGCACGCCCGGAGGCCTGCCGGATCCGGTATCGGTCGATCGTGATGGAATGGTCAGCGTTTGGCCGAATCGGGACGGGCTTTGGCGACGGAGCGTTTACTTGCAGTATCGGCGCACCGAAATTCCCTCGATGATGGACACGTTCGATTATCCTCGCATGGGACCGAATTGCATCAGCCGAACGATTTCGATTGTTTCACCGCAGTCGCTGATGATGATGAATAACGGTCACGTCCGACACCTCGCCGAATCGCTGGCGGCTCGTGTGTCACGTCTTGTCGACGAAGGCAGCGAATCGGAAGCGGGGGACAGTCGCTCCGAAGCGACCGTGAAGCTGCTGTACCAGCTGACCACAAGCCGCATGCCGACGCCGAACGAAATGCGATTGGGAACCGAGGCGCTCGCGGATCTGTGCATGGCGTGGAACGGCGACCGACAGGCGGCGTTACAAACGTATTGTCATGCTTTGTTGAATTCCGCAGCTTTCCTTTACGTCGACTGATGTGACACCGAAACGTGAGTTGGACTCCATGAATCTATCCCGACGCGACTTGTTCGCCCGCACCCGCGACGGCTTGCTGGGCATGGCGCTGACACAACTACTGCAAAAGGATTTTGTCGGGCCTGCCGTCGCAGGCGAGACGCCGCACGATGCGCCCGCGATGCATGATCTCAAACCCAAGAATCCACACCACGCGGCGAAGGCGACGTCGGTGATCCAGCTGTTCATGAACGGCGGCCCCAGCCAAATGGATCTTTTCGATCCCAAACCGGTTTTAAATCGGTTCGATGGCAAACCCTATCCAGGCAATCCCGAAGAGATCGGCAACCAGGGGACCAGCGACGTCGGCGTGATGATGGGCGGTCAGTATAAGTTTGCCCGTCATGGTCAAAGCGGCACATGGCTAGCCGATGTCTTACCGCACACGGCCGAAGTGATCGACGATCTTTGCGTGATCAATTCGATGTGGACAGACCATCCGAACCATGACAACGCGTTGTACAAGATCCATAGCGGGCGGCTGTTCATGGGGCATCCGACGCTCGGTGCCTGGACGGTGTACGGTTTGGGGACCGAGAATCAGAGTCTCCCGGCGTACGTGGTGCTGACGGATCCGTTGGGATTGCCCAAGAACGGGACACGAAATTGGACCGCCGGATATTTGCCTCCGCTGTATCAGGGCACTCCTTTTCGGCCGACCGGCTCACCGATTTTGAACCTGAAACCGCAGTACGATCAGCCGTCGCCGGTGACGGAATCCGCGCGGCAGTTATTACGACGACTCGACGACACCCACCGGCGAACGCGGCGTTTTCAGCCCGATTTGGATGCAAGAATCGAAGCCTACGGACTGGCGGCGCGGATGCAGTTGTCCGCCAGCGAGACACTTGATCTGAACGGTGAAACGCGTCAAACCCTGTCGATGTACGGGGTGGGCGAAACAGCGACCGACTCCTTTGCCCGCCGATGTCTGCTCGCGCGAAGGCTGGTCGAACGTGGCGTGCGTTTTGTGCAAATCTTTTTGGAAGAGCAACCTTGGGACAGCCACGTGGATCTGCGATCGAATCATCGTGCGGCGTGCGAACGCACGGACAAGCCGGTGGCGGCGTTGATCAAAGATCTGAAACGCAGCGGTCTGCTCGACTCGACGCTGGTGATCTGGGGAGGTGAGTTCGGTCGCACGCCGACGTCCCAGCGTTCAGGCGACGTTTACACCGGACGCGACCACAACATGCAGGCCTTCAGCTCCTGGATGGCCGGCGGGGGTATCAAAGGTGGATTCAGTTACGGCGCCACTGATGATTTCGGACACGCGGTCATCGAGAATCCCGTCAGTGTTCACGACTTCCATGCCACGATCCTGCACACACTCGGGTTGCATCACCAGGAGTTGTTCTTTGAGCGTGTGGGGCTTGAGGAACGTCTGACGGGTGTGAAC
>CAYVRC010000183.1:10183-11503 GCA_964453205.1 uncultured Pirellulaceae bacterium | reverse complement strand
AATCGGTCACCGCCGAATAAGACCCGAAGGCGCCCGCGCAAACGAGAGCACCTCAGTCCGTCCAGCAGCACTCCGATGCAGTCATCGACAAAAGTGATCGTTGCCAGGTACGCCTGCACGGCCTCGTTGTGCCGGCCATATTTCTCAGCCCGCAGCCAGGAATCGGTCGGGCACCAATGAAACGGGTGGCACCAATTAAGCGCCGGCAGCACCCTGTCGGTGAGCTTGCTCACCGGTTCGCGAAAGAGCCAGTCGACCCAGCTCTGCTTTAAAGACAGCCGATGCTCCGATTGAGCGTTGCACCGAGTGGGCTCGGTCGAGAGGGGTTGCCGATTCTGGACGGATGCGGGCGGGCAGGCTAAAACGGCGGTTTTCCAGGCGGCAGACCACTGAACGACTCAGCCAAGAGCCACGCCCCGTTGAACGATTCGAGATCTACTGTGGCGGTGACCTCCGGAGGCTACCGCTGGGCCGCCACCGGGGACATCAACGCCTTTTTCGGGTTGATGCTGGACAACGTCGCCGGATTGCTGCTGATGGTCGGCTTGCTGAGTGGCGGTTTCGGCTTTCCGGTCGATTTCGCGGTTTCGGCGATGGTGCCGGGCACGGCGCTGGGCGTGCTGCTGGGCGACTTGGCTTTCTTTTTTTTGGCCTTCCGTTTGGCTCGCCGGACGGGCAGCGGGGACGTCACCGCGATGCCGTTGGGACTGGACACGCCGTCGACCTTTGGGATGGTTTTGTTCATCTTGGGGCCGTCATTCTTGGACGGTCAAAACAATCTGGGGCTGTCCGCCGACGATGCCGCTTTGCGGACATGGCACATCGGGATCTGGTGCATCGTGATCAGCGGTCTGTTCAAGCTGGTCCTGGCACCGACGGGCGAATGGGTGCGGCGGGTGGTTCCGCGTGCCGGGTTGCTCGGTTCGCTGGCCGCGATCGCGTTGGCGATCATCAGTTTCTTTCCGCTGATCGAGATCTTGGGGCACCCGCTGCCGGGCATGATCGCGTTGGTCATCGTGTTGATGACCTTGATCGCGAGAGTTCCTCTGCCGGGGCAGATTCCTGGGACCCTGGCCGCCTTGATCGTTGCCGGCGGTGTTCATTATTTGATGTGTGGGTTGGGGATCAGCGGGTATGAGTTTCCGCAGTCGTTGTCGGTCACCTGGTTGCCCGAGCAATGGCTGAGCAGTTGGAGTTTCGGGTGGTTTGGCCGGTTCGCCGACGCCCTGCCCTACCTGCCGATCGCCCTGCCGTTCGCGCTGGCCACCGTCGTCGGCGGCATCGACTGCACGGAGTCCGCGGCGGCGGCCGGGGACAAGT
>CAYVRC010000183.1:0-10173 GCA_964453205.1 uncultured Pirellulaceae bacterium | reverse complement strand
ACGGTGTTGGGAATCGAGGCGGTGGCGACGTTGCTGGCGGGTTTGTGTGGTGGCGTGATTCAGACGACGCCTTACATCGGGCATCCCGCTTACAAGGCGATGGGCGGCCGGGCGGCGTACACGTTGGCGACGGCACTGGTGATCGGGTCGGCGGGAATCATCGGTTACTTCGCGATCCTGAACGCGTGGTTGCCCAAGCCGGCCGTTTATCCGATCTTGGTTTTCATCGGTCTGGAAATCACCGCGCAGAGTTTTTTGGCGACTCCCCGACGACACTACCCGGCGGTCGCGTTCGCGTGTGTCCCCGCTTTGGCGTTTCTGGCGATCAGCTTGCCCGGGCAAGTTTTCGGCGACGCGTCGCTGATTCAAGCCGGTCTCGGGCCGACGGCGCTTGCCGATGAGAATCTCGCGCGGAGTCTGCAAACGGTGACGATGTTGAGCAGCGGGTTCATCTTGACCAGCTTGCTGTGGGCCTGGACGTTGGTCGCCGGGATCGATCGGCAGATGAAGTTGGCGGCTCTGATTCTGATGATCGCTGCGGTGTTGACGGCCTTCGGGTTGGTTCATTCACCGTTGCCGGGGAATCGGTTGTTCGTTCCGTTCGGCCCGGAAAGCTGGGGAGACATCGTCTTGCCGGCGGCTCAGCGAGCCGTGGTGCTCGAATTCGCCGCCGGCTACGCCGCCGCGGCGGTGTTGGTGTGGGCTTGGTCGTTCTGGGCGATGGCGAAGTTGCCCGGTGAATCAGCCATGCCCGGTGAATCAGATTTGCCCGACGAAGCCATCGTGCAAGAATGACTCAGCGGTGATTCGCTGCCGCCGCGGCGGGCAAGTCCGCCGGCGGTGATTCGCAAGGCGGGTTCATCGCGAGCCGACGCGGCTTGTTGCAAACTCTTGTCACGTGAATTTCGAAATCCCGGGCGGCGGCGTTGGACAACTCGCTGACCGCTTGCTCGTTGCAAAACCAAGCGAAGACGCCCGGGCCCCAACTGCTTTGCCCGACCCCTCGGCCGCCGAATCGTTCGGCCGTGCGGACGGCTTGGAGTACCGCCGCTCCGTTGTACGGGCCTCCCTGAACCGCGGCGAACAACATCCCGCTGCGAAGATTGTAGGTCGCGATCGCAGCGGTGAAGGCGTCGAAATTCGCGTCCTTGGCGGCCGGAATCAGTGACTCGGTCAGGTCACGGCGAAGTTCGTTGCGTTGTCCAACGGTGGCCGGTCGCAAGCGAGTGAACTGAGCCGTTTCCAGATCGCCGCTGATCGAAACGGTTTGCATCCGAGGCAGCAAGACGGCGACTCGCCACGATTCGGGAAGCTCGACGCGACAGGCGATCGGGTTGATCGTCGGTCTCGAGGAACCGCCCGGGGCGTCGTCACCTTCGGCGATGAAACCGCCTCGGAAATACCCGTGGACACCGACGGCGGATCGGTGGCCGCGGTCGGCGATGCCGGCGGCCAATTGTTCCGGCGCGATCGTTCGACCGAGGAACGCCGCGAGCCCTTCGGCGACCGCCAGGGACAGTTGGGTTCCGCTACCCAGCCCCATGTGGGCCCGAGGAACTTGTTCGAATCGGACGACACATCGTGGCAGTTCCCTGAAACCACATCGATCGGCGAGGCGTCTGGCGATCCTTCGCGTCCGAAGTTCGTCTGCGCCTTCGACGGCGAAATGTCGCGAGGGCGAAATCGTGATCTGCGTTCCCAAGCCTTCGACCATCACGCCGCAACCGCCGAACGGGGCGACGGTGTCCAGCAACCCGAAATGCAAACGGGCGCCGGTTGCAACGCGGACGCTGCTCTTGGGAGTCGGGTCAGGCGACGCATCGCTCGGCGATCGGGTGGAAGACGGGACGACACTCATGGTTCTATCTTTGCACGCACACGCTGATCCAGCCAGTCGAAAGCGACGCGTTCCTCCTTGCCGGCCGTTTTGTCCACCAAGACACGCAAGGCGTCGAATTGACGCCGAACCTCGTCGGGCGGGATCAGGTGCAGTCGCGTCGCCAGGATCGAAGCTTCGATGACGGCATGCTTGGCCCGGTTGAAACCGAAAAAAGGTCGGACCGTTCCTTCGTCGACCAGGCTGCAAGGCATCTCCCATCGCGGTGCTTCGCCCTTCACCGCGTCGACCCGAACGGCGAACCAGCGATGGCAATCGAGCAGTCGCCAGAAACCTTTTCCGGTGTCCGAGAAAACCGGGGTCACCCGATCGTGGGGATCCACGTGATCGACCGCCGCGTGAGCAAACAAACGGACGTCATCGGTGACGTGAATGACGGCCCGCCGAGTTTCCGTCAGGTTTCGACAAGTCGTCGACGATTCGAAGGGAAACAGGGTGATGTGATTCATCGCCGGACCGTCGACGTGAGGTCCCATCGGAGCGATGTTGACCCGCCCAGTGTTGTCGGCTGTCGTCACGATCGCTTCTAAAATCATCGTGCGACCGTTTCGACGGGCAGGTTGCTGAGAAAGTTTCGCAGCGTCAATGATCCTTCCGGCGTCAGCACCGATTCGGGATGAAACTGCAGCCCGAAGATCGGCAGGGTTTTATGCCGGACGCCCATGATCGTGCCGTCGTCGGTTCGGGCCGTGACGTCCAATTCGTCGGGAAAACCGACGGGGCTGATCGCCAGGGAATGGTATCGCCCGACCCGCATGGGGTCGGGGCAGCCACGGAACAGACCGTTTCGGTCGTGGCGGATGGGGCTATCCATGCCGTGCATCGGCCCGCACGTTTCGATCGTCCCGCCGAAGGCGACACCGATGGCTTGATGGCCCAAGCAGATGCCCAAGATCGGAATTCGTGATCCGAGTTTCTGAATCACTTCGACGCTACAACCGGCTTGATCGGGAGCGTGCGGCCCGGGCGAGATGACGATCGCCGCGGGTGCCAAGTCGCGACACCGATCGACGTCGATGCCGTCGCTACGGACGACCGTGGTTTCGCAACCGAGATTGCGCAGGTACCTGGCCAGGTTGTGAACAAACGAGTCGTAGTTGTCGAGCAAAAGCAGCATCCGATCGGTCGGTCACCCTCCATTTCGCGGCTTGGCGAACTTGACTTTCTCGATCAGCTTGACGATCTGGTTGCCGTCTTTGTAACCACTGACGGCGGTGAAAGCGCGGATCACGTTTTCGTAGCGAAGGTTGTAGTCGGCGTCGATTTCGATTTCCGGACCTTCGTCGCCTTCCATCGGGGCGGCCGTCCCGACGATGTCGACGATGTTGGCACGCAAGCGATCGAACGCGGCGTCGTCATTGCCCAGGGAGGAATCGTTGAGCATGATCGATGCCAAGTTACCGCCCGCATCGGCCGACAGTCGCAGCTTGAGCGGCAGGTCCGTCGGATCGCTGACGGCCGACGCATCGCTGGCGAGCGGCATCCGGACGCTGAAGTCGCCTTCCAGTTCGACGATCTTGAAAGTCATGACGAAAAAGATCAGCAACAGAAAGACCACGTCGATCATGCTGGTCATGCTCAGTTGACTTTTCTCGGCTTCGTGGCTGCCGCGAATTTTCATGACCGATCCTCCTTGGCCCGCAAAGCGAAATTCGTGAGTTGCTGTTCTTGGGCGACCTGGATGATTTCTTGGACCTTTCCGGTGGCGGTGTCCTTGTGACCGCGAATGATCACGTTGGCGTCGCCGGGTTCTTTGCCTTCGGCTTTGATGACGGCCAATTCACGCCGCAAGCCGACCCGCAGCGTATCGACGGTGTAATCGTCCCCGCCCAGAAATATTTGGCCGTCTTTGGCGACGTGCAGAATGATCGGAAAAGTCAACGCGGTTTCGGGCGGTTTGACCAACTGGCTGTTGGGCAAGACCACGTTGTCGTTGGCTTCCGTCTGCGCGAAGTTGATCAGCACCATGAAAAAGGCGATCAGCTGAAACGTCATGTCGATCATCGGCGTCAGATCGCCTTCGGCCAAGTCGACGGGTTTTCTTTTTAAACGCATGAGAGTGCCGTCAAGCTATTTGGTTTGCGTGGCTTGCGGTTTCCAGTCCTCGAACCGACTCATCAAGTTTTCGCTGGTCACGCCGACCTCCAAGAGCAACCGGGCGACGCGATTTCGCAGCACGTTGTACGCCGCGATGGCGGGAATCGCGACGGCCAAGCCGACCAACGTCGTGAACAGCGCGGTCGAAATCCCGCCGGCGAGTTCCGCCGGTTTCGGCGTCGATCCGCCGATCGCGATGGTCTGGAAAGCACTGATCATCCCCTGAACGGTGCCCAACAGTCCGATCATGGGGCTGAGGTTGCCGATCAATGCCATGTAACTCAGGCGGTGATCCAGCTTCATGCTCTCTTCTTCGCCGACTTCCTGCATTCCTTCGATGGCTTTGTTGTAACCGCGAGACAATTTTGCCAGGCCCGCCGACAGGACTTGTCCCAACACGGATTCGTCGGTTCTCGCCATGTCGTAGGCGGCTTGGAATTCTTTGTTGTTCAGCTTTTCTTCAAAGCCGTCGATCAATTCTTGTGGACAAAGCGTTTCGCGACGCGCCGCGACCAGGTTGGTGACGAACAACGATAACAACGCGACGGACAACAATAAAAACGTGCCCATGTAGAACGGGCCTAACGATTCGTAGGTCCAACCGAGCAGAGTTTTATCGCCGACCGGCGCCGATTCCTCGACTCCGGCCACCCCCTCGCCGCCATCGTCGGCGGCCTCACCGGCGGGCGGGTCGACCGGTGCCTCGGCGACCGGCGCGTCGCCGAATTCTACATCCGCGGCATCCTGGCCGGACACGACCGGCGCGTGGGTCACCAAGACCAGCGATGCCAACAAGGCGACAGACGCGGATCGCGTCCAGGGGGTCAAACGATCGAACATGAAACGACTCGAGTGTCAGAAAAGAAAAGGAAGGCGGTCGAGAGCGATCTACTATAGCCGCCGGGCACACTTGGATTCAGGCGTCTTAACCCGGCGTTTGATAACCGGGATACCGACGCTTGAGCTCCTGATTGGTCTTGGCGGCACGATCAGGTTTGCCGACCTTGGTCCACAAATCGGCAAGTCGCGACAGGGCCAACGCGTGGGCGTCGGCGACGCTGCCGAACATCAAATCGGTATGCAGATACGCCAACACCGCTCCCTCGTCGTCCCCGAGTGCTTCGTAAACCGCACCGCGTGAATTGTAGACCCTGGCCGCCAAGTCGACATCCAGCGTGTCCAAGTCGGCGACCAGTCCGTCGGCCAGTTCCAAGGCTTCGTCGCCCTGCCCCGATTTCGCCAGTGTCTCGGCCAACTTGGCTTGCGCCAACGTTTTCAGACGGGCACCTTCGATCGTCCCGACGTCGACACCGGTGACGAGCTTCAGGTCCTCCGCCGCTGCGGCCAAATCACCTTTGGCCAGTTTGGCGACACCGACCAGATACTTGGCTTGGATCTGGGACGCCTTGGTCGGCGCCGATCCCAGCGACTTGTAATACGCGATCGCACGGTCAAAGTCTCCCGTCGCGATCGCCAGATCCCCCAGCAACACCGCGGTGTCGTAGAAGTGCCAATTCTGAGGGTTTTTGCTGGCGAATTCACGCGCCGCTTTGATCACCGCGCCCCGATCGGCACGGCCGGACAACGCCAACTTTCCTTGGCTGTAAAAACGAAAGAATTCGGCATCGGCCCGGATCACCTCACGGGGCAGGTCTTCCAAGTCGACGCTCCTGAGTTCCTCGAGCGCCTGATCGTATTGCCCGTCGAGAGCAAATTCTCGGCCTTTGGTCAGCCCCGGCGGATCGCCTTGATGCAAGATCTTGACGATCTGACCGGCCGCAATGTTCTCGGTCTTGCCGCCGGTCTTCAGCGAAACACCTTGGCGAAAAACCTTTTCGATTTTTCCGCTGATCACCTTGCCGTCGGTGCGGTAAACACGATCCGTCTGTGCCCACGACGTGCCGGCGGAGAGAAACAATAAAGTCGCGGCAACGGCGAAACGCATCGGCAGCGTCCTGAGGACAAGAGAAAATCGAAAAGAATGAAAAGCGGGTCGAGTCACAAAGTCACGCATCGTCGTCAAGGCGGTTGCACGCCGGGATTGGTTGTGGGGGTCTACTTCTGAGGCAGTCCGACGGTCGGCTTGCCGGCAGCTGCCTGAATCTGTTTCAGCAGAGCGTTGAATTTGGCCTGCTGTTTCGCCCCGCCCAGTTCGGGATAGGCTGCGTAAGTCGACAGGATGTCTTGAACCGCTTGGTCGATCACCTTGTCACTGCCGGTCGCTTTGCCCATCAGGAAGCGACACCGCGCCACATGGTAACGGGCCTCGAAAAACGTATCACGGTACTCGCTGACGCGTGACGCCGCGGTGCTGATCTTGCCCCATCCCCAAATCACATTTTTCCCGTCGTCTCCGGGACGTCCGCCCAACATGGCCGCCTTGTAGGCGCTGCCGACGTGCTCGGGCTTCAGGTCCGGTGCCCATTGTTCGTAGGTGAGTGCCGCTTCGACTTGCGCGTTCAGCATTTGAGGCGTCTCCGCCAACACCGAGCTCAATTCGTTCAAAGCCGCCGGGTAGTCCCCCGACAATCGCTTGGCGCGACCCAGTTGGAATCGCAAAGCCGGTGAAGATGCGGAGTCGGCTTGTTTCAGTTTTTCCAAGGCCGCCGAAGCCGTTTGGATCAGTTGCAACGACCGCCCGTCCGCCTGTCGCTGCCCCTCGATCATCAACGATTCGCCCAAAGTCAATGACTCTTGTGCCACCCACTGGACGATCGTCGGATCCGCGGTCGTTGCCGCGATGCGTTGCAAGAAAATTTCCAACGCGCCGATGTATTGATCGCGTTTGCCCGGCGGCGCCGTGTCGACCTGATCACGGAGGTCTCGGGCCAAACGAAAGAGCGTGTCGACCAAACGATCCTGGACGCCCGCGCCTTCGGTGGACTGCCGCAGATTCTTCATCGCCGTGTCGATGTCGGCCAGCAACTGTTGTTGCTTGGTACCCCGCGCGGAAGGTCCGGTCAGCATCGCGACCAGGGCGTTCAACTGAGTCGCATAAACATCGCTGTGAAAATTCAGGCTCGGCGGATCGACCTTGCCGATCGTCGTCAACGGTCCGTAAGTCGGATGCCGCAACGTCGCGACGGCTTCGTCGGGGCGGTCGTCACGCAGTTGAGCTTTCGCCAAAGTCAGGGAGGCGGCGACGGCTTCCGGTGCCACCAATTTTCCCATGATGCCGTCGAGTCCGACTTGCAGAAGTTCGATCGCGCGTTTGCGATGCAGTCGTTCCTCGTCCGGGTTGTCGTCGCGACGGGCTTGCAGGCTTTCGCCGAACAGGACTTGGCCGGTCAGTCGTTTCATGGCCGCTTTCTCGGGGCCGTCGGCAAGTTCGCCGATCAACTGTTCGGCCTCGTCCCAGCGTTTTTTTCTCAGCGCGATCCGAATCATTACGCCTTGGGCCTGGGCCGTTTCGGGATCGTCGGGCCAGGAAGTCGTCAAGAAGGACCCTAGCGAGCTAACTTGCGCGGCCAAACCGTCCTCGATCTGTTCTCCCGATTCGACCAGCAATTGTTGCAGCGCGGTGAGTGCCCAAAGCCCACAGCTTTTCCCGATCGGCGTCCCCGGTGCCGTGCGGGCGACGAAGGATCCGACCGCGGCGGTTTCGCGGTAACGACCTTCCAACAACAGAAAGTACGTCAAATACTGTCGTGCGTTGTTCACGGATTCCAAGTTGCTGTCTTTTTTGACCAACGACAGGCCGCGACGAAGGACTTCGATCCCTCGGGTGCGAACGGTCGACAGTTCGTCCTGTGTTTTTCGGATGTCGTCGTCGGGCGCTTTTTCGGCGATCATCTTCTTTACCGAGGCGTCCAGATCCTCGGCCTGTTTCAAGTACTCGCGGGCGACGTCCAAGGCGTCATCCAAGCTTTGCGGATCATCCACGTCGACGTCGGCGACCTCGTTCCGCTCGATGCCGATTTCGGCCAACAGTTCCTTGGTTCGTTGCTGATGGGGGCCGCCGACTTTCTCCGCTGCAAGCAGTTGTCTTCTTGCGTCCGCGGTGGCCCGTTTTCGGATGTTGGCGTTGATATTTTCATCATCGGCTTTCATCAGGTAGGCCGTCGCCAACGCCAGACGCAGGTCTTGGGCGGACGGCAGGCCGACTTCGTTGGGGCGAAACGTGTCGACCCATCGTCGGCCGCGATCGATCACCGCCGGATAATCGCCGGACTTTTCAACCGTCGTGATCTCTAACAAACCCTGCATGGCCATCATCTTGCCCTCGCGGAGCGCGTCGGCATCGGGCTGTTCCAGCATTTCCATGAAGCTGGTCTTGGCGCTCTGAAAATCACCCTTGGCCTGTCGGGTTTTTCCCAGCGACACGTTCGCCAAGGCGCCTTGCACGTAATCGCCGTACTTGTCGACCAAATCGGCGAATTGGGTCTCCGCTTCGTCGAGCAATGTTTTTCCATCGGCCGCGGGGTCGGCGTACGTTTCGGCCGCGAGCAGTTTGGCTTCGCCGATGCTCAGTTGGGCCTGCAAGAATGCGAAGCGATCCTGGTCACGCCGGGCGACTTTCTCCGGTTCTTTTTGCGCGTCGATCTTTTGTCCACGCATCGCCCTCAACGTCTCACGCAGCTGATCGGCGATGGCGGTGAAAGTCTTCGCGGCGTCTAGGTAAACCTCTCGGGCCTCTTTGCGTTGCGAATCGGTCGGATCGGCGGCGACCAACTGGGCGGCCCGAACCATTTGCAAACGCCCCAATTGCAGTCGAGCTTCCGAGGTGCGTGGATGTCCCGGCTTTTCGCTGACGAACTTCTTGAGTTGTTCTTCGGCCGAACGAAACGATTCTTCCTGATCCGCAGCCTTGGTCGCAGCCAACGCGGCGTCGACGAAAACTTGGGCGCGTTCCAGGTCCGCCGCATCCAGCAGCTCACGATCCACGGACGGATAACGGTCCAGGCGATCCAAGTAGATCACGGCCATGTCGAAGTAGCCGGCCTGCCGCAAGCTTTCCAAGAATTTTCGGGCCGGCTCCTCCGCCGTCGCGGCGGGGCGCGAAACGGACGGTCCGATGAACAGGAACGCGGTGAAAGTCAGCGGCATGACCAAGCGGAACACGCTTCCGCGGCCGATCGACCACGCGGACGCCCGATTTTCCGCGGCTTGATTCGAGGCGAAGTCGGAACGTTTCATCTTGGTAAATCACGTGGGGATGGACCCGGGACGATTCATGAACGGGCACAACAGCCTAAACTACACATTAAAGTCGCTCGTCAGTGGCTTCAAGCAACAGCCCCCCAGTTGGCCGCCGTTTCAGCGTTCCTCTCGATGCGAATACCGTCACAGTTCAACCAAACCTCGCTGTATCCGACGTCGGACGCCGCGTCCCGGACCGAAGACTCGGGAAAAAGGGGTGTCATGCCGGGACGACGGGGGACCGAAGGGGCAAGATTCGGTGCCTCGCGAAGCAGGACCTTTCGACGTCTGTTTCGCTTGATCTTGGCCTTGGTCGTGGTTTTGATCGTCATGCAAAAGGCTGCCGACCCGCGATTCTATCGTGTCTTCTTTGCCGAAGGTTCATCGGCGTTTCGACCCGCCGCCTCCACGCCGGACGAAACGGGCGGCCCGGAACCGGTGGCGGACGTCGGTTCCGAGGAGGACGCCGAATCGACCGCCACGTCGCCGGCCGGCTTGGAACAGGCGTTGTCCAAGGTCGTCGATGGCAGCGTGTGGCGAAGCGAAGACACGGCCGCCTACGATCTGATGTTGCAATCGGCAAGCCGGGTCGGACGCGACGGGCACGTCCCCGGCATCGGCGTGATGCCCTTGCTGCAACAGCCCGACCGGTACCGCGGACGGGTCCTGCAGATCGAGGGAACCGTCGCGAGGGTCGACCGGGTCGATCCGGGTGATCGGGCGTATCAGTTGTGGATCAAACCGGCCGACGGCACGAATCGTCCGGTGGTCGCGATCGTCAAGGACGTGCCCGAATCCTTTCTGTCCCTGGTGGACTCTCCGGGCGACGACGCGCCGGAGGTCACGATCGTGGGACGATTCATCAAGCGGTTGGCTTACCGCTCGTCGCGGGGGGCCGACGTCGCGCCGGTGATCATCGGTCGCATCGACGCGGTCAGCTCAGAATACTTGCCTGCCGGCCCGAGGACCGATGAAGTCGTCGCGCCGACGAAGCTGACGGTGTCCGTCTGGTTGTGGTTGACGGTGGCGGGGGCGCTCGG
>CAYVRC010000182.1:0-11509 GCA_964453205.1 uncultured Pirellulaceae bacterium | reverse complement strand
GTAGCTTGCGCTCTGAAGCAACTTTTCGACCCACTGAGATCGCTTCGCCGGGTCGTCGCTTTTCACGAAGTCGTCGGTTTCCCTCTCCGTCGGAAGCCGTCCGGCAATATCCAGCGAGGTACGCCGCAGGAACGTCGCGTCATCGCAAACCGCGGAAGGCGGGATGCCGAGTTCACGCAGATTGGCGAACACGAGTTCGTCGACAAAGTTGTTCGGTTCCGGACAGGTGACGCCTCCATCGGCCATCGGGATCGCCGCGTTGTAGACCGCGATCTGGTCTTGATGGCGAACCATCACGGACGCTCGGCCGGGCAAATCGGCCACGGTGACCGTGCCCTCTTCGGTCACCGTCAACATCGCCGGCTGATTCGATTCGAATAACGAAGTCGAGGTCACGTCGCGCCGCGAGTCGTCGGAGAAGACCGCGATCGATCGAAGTTCGATGTTGTCGCCTTGCCGGATCGTTCCGGCGGCCGGTTCCAGTTCCAACGAAACGAGTTCCGGGTCGTCGTCGAATCGATACGGTGTCCCCGAACGTACCCAACGCAGCAGAATTTGATAGGCGTCGGAATCTTTTTCGAAACGGACGCCGCCCCCGTGTGGGACGTCGCCGCACGCCTTCATCAACAGCAGACTCTGTTCAGGTTGCAACGGGAACAGTCGGCGTCCGCGTCCTTCCAAAACGAGATGCCGGTAGTCTTCTTCGGGTTCGTATCCGAACAACGAGAGTTGAAACCCATTCTGCCCGCCGCCGGCTTTGGCGTGACAGACTCCGGCGTTGCAACCGGCTTTGGTCAGTACCGGAATGACGTCGTTGAGGAAACTGACCGGCTTTTGTTCAGGTGCGTTTTGTCCAGAGGGGATGCTTTCGGCGGAAGAAGATTCGGAAGACGAAGCGGGCGTGACGGCATGGATTTCGACCACGAACAAGCAACTCATGACGCAGACGCACGAAGCGATCAATCGCCTCGTGTGCCAACGATCGAGCAAGGGCGGGTGGAACATCAAAGGTCGTTCCTGGCAAAGCCGGGTGAGACGACAATCCGTTGTCTCGTCGGTGGGGGGACGCCGAAATCATTGACGAAAGGGAGGCAGGAGCCGAAAAGTCTAACGGGTTCGCGGCGCGTTGTCCAATTTCTCGGCTTTGGTGCGGTCAGCTTTACCGCGTCCCTCGACGGCTTTCCTCGACGGCTTTGAGGCATGCGGATGAAGCGTTTTTTCGAAGCTTGCCCTGGGAGACTGGCAGTTCGTCTTGCAATTCTTGAAAACTCCAACGTTCTGGATGCACGATGACCCGGTAACGCAAGGCTAAACTTTCTCCCGCGTCCAGCATCATCGGTTCATCATTCAAGATCGCCGCGTTGAGATATCGGGAAACCGTTGTGTCGATCAAATACCATTTCGTCGGATGCCGTGGGTTCTCCGGATCGTCCAGCACCGCAATGCCGACTTCTTGATCCTCGATCACCCCGTTGTAATCGATCGCCGCCGATGCACCTCGAAACCGTCCGCCCGCGTTGAATTCGACCGCACCCTGCGTCCCGACCGCCTTGACTTCACGGAGATTCTCGGCAAACCGAATCGACAGACCGGCGTAGCCGCCATAACCTTCGGCGAGCGGCGGGGTACGATCGAGTTCGACGGGCTGTAAAGCCTCGAAACGCGATGACCAAGCGATCGAAGTGGCTCCACGCTTGTCAGGCGGCGACACGGTAAGAATCCGTTGCTCGGTCATCAAGACGGATTCATCATCGGTTCGGTAGCTCAAGGTCATTTCGATCCGCGTCGAGAAATCTTCTCGTTTCTCAATGACGACATCGCTCCAACGCGTCTGTCCCGGCGGACGACTCAGCGCCGCGTCATACTCCCAAAAATTCACTCCGTTGATGTATTTCCAACAGAACCACATCGCCCGATGCCAGGGGTGATCGCCGGGGCTATCCCAAGTCAGTGTTTTCCCAGACGCCGTCAGCGGATGGAAATACGGCACGTTTTCTTCGTCAGCAAAATTGAATCGCCAAATCGTCTCTTCTCCCTTGAGCAACGCGATCGAGTCCGCGGTTTCCGCCCACCGATAGGCTTTCGTATCGACCGCCGGCTGTTGCCCGTGGACGTGACGAAAACTCACCCATAGCCCACCGACGATTATCAAACCCAGACAAACAGGTCGCGTAAATCGCATCATGTATTCCCGTCGGAAAGTGGATGTCGTCGAAGCCAAAAGCCGCCGACAGCGGTCACAGCGTAAACAAGCACGATGCCGATCACGACGGGAAATGCCACCGGATGCTCCGGGTCGTATGCCTTGTCCGCGATAGCCGTGTAGGCCGCCGCGATCGCACCGGCAACCGCCACGCCCATGGCGACGTTCCAAGTCCATCGTCGGCCGCCACGAGGCATTTCATCACCGAGGATTCGACGACTATTCATCATCAAAAAGAACGTCACGTAGGCGATCGGCAATAACATCATTCCGAAAGTGCTCGCAAAAATAGCCAACCAAATCTTCGCACCCCCGGCCCACAGCCACGTCCAACTCGCACCGCTGATCCCGACCACGACCACACCGGCTACAAACGCGGCCGTGTCGTCAGGCCGGCCGAGCATCTCACGAAATACATAGCCGTTGATCAGCATCAAAATAATGATCGACGAGAATCCCATTCCGAAAACGCCCAATCCGAAGACCAATTTGGCGTTCACTTCGCCCAACAAAGGGGAGAGCGTTTGCGACAGCTGGAATGCATCGCGTTTGACTAAAGCCCCGGCGATTCGTTTTTCCTCCGCCGATAAACGCGACACCCGTTCCAGCTTTTCGTCCTCACTGACTTTCGCGGCATCGTCACCGAGTTCGGCGTTGAGTTCCGCTTCGATACGGCCGATCAGATCCGGGGCAACCGAATCGAACAAAGGCGATCGCTGCATGGTCGCCAGATCACTCGCGGCGAGTTGATCGTCGATTCGATTGTGAAACGACGCGGCCGCAGCGATCACGATGCAACTGGTCACCAACACAAAAGGGATCGCCATGCCGGTCGCCAAGTCGAACCGTGCCAAACCCCGAAACGGTTTGTCCCATCCGCGAGCCAGCATCGAATACGGCAACAAGAACGTCATGTTGATGCCGACAGCCGTCGCCGCCGCCGCGATCATCACCGTCCGTTGATTCGAAACGAGTTTCGTGGACCAGTAGTCCGCGGCCACCGGCGGCAACCCGTCGACCACACCACGAAGCTCGCCCGTCGGCCGCGTCCATTGGCTGAAATCAGGAACAAAGCCGGCGATCACGGCACTCGGGTTCACCTGTCCCTGAACCAGCAGCAGTGCCGACACCCCCAAAAAGCAAACGACGATCATCCCGATTAGCGTTTTTAAAAATCGGTCAAAGATTTTCGACGCCAGCCCTTCGCGGACTTTCAGCATGGTGACGAAAACCGCAGCGATCAAAATGACAATCGTGACCGTCCACCGCGTCGCCGACGAATCCCCTAACCCGCTGCCACCGCCGATCGTCGACAAGTTTTTGTCCAACGCGTCGTAACACAAACTGAATTGAGGCATGCACCAAATCATGTTCGCCATCGACGTCGCGATCAACCAACCCCAACCCAGCGCCGGATTGATCTCCGCATTGATCGCCTCGAACGGCCGTCGGCCCGTCGAAAGTGTCACGTAACTGATCGCCGACAACATGATCACGCCCATCACGATTGCAAGAAGTTGCAGCCACAACAAACTGACCCCGCCGAGCGCGCCGAGGAACAACGAACCCGCGAGTGATCCGCCGCCGAGCGTGATCGCACTTTGCAGCCAACCTGGTCCGGACAACCTGACGTACGCCGACAAAGTTTTCCCTTCGGCACTCGCTCGCTGCAGCAGCTGACGATCCGAGTCGACACGTCCCGACTTCACACTTCCCGCATCGGCGGGACTCGATTCGATTTCCGCACCGCTCACAGGTCACCGTCACTGTATCGGGCGTACCTTTTCGCCACGTCGCCCGTTCGAGCATCGCCGCGATGGATCAACAGTCCGACGCGTTGGTCGTAATGTTCGCCTCGGGGAATTTCAAACGTCGTCGCGTGATGACCCTCGCTGCCGCGTGGGCCCCATGTTCCGTAATCACGCGTCAACCACAGGTGCGGTGGTCGCTTGCTGGGATGGATAAAACACGCGATCCCCTCGAACCCACTCCCATCGGGAAGGGGCGCATGGTAATCGACCCACGACGCGAATTTGCCGTCGGTCTCGGCTTGCTGCCGGCCGCCTTGATCGTTGACAATCT
This sequence comes from uncultured Pirellulaceae bacterium, assembly GCA_964453205.1. Lineage (GTDB taxonomy): Bacteria > Planctomycetota > Planctomycetia > Pirellulales > Pirellulaceae > Crateriforma. Next base: position 7,224 of record CAYVRC010000182.1, on the reverse strand, counting down.
GTCCACCGCCCTCTTGGACGTTGAAATGGTCGTTCATTCGGATGTACGGAATGGCGTAGTGGGAACTGTCACGTCGGATCGACAGGTTGCCATAAGTCGCCCGCAATCGAAACGAAAAATCGAGGAAATACTCTCCTTCCCCGAGCGACACGACGCGGTACCGGCGTAGCTCGTCGAGCAGTGGAGTCTCCCCGTCGAACCAAGTCAATTTCTCATCGAATCCTGCCTCGTCGCCGTCGACGCTGACGTTTGTAAATTCAACGTGCTTCACGCGACGGGCGTACGGAGCGACCGGGTAGGGGGATTTCGATTTGTCGATGACGCCTGAGTACAATGCGTTGTAGATGCCGACACGTTCGGGGCGTCCTTCCAGCAAAATGCCTTCGTCGGCAACCCAAAACGAACGATGATGCGGATAGGGTTCGGTGATCTTTACCGTCATCGCCCGACCACTGGCGCTATTGAACGGATCGAAATGGGGAAGGTCCAAGCTTTCGTCAAAACGGTAAACGAATGCCGTTTGTTCGCCGATCGAAACCGTCAAATTCGATGTCGTTTCATCGATGTCGACGCGCACGGGCGCAGCGAGGGAACCGTTCGCCGGGTCGATCACCGCCTCGCTTCTGCGGTCGCCCGCGGTGTCGTCCCCCTGGAGATTACCGGCAAGAGTCGCCGCGATGAAAAGGCAGGAGACGAGGCGGCGGAGGGACGTTTTGCACATGTCGGAAATCGGCGGGGTAATGAGGGTTGTGACTTTCGTGTTCTCAGGAAACCGTCGGTGGTTCGTATCCCTTGCGGACTTTCCGGGTCAGCATCTCGTTGGCTTCCTCGTCGCCGACGAATCGTTCCGCCTCGGGATCCCACGTCAAGTTGCGGCCTAGCAGGCGTCCGATATTGAGCAAGTGACAAATCGTGGCGCTGCGATGGCCGATCTCCACGTCAGCGATCGGCAGTTCACCGGAGTAACAGCAGTCGATCCAGTTCCCAACATGACTCCGTGGTTGTCGTGGGTCTTTTGCCAGCAATTCCTCGGCAAGCTCTGCGGGATTCGATCCCAGAGCACCGCGGAAGACTTCCATTTTGCCTTGATCGCCGACGAAGATCCCGCCGCCGCGATTGCCCTTGTCCAGACGAACCGTGATGCCGTTGGCGTAACGATACGCCAACCGCGGTCGGGAACAAATTTGCTGTCCACGCTCCATCGATTCCGCTTTGTCGTAAACGGGCATCTTCAAGGGGGCACCGTCGACGAGAATCTCCGTCGGGCCGGTGTGATCGAGCCCCAAGGCCCACGCGATCTGATCGAACCCGTGAGTCCCCCAACCGGTCATCTCTCCACCGCTGTAAGGTCGCAGCGATAACCATCCCGGCAATCCTCGTGGCGTGTAAATCTCGCGATGAAAAGGAACCGGTTCCGTCGGGCCGCACCACATTTCCCAATCGAGTCCCTCGGGAATCGGTTCGGCCGGAAAATCACCCAACCAGGGACTTTCATAGTTTGCGGCGAATACCTCCTGGATCTTTCCCAAGCCGCCGTTGCGGATGAATTCACAACCGATCAGGTTTTCCCGCTGAGACCGTTGTTGCGAGCCGACTTGGAAAGTGATGCCCGTCTTTCTCGCCGCGATGACCATCGCCCGGCCCTCGGGGATCGTCAACGTCAGCGGCTTTTCCGCGTAGATGTGCTTGCCCGCCAAAGCCGCCGCGATGCAAACGTTTGCCCGCCAGTGTTCTGGCGTCGCCGTCGTGATCGCATCCACGTCGTCCCGGTCGAGGACACGACGGTAGTCCTGATAGACATCTTTCACCCCTTGGGCTTTGGCGTGTTGTTCGGCCCGTGGACGGTTCACGTCGCACACGCAAACGATCTGAACGCGAGGATCCCTGGCCGCCTCGCTAAAGATGTGTCCGCCTTGACGTCCGACTCCGACGCCCGCCATCGTGATACGGTCATTCGCACCCGGACGGTTTCCTTGAGCGAGCGCCGATCGCGGAATGATGGTCGGAAAGCCGAACCCGAGCGTCGTCGCGGCACCCGCCGCGGTGGTGCGAAGGAAGCGACGCCGATCGATCGGTTCGACTTTCGGCGAGCCCTTGTCGACGGGTTCGAGGACCGTGGCAAGTTCAGGGACCACGGTGCGGGGATCAGTCACGGGATGGCTCCGTTTCGAATGTGAGAGAGGGGTGGGGAGATAGCGAGGGATAAAAACCTGACTTAACCGATGATGGACTTCAAATGGTCGATGCTCCGTTCGGCTTCCTGTAGCGTGCCGCACTCGACACTCAACACGATGTCCTGAGGCACCGAGCGACACGTCTCGACGATCCGCTTCCAGTCGATGACACCGTCACCGCAGGCACAACCGACGGCCGTGCCCATCACCTTGCCGCGTTCCGCCTCGGATTGTTCGACGGAAATGTCTTTGGCGTGAATATGAATCACGCGGTGCTTGATCCTCTCGAACCACGCGTGCGGATCTTCGCCTCCCAAATACGCATTGCCGGTATCAAAGTTCGCGCCGAGGTTGGGGGAATCGACTAGGTTCAAGCAGCGATCGTACAGGTCCGGTTGGAGCGAATAGGTTTGGTGCATTTCGAAGCCGATCTTGATCCCACGGCGCTCACAAACACGCAATGCTTCCTTGAGCGAATACCGAATCAAAACGAAATCTTCCTCCATCGTCGTCCACGGTTGCTTGTGACCTTCGTGCGTGTTGATGATCGGCGCACCGCACTCTGTCGCGAACCGGCAAGCCTGTTTCAAATACTCCACGGCGATCTCCGGCTTGGACGCCTGACTGTGCGACGAAAGTGCCGACAACTTCAATCCGTGCTTTTCGACTTCGTCGCGAATGCGATACGGATCGTCGAGCATCGAGACGCTGTGAAAGTATCTGGCTTCGCTGAGCAGTTCGCGGCCCCAATGCACCATCGGCTCGATGTATTCGTAACCGAGTTCGGCCGCGAACTGGACGCCCCATTCGAAGGACTTGTGCGACGTGCGGACCGCTTCGAGGTTCAAACCGATTCCAACTTTTCCCATCTGAGCAATTTTCCTGGAGTGAGCTTGGGTTGTTCGATGATCACATTGTAGGACCAAGTCGGCTTCGTTCCATTGACCAGATTTGTCAAATTTATGGTAGAATCTTGCCATGGCACAAGCGAAACAGATCCTGCTTTTGATCGAGACCTCACGTGTTTTCGGCCGCGGCGTGATCGAGGGAATTTCCCGCTATGGCAAACAACACGCGGATTGGTTGTTTCATTTCGAAGACCGGGGCATCCTCGAAGAATTGCCGCGTTGGTTGCGGAATTGGCAGGGCGACGGGATCATCGTTCGCAGCCCCACCCGAGCGTTGTCCCAAGCCCTTGTCAAATTTCATTGTCCGGTCGTCGAATTGCTCGGCGACGGTCTGACCACGACCGCCGAAGTCGCCAACGACGAATACCTCACAGCCAACGACGCGGTCGATCACCTATGCCAACAGGGATTCGAACATCTCGCTTTTTATTCGTTCGCCAATTCATGGTGGTCCGACGCTCGTCGTGATGCTTTCGAGTCGATCGCCGACGACCGCGGATTATCGGCGTTCATTTTTCCGGGCGCCTACAAAGGTACCCACCAACCTTATCCGGTCTGGCGACAGGCTTACCAAACGCCGCTGGCCCGCTGGCTCGAGGACCTGCCGAAACCCGTCGGCATTTGGACGGCCGCGGACGCTCAAGCGATTCGCGTCCTCGAAGCCTGTCGCCAAGCCGGCTTTCGCGTGCCCGCCGAAGTCGGAATCTTGGGAACGTCCAACGAAAACGAGGTCTGCGGCTTGCTTACGCCTTCGCTGTCGAGCATCGACTTGAACGCCCAGGCCGTCGGCTACCAAGCCGCCGTTCTGCTTGACACGAAAATGTCCGACCGATCGAAAAGGAAACGCGTCCGTTCGCGATCTTCAAAATTCAAACCGATCCTTGTACCGCCCGCCGGCGTCGTCGCAAGGCAGTCCACCGACCGCATCGCAATCGTGGATCCCGAACTCGACGAAGCGATGAAGATGATTCAGCAAAACGCCATGGATGGCATCACCGTTGACGAATTGGCAAAGGAAACGTTGTTGTCCCGCAGCACCTTGGAAAGGCGTTTTCGGCACGTTCTGAAATGCACGCCTTCCCAAGCCATCAATCGTGCCCGAATCGAGCATGCCAAAGCGTTGCTCAGAGATACCGCATGGCCGATCAGTAAGATCGGGATGAAGACCGGATTCAACTCCCCCGAAAACTTCGTCCGCTTCTTCAAACGTCTTGTCGGTGAAACGCCGCGACGTTACCGTCACAGGCACTACGCTTGACCCTGCCGATGTGCGAGCTCGGAAGCGGCTGGACACTCCGTGTCGAGGAACCTGTCGCGTCGACTGAAAATCGACGCCGCGTTTCAAGGCTCGAAATCGTACGTCTGTAAGGTCTTGCCGGCCTTATCGACTCGCACCGCTACGCCGTCGGAGCCGCCGAGGATGAGTTCGGTGCCGTCTCGGTTGCGGGACAAAGCGTACAGGTATCCGGCTGGGATTTCGGTGTGCGTTTCTCGCCGGCCATCCGTGGTTCGGTAAACGCTCAAGTGGCCGTCGCCGGACGTGATCGCGATGCGGCCCTCGCTGCCGAGGTAAACCAATCGTGTGACTTCGGATTTGATGTCGCTGATCGTTCGTGACGCTTTGCCGGTCTTCACGTCCCACACTTTCACGGCCCCGTCGGCGGCACCGCTGGCGGCCTGCCGTCCATCCACTCCCCACGCGACGGCCGAGACGTGATGGGTGTGCCCCTCGAGCGTGGCTTGCCGCTGGCCGGTCTTCACGTCCCACAAGTGGACCATCCGGTCCGCACCGCCGCTGGCGAGCGTCTTGCCGTCGGGCGAAAATCGGACCGACAAGACCGTGTCGTCGTGCGGCTTGTCGAACCGTCGCAAGAGCGACCCGTCGGCCAAATTCCACAACAACAATTCGCCGGTTCGCGATGGCAGCCCGCCTCCGGTCGCCAGGTATCGGCCGCTGGGGTCTATCGCGAGGCATAAAACCCGATCGGCGAACGGGCTGTCGCCGGCCACCGTTCCGATCTGGCCGTCGAGTTGCCACAACCGCGACGGTATCCGCTGAGCGACCAAGTGATGATCGTCTCCGAGACGAAGAAGCGTGGTCGCGCCGGCTGCGACGATCTCGTCATCGGTCGGCAAGGTGTCCAGCCATGTTCCGTCGCCGGCCCACAGGCTGAAGCCCACCGCCGAACCGTTTCGCGTGATCACGAATCGACCGCCGTCGATGACTAACGGTTTGTCGGAAGCCGCTTTCGCTTGGCCGGCGAGTGCCTTGGACGCCTTCTCGCGTTCTTGGCTTGCCGTCACGTCGGCCTTGGATGTGTCGACGTTTTTTTTGCGAGTCTCGGTCTCTTGGTTCAGCGAATCGAGGCGCTCGCGGGCGCGTCGCTCGGACGCCTTGGCTGAGCTCAACGATTCGGTCAACGCGTTCAGTTCGCTTTGTTTTTTCTTGGTTTCGGCGGCGGCTTTTTCCGACTGCTCGCTGGCCTTCTTGACCGTTTCGGCGAGCGTTTTGTCGTCGGGGATCGCGGCCAGTTTCGTTTCGGCGTCTTGCTTCTGTCGGTTCAACTCTTCGAGTTTTTCTTCCGCCTTTTCGATCGACGCGGAAAGTTGCTTGATCGATTCGGCGAGCTCGCCGCGCTGCTGCGTCGAGGTTGCTTGTTCGGCCTTCGCGTCGTCGAGAGCGTCGGCTTCTTCGTCGCTCTGTTGTTGCGCGGCCTTCAAAGCGTCTTGAGTTTCGGAGATCGATTTCGTTTTGGCTTCGATGTCTTTGGCGATCTTGTCCAAGCTCTGTTGTTCGGCTTTGACGTTCGCCTCGGTGGCTTTCAGGTCCGCTTCCACGGCCGCTTGAACCCGCTGCGCGACGACGGTCAGCCATTGGTCGCGACGGAGTTGCCGGTCCGCGACCGGGTCCGCTTCGGCGACCTCTTGGAACTCCATTGCGGTCAGATCGAACGTGCCAAACAACCCGTCACGCGTCACCACCCAAAGCACCGGAGAATCGCCTGCCGTGATCGAGACGCCGGCGGCGGGTGCGGGCAGAGTGCCGACCGTTTCGGCTGAATCACTCGGCGGATCGATTCGCCACACTTTGCCCGCGTCGTTGACGCCGACGACGGTGTCGGACTGGGCCGCGAGGACGAGGTGTGACATCGGGGACGCTTCGGTTGCGATTTCCGTCGACGTCCACTTTTCGTCCGCCCATCGGTGACGCATCACGATTCCGGAAACGTGTCCGCTGTAAAGCACCGCATCGTCAGCCAGCGCCATGCTTGTCACAGGCGAAGGGCAAGAGAGCAACTCGACCATCGCCGAATCACCGCGGGCGATGCGAATCGATTCGCCCGATCGGATGGCGACGATTCGCCCCGAGGGAGCGACGGCTAACGCGGGCACGTTTGATTTGGAAACAGCTTCGGCATCGTTCGCGGTTTCGGGCAGATCAAAACCTTTCATCCAGTCCCAGCGTCCTTTGCCGATCGCGGCGACGGCGACTTCGCCGCGGGGCGACAACGTCGCGACGTGGGTTCCGCCGCGATTGACGGCGGTGGCCAGGACGTCACGGGTGTCGATCGCGGGAATCGCGGCGGACTGACATGCTTGCCGCCGCCAGATCCGCACGTTGCGATAGCCGGACGAAATCAACGTCCTGCCGTCGGGCGAAAATTCCATCGCCTGAACGAAATCATCGTGGGCGGGCTGCCGCCGGCCGTCGACGATACGGTGCAACGATTCCAACGGCGAGGTCGAATTTCGCGTGAACAATTCGATCCGGTTGCCGAACGCGACCGCGGATACATTTGCGTCCTCGGTGACGGTCGATGCGTAAACGGTTTGGGCCGTCGGCGGTAAAGCTTGAAGCGAAGGCATGTCCACCGGCCGAGCGTCCGCGTCGTACGGAGCCCCCTGTTCGATCCAACGTCGCAGCAAGGCCAATTCCATGGCGGTGAAGCGTTTCGCTTGCACGTCGTTGTCTTCCGGCGGCATCACCGGTTCGTCGGCGTGGGAGGCCAACAGAAACAACCGACTCGCGTCGGGTTTTCCAGGCACGAGCACGTCGTCGACGTCTGACGATTTCATCGTGACCGGGGACTCGAGATTCACGCCCGCTTCATCATTGCTTTCGTTGTGGCAGGCGACGCAAT
>CAYVRC010000181.1:0-11540 GCA_964453205.1 uncultured Pirellulaceae bacterium | reverse complement strand
GTGCCGGTCGGTTCTCGATCGCCCCAGGACGCGGTGCTTCACGGTCAACGCATTCTGGTCGTTGACGCCGACGAACAAGTCCGCGAGGACGCTCATCAACTTCTTGAGCGATACGGTTGTATCGTCGAAACGGCTTCCCGAGGCGACGAAGCGGTTTTGATGGTGCGGGGTTTGGGGACCGGTGAGAATTACGACGTGGTGATCGCGGCGATCCAGCTGCCCGATTACAGCGGCTACCAGCTGATGCTCCGGCTGGGGGAACTGATGTCGCACGTTCCGATGATTTTGATGCAGGGGTTCGGCTACGACCCGGGCCACAGCATCGTCAAAGCTCGGCAAAACGGGTTGCATCCCAAGGGCGTGCTCTACAAGCCGTTCCGCTTGGACCAACTCATCGATCGCGTCCGCACGATTCTGGAAGCCAGTGCCCGTGTCCAATCCGGTGACGGAAACGGGACGTCGAGCGAACAGCCCGACACGGCGTCGCGGGCCGTCTGACGACGGGCGGCCGGGAGCGTTCCTCGTCCTCAGTCGGCGTGGGGAGTGGCCGGTTCGGAGGACTCGCCGTCGGATTCGGTGCGGCCCTGATCCTCCATTTGCTGGATGTATCGTCGCAGGCGTTCCAATTCGTCTTCGACGTCCTTCAGCTTCAGCATGTTTTGGACGCGTTTGAGCAGTTCGATCTTGTTGACCGGCTTGCTCAAGAAATCATCGGTGCCCGCGGCGACCGCGCGTTCGATATCGCCCAGCTCATTGAGCGCCGTGACCATCAAGATCATCACGCGACGTGTCGCCGGATCGTCCTTGATCTGCTTGCAAACTTCGAATCCGCTGAGCTTGGGCATCATCACATCCAGCAGGATCAAGTCCGGCTGGAACGAGGTGACCTTGGCAAGCGTGTCGGCCCCGTCGACCGAGGTTTCCAGTTCGCAATCGATGCCCAGCAGGTAGGCTTCGAGCAGTTCGCGATTGGCCGCGTTGTCGTCGGCGATCAGAATTCGATTCACGTTGATCAGCCCACCACTTCGGCGATCGCCGCTCGACCGGCGGGGACCGGAAAGCTTTCACAGAGCTCGCGAATTTCTCCCCGAATCGATTCGTGCGTGGCCGCATCATCGGGGTGCGAAAGCGCTTGATGGATCCAGTCGCCGATGCGTCGCATTTCGTCGCCGCCCATCCCGCGTGTCGTCAAGGCGGGCGTGCCGATGCGGATGCCCGAGGGATCCATCGGCTTGCGTTGGTCGAAAGGAATCATGTTCATGTTGACGGTGATGCCGCAGGCGTCCAGGACCGCTTCGGCTTTCTTGCCGCCCAGATCGACCGCGGTCACGTCGACCAGCAGCAAGTGATTGTCGGTGCCGCCGCTGACCAGACGCAGTCCCGCGGCCAACAAGCGTTCGGCCAACACTCTCGCGTTGTCGACGACGCTTTGTGCGTAAGCGACGTAATCCTTGGTCATCGCTTCGGCAAAGCAAACCGCTTTGCCCGCGACGGAGTGCATCAAGGGGCCGCCTTGGGTGCCGGGAAAGACGTTGCGGTTGACCAATTTCAAATGTTCTTCCTTGCACAAAATCAGCCCGCTGCGGGGGCCACGGAGCGTCTTGTGGGTGGTCGTGGTCACGTAGTCGGCCAGCGGCACCGGGCTGTTGTGGATCTTGGCGGCGACCAGACCAGCGTAGTGCGCCATGTCGACCATCAGCTTCGCCCCCACGTCGTCGGCGATCTGCTTGAATTTGTCGTGTGGGATTTCGCGGGGGTAAGCGCTCGCCCCGGCGACGATCAGTTTGGGCTTGTGCTCCTTGGCCAGCTTGGCGATCTGATCAAAATCCAAACGATGGTGGACCGGGTCGACGCCGTAGTTGATGAAGTTGTAAAGCCGGCCGCTGATGTTCAGTTTCATGCCGTGGGTCAAATGGCCGCCTTGGGCCAGATCCAGACCGAGGACCTTGTCACCGACTTCCAGGCAGCTCAGGTAGACCGCCGTGTTGGCCTGGGATCCGGCGTGCGGCTGAACGTTGGCGGCTTCGGCACCGAACAGCGTCTTGGCCCGCTCGATCGCCAAATTCTCCACGACATCGACGTGTTCGCAGCCGCCGTAGTAACGACGACCGGGGTAGCCTTCGGCGTATTTGTTCGTCAGCACGCTGCCGACGGCTTCCATGATCGGCAAACTGGTGTAGTTCTCACTGGCGATCATTTCCAAGCCGTCCTGCTGGCGGGTGGCTTCGGCGGTGATGGCGTCCCAGATCTGCGGATCTTGCTGTTGGAGCGAGTTCATGAAGATTTGACCGTTGGAGTGGATGGCGGGGAGAATCGACTAAGAAAGAAAAGGGCGGGCGACGTGACGGTGGCGTCCCTGACCGGTGAACCGATTGTCGATTCCCAGGCTTAACCCGTCAATGTCCACGATGCGTCGGTTCGGTCACCCGCACGATGACCCTGGCCCCCTGTTTGGCGATGACCTTGACGGCACGTCCGCCGTCTACGAAGTCGCCTTCGGTGACGACGTCGACGAAGTAATCATCGACTTGCATCTTGCCGCCGGGCCGCAGCGGCGACACGGCGGTTCCCACCGCTCCGACTTCCACGCGTTGCCATCCGGGGGCCATCGCATCGACCGGCCGTTCGCCCGCGGTGTCCCCGTCGTGGTGCGATCCGCCGATGTCCGGAACAAGCTGGGGTTTCAGGGTCAGTCGGCTGAGCCCCGGGATCTCGCTCATGTAGTTCGCCAGGAAAACCAGCGCCACCAAGAACCCCAGAAACGCGCCCAGGACCGTCAGCACGTCGAAGCCCAGATCCGTCACGTCGGCGCCAGACTGCGGCCAGACCACACGGCGTGACGCCATGATCAGACTGCCCAGGGTCAGTACCAAGCCGCTGATGCCGGCGATGCCGAATCCGGGAATCACGAACACTTCGGCGGCGACGAACAGCAGTCCGCACAGGAACAGCGTGACCTCCAACCAGCCCGCGGTGCCGCCCAAAAAGCGGCTCCAGAAAAACAGCCCGAAACACAACACGCTGACCAATCCGCCGATGCCCAGCCCCGGCGCGCTGATCTCCACCCCCAACGCGATCAAGCCGATCAAAATCAGCAAAAACGTCATCACACCGGAATTCAGAATCAAGATCGCCGTGTCCATCGACGTTCGTTCCAGGACCGGCACGGGCGTCTTGACGTTCAAAACGTCGAAAAGTTCTTCGCGGCTTTCGACGGTTCGATCGGCCATTCCCAGTTCGACGGCGCGGGCACCGTTGGCGATGAAGAACATCTCCTCGCCGGCTTCGCGGACCGGTTTGCCGCGTTCCCACTTGGCGACGTCGTCGCGGCTCTTCCATTCTTCTTCGCTGAAATAGGCCACGCGGCCTTCGTCCCGGTGGGTCGCGCGAAAGACGACCATGTCTTTGTTGGTCATCTTTTCGGCCAACGTCGGCGGGCGTCCCGTCGCGGCGGCGGTGTCCCGCGCCTTCTGAGCCAGCACGCTGCGGCTTTTTGCTTCGGTGTAACGGAACGCGCCGTCCTCGCCCATCACGATTTCACCGGCGTCACCGATCCGCGCGCCCGGGTGCATGATGATTTTGTCGGCCGCCAGAGAAAACAGAGCCGCGCCGCTGATGGCGTCCTTGTCGATGTAGGCGACGGTTTCGACGTTTTTCGCGTCCAGCAGAACGTCCATCAATTCGAACGTGATCATCGTCCAGCCGCCGGGGCTGTTGATGTCCAAGATGACCACGTCGGCGCCGGATTCGGCGGCCTGCTTGAACTTGCGTTGAAAGATCGCCCCGGAAAGCGGATTGATGTCTTCGCGTAACGGGATGATCACGGCCGAGCGTCTCTCTTGTGCCGCCGCGGCGACGGCTTGACCGAAGACGGCTCCAGGCAGCATCAAGACGGACAGTCCAAGAAGAAACAAAAATCGCATGGCTACGGACCGGCGGAGTGATCGGTGAAACAAAGAAGACGAGGTCGGCTTCATTGTAGGCAACAACACCGCCCGGACAGGGCGCGTCCCGCCGGCCGTCCCGCCGAGGCCTCTCAAAAGGGGCAGGCAATAGATGGTCGTGTCGGTGGAGGCGTGCACCGCTAGATTTGTACAAATCTCCACTTGCCAAGTCGGCCCGCTTCCCTCTCGCCCCCCTTTTTCGAGGTGTCTCGATGCCCGGGCTTGCTCGTGGTGAGGTCATTGATCCCGCCGAGGTCCAGATCGTGCACTGCGTCGAACGCTGTGTTCGCCGGGCCTTTCTTTGCGGGGACGACCTCGTCAGCGGACGATCGTTCGAGCATCGCCGGGAATGGATTCGGCAGCGATCGGAGTTTCTAGCCGGGATTTTCGCAGTGGACTGTCTGACGTCTTCGATCATGCACAACCACATGCACATCGTGCTCGGCAGTCGCCCGGACGTGCTGGCGACTTGGAGCGATGAGGAAGTCGCCCGCCGTTGGCTGCGTTTCTTTCCCCACCGAAGATTCTGGGCCACCCCGATGACGGATCCGTCTTCGCTCGTTGATTCGACAGCGGTTCCTCTGATCTGACCGATTTGTCCCGGGCAAATGTTTGCCTGTCCGTTATCCGTGTCATCGACGGACGGGGCGAGCAGCAGCAACAGCAGGTCATCGATTTCATTCAGGACAAACTGTCGCGGTGGCGTTCTACGGATTCTGGGTGATCCTGTCGGTTGCCACCGGGCAGGTACAACGACATCGCGAAGAAAAGTGCCAAGACTTTGATGGGGACAAGTCCGGCACCGTATCGATCGTAGTAGCTGACCAAGACGTAGGGGAGCAAAAAACTGCCGTAGATCAGCAGCAGCAATCGGACATCTGGGTTCCGTCGCCCCCGCGACGTGAGTACCAAACCGAGGCATGCGATTGCGGGAAGGAGATGGCCGATTCGCTTCACCATCAATTTGAGTGGCTGAATGCGGTCTGATGGGTCAAAGGGCTGATACCAAATCAGCATTGCGACCAGTCGGTTACCGCATTTTTGCAGATAGTCACGCGGGTGTTTGGCGATCCATGCGAAGGCTTCCTTCTTGCGAGAGTCGATGACAGCGATTTCGCCCTGCCCAACAAACTTTGCCATGTCTTCACCGGCATTCAAGAAGGGGTGATGCTTATGAAGCGTCGTTTCGTCGAGCAATCCGTCGTCGTCGGTCACGTTCGACAGCCAAAGTTCGAAACCGGCATTGGACTTGATCGGTACGAACCGTCCCAAGGCATAGTGGCAACGGATGACCCAGGGCGTCACGGTCAAGATTGACACCAGGGCGGCCAGGGCGATTTCGCGGCGGCTGAACCGTCCCCCGAACAGCATCACGGCAGCCCAGCAAAAACCGACGCCCGGGCTGATCAGCGCCATCAATCCACCCATCGCACCCCACCCAGCTAGCCACGGCTTCGTGTTGAGTCGTTCCATGCTCCGGTGCAACCAGAAGATCGCAGCCGTCGCCCCCATGATCAGCCAAGCATCGTGGGTGATTTGGAAAACCCAGTATAGATTTGTCAGCAGAACGATAGAAATCGCAACGATGGCGAGCGTCAGTTGGCGGCGTGATTGCGCCATGACGCAAACCGCCGCGCAGGTCAGCGCGATCGTGACCGATTTCAGCAGCATCACCAGCGGACCCACGTGGGCCCGCCTGTCCCCGAAAACTTGGAGAAGACCGGCCTCAACGTAAACAAGTGCGGGCGGCATCCAAGCCGTCGGCCCGGTGGGCATGGGGAACGGATTGGAAAACCCTTCGCCACGATTCAACGACGATGCGATCTGCCAGTATTCCCCGCCCAAGTGGCTGGTCATGCTGTGCTTGAACACGCCGTGCCGGCCCACAAGCCGTGACGAAGACGCACCATCGGTCAGCTCGTCAAGCAAGCAAGCGACGCCGAATATCGCGACCGTCCACGCAAACCAGTGAACCAACCATTTTTCGGATTTCGATTTGGGTTTCATGCGCTACACCACGCCTTCGCGTTTTTGGGATGGTCGCATCAATGTACCGGTCCCCCCGATTCTCTGACGACGCTACGATTGCGTGACAAAAACACCCGAGAATCTTCACCTTAAGTTCTTGACTTAGCCCCCCCCCCCCCCTTTATAATGCATCTACTGCGTCCACCGTGGGTTCAGCGACCGTCACTCGTCAAAGGAACTACCCGTTATGAAAACGAAAACAGCGATCGCTTTGATTTTGGTCTTTTCTGGTGCCTCCCTAGCAGCCTACGGCGTCGAAATCGTTGAAGACCACGTCTGTTTGTCGAAGGTTTGTTCGGGGAAAGTTAGCGACGAATGCAAGAATCCCGTCCAGGGTTGCCTGGTGAGTAAGTGTGTGAAGTGTAATTCGAGTGCCGAGGGCTTCATCTGTTGGGCGGGTTACGAAGGTGACGAGTGTACGCTGCTTCCTAAGGCGGCGGCCAATATTCTTCGGTGTGGAAAGAAAATCAATATGGGGTGTGTGATTCAAGACGGTGCTTGCGCGTGCCCCCAAGGCTTTCACGGGAATCCGGGTGACAACTGTGACGTTCTGCAATGCGTTTAAACGCGTCAACGCGGGCATTTTGTTACTGCCTTTGGAGTCGCCTGCTCGGCTCCATGGGCTCGTGGGTTTTCAGCCGGGGGAGAGGCATGTTTCGGTATTGGGTATTTTTCGCTGTCATTGGATTTGCGTTTGTGGGGCGATGCGAATCACCAGACGAGGAACTGCTTGCGTTCTTGGCCGCCGCCGAGTCTGCAAAGGGGGTGAGGTATGAGGCGAAATCGTTTCAGCCACGTGAGATGGAGCTTGCCAAGCAGGAAGGGCTAGAAATCGTCGATGGTGCTCGCCTTTTCTGCGAGTACTCCGGAGGGCTTCGCGACGGAAATCGCTATCGCTTTCGGGAAGTGACCTATTCGTTTGTCGATGGACAGTTAATGCCATATGACACGGAACTCGCCTTTGACGGTATCGATCGTTACAGCATCAATTGGGGAATCAAGGAGGGCCTGATCTACTCGGGAGGTGCGAATGACTTTTTGGCTTCGGATCCGACGATTGCTTACGGCTTTGGGATGCTGGGGGTCGGTAAAGGTATCCCGGAGTTTATTCGAAACGGTCATCGTTACATTACGACCTCCCGGCCGCATGAATACGTCTTCGTCGATGTGGTGGGCGACGGCAACGGGTACGAGGATGATATTGACGACGACATCGCCAATACGCATGCGTTTGTCGTCTTGGATCCCGATCGTGGTTACGCTCCGAGTGAGTTGGGGTTGGGGATGATCGTCAACGGAGACATCATCCCAGGGTCAGTGTTTCGATTCTTGGAAGGCAAATTCGTTGGCGGAGTGTGGCTGCCCACGGTCGTCAAGCGTTTCAGCACCACGAATGGAAAAAAGGATCCCGATTGGAAGCTGGAGCGAATCATTCACTACGAACCCGAGAGCCTATCGGTGGGAGAGGCGTTTTCCGCAGAAGACTTTCAAATCGATTTCCCGATCGATAGCGGGTACAAGGATCAGCGGACGGGCCTTTACGTTGGAACGCCTCTCAAGGAACGGCTCGGTTTGGACGAACTGGTTCAGAAAGAACAAGGCCGGGGCCCGAAAGCCAGCGGTGTGAACGCGTTGCCCTGGTTGTTACTGATGTCGGCCGCAGCGATGGGTGCGCTCGTCCTCGGCTATCGCAAATGGCTTGCGCCCGCAGGGATGGCACTGCTGTGCGTTTTCCCGGTGGGTTGTGATTGGGGTCACTCAGCGGCATCACCAAGTGCGTCGAATGTGAACGTTCACGCGCTGGAGTTTGTCGGTGGCGATGAACTGACGTTGGAAGTTGCGTTTGACAAGACGTTCTCGGAGACACTCCGGGTCAAGGTCCGCAACATCAGTTCCGATCCGGTCGAGCTTTCGCCGCCTGCGTCCACCTGCGGTTGTACCGAAGCAAAGCTGATCGGCAGCACGTCGCTCCAGCCACAGGACGAAGCGGAACTGGAAATGGTATTTGTCCTTCCCGACACGCACGTCAGCAAGTGGATTTCGGTCGGCCTGCCGTATGTCAAGCAGGACGGCAAACACTTGGCTCGCGAGAAAAGGTTGCTTGTTCATGCGGTATCGACGGCCGAGTGGTCGATTGCCGAGACTCAGCTACCCATCGAAGGGTTTGTCGGTGAGACCGTTCAGCTACCGATCAATTTACAAGGCTACCAAACCTCAGCGGACTTGAGTGTCAGTGTTTCTGGGATGGATGCCGAAATGGTTCGAGCGACGCCAATGGAAAATGGTCGCGTGCGGTTGGAGGTGAATGTCGAGCTGCCCAGTCGCCCCAAGAATTTCACCGAGACACTCACTTTGCGTTGCGATTCCTTGCAACCCAAGTCACTCGACGTCCGGCTCATTGGCAAGGTTCATGATGGGGTGTACCTCGAACCATCGCTCTTGGCGATGCGAGATGTCCCCCGCTTGGTCCGCGTTGCGACCGCCGACACCGTACGAATCAAAGAGTTGACGACGACCGGTCGGGTATCCACGATCCAGCCGACGAAGCGTGCCGATGACGACGTTTGGCAACTTCGAATTGCCCCGTTGCCAACGGACCACATCAGGCGAACCCCGATCAGAGTTGAAGTGTTGACAAACGAAGGCACGTTTGATGTTCCACTGACAATCCTCGACCTGCCAGTCCCATGATTCGATGGGAATGTCGCCGACGCGGCGCGACACTGATCGAACTCTTGCTGGTCCTTGCCATCGTGACTTTGTTAGTGTCGATCACGATGCCCGCGGTCCTTTCGGCGCGGGAGGCGTCACGTCGTGTTCAGTGTCAGAACCGAATTCGAAATCTGGCGATGGGATTCAGTTTGCTGGAATCCAAATTCGGCGTTTTTCCAGGCAACGGTGGGTTTCGGCCGGGAAGCGAAATCCAGAACGATTCCGGTGAATTCGTGAAAATCTACACGGACGACTTGGAAGCGGAGCTGTTCTACCAATGGGGCGTTGCCAACCCCGATTTGGATGTCCGTCAACAAACGGCTGCCTGGAGCTACTCGATTCTTCCGGAAGTCGAGCAGCCCGTTCCTCACGATCGCCTACAGATCGACGCGCCGCTTCCCTTGTTTCGTTGCCCCAGTCGCGCGAGATCAAAAAGCGAGAAGACTCAAAATGACGTCCATGGTCGGTACGGATCGGCTGGATTGGTTTGGACAAAGACGGATTACTGCGGCAACAGCACCATGACGCCGAACTTGCCTTTGACGCTGCGACACGCCGACGTCCTGCGGGGCACTAGTCATACGATCTTGCTTGGCGAGAAGGCCTTTGATCCGCTGGTTCAGGTGGCGACGTCGTGGTACTGGGACGAGCCCCTCTTTACCGGTGGATCCAAGGGAACGGCTCGATCGGGACTACGTATCCTACCGGACCGACCGGGAATCCCTTTCAAAGAAAATTGGGGGTCGGCACACCCAGGGGGCGTTCAGTTTGCCAAGGTGGACGGCAGCGTTGCGTTTGTCAACGGATCGGTCGACTGGGAAGTGCTTCGTGATCTGCTAACGGTCCGCGACATTCCAGCGCCGATCGACGATATCCAAGAGGGTTCGGAATGACTCTTATGAAGTGTTTCGCTGCGCCGGTGCTCGTCATATGCATGGCGTCATCCTCAGGGGCAGAACAGTTCCGCTTTGAAATGGGGCCGCAAATCAGGAACGAGCCACTCGTCGATTTACTCACTTATCCAAACGCTTCGACGGGGCAATGCCTGTTTCAAAACGATGGCATGCGACTGCGTAGCCAAGGCACGATTCGTCGCAACAGTGCAACAGCCGGTGTGGCGACACTGTTCGCGCTGGAGGGTAACATCGACCTGCAATTGGATCTTGATATCGACGAGTTGGAAATTCCCGCCGCGACAGATCCTGAGACCGCCTGGGGGCAAGGTGTTTGCTTTCGAATGCGATTTGCCGCCGAGTCTCCCATGGTGTTTACCTGTGGATTCGTCGGGCTTCGCAGGGATCAGCGGCGCGGCATCTACGCCCATTGGGAACCGAGCGATTCACCGGAGGAATCTGAGTTCGCTTTTCATCCACTGGAAGTCGGGCCGGCGGAACTGAAAAACATGGAGTTGCGCGTTCAGCGTCGAGGCAACATCATGCATGTGCTCGCCCAGTTTGGCACTCAGTCTGCGCCACAGCAGTTCTTGAGAATCAAGACTTCCGCGAAAGACATCGTCGGATGTCAAGTTTGGTCAACACGACCGGCCGGATCGAGCGGGACCGTGGATGTCAAATTCAAACGATTGGTTGTGCAGACGGACAGGGTTCCCAGTCTGGAAGGATCTTATGCCTCGGGAGGATGGTGGTGGACGTCGATTCTTGGATCGCAGGTCGCCGTGATCGTTGGACTTGGCATGCTGTGGTGGAAACGGGGCTGATCACCGCGTCGGTTCGCACCCGGGTGCAGTCGGCTCAGTCGCGCTGGAATCTAGGCAACGGATGGAAGGAAGTCCGTGTTTCGGCGTTTTATCGGTGGCAGTCGCTGGTCGGTTGAGATCACGGCTCGCCAGATCGCTTGCCAGACGCCGCTGCGAAACGCCGTGCGCAAGTTGATGATTGCTTGCATCGTGTCGCGGTTCCGACGCATGCCCGATTGCTTCAGTCGTTGATTGAAGATCACTTTGCAACCGGCCTCGGTGATGCCACTACCGATCGGCTCGCCCTTGCTGCGACGCAACGCGTAGTCCATGTGCGGAGAATACTTCTTCAGGTAGCTGAGCCCGCTGTCGAAATCCGATCGCTTGCCCGCGAGCCCGTGACGAAGCGAATGCTCTGCCCGCCGACAAAGTGCTGTGTCCCCATCCTTCTGACCTGCTGCCCGACGCCAGCGACATTCACACCGCAGCAGCCTGATTCATCACACCGGGCCGTGAACGGTTACGCCGGGATAGGGCGGTGTCAACTGTAGTAATCGACTCGCCAAGTAAAGATCAATCCCGCCAGGTTATCGAGCAGCTACCGGTGTCCCTTGACAACCCGGTGGCTTTCGGACCTCGAGAGAGAATCGCGGAAAGGGAATCTCTGGGATGGGCGCTCACTGGCCGATCGTTTTCAACCTATCGGTTGTCCGTGTACCGGATCTTTGTGCGGCCGATCTTTCCATTGAAAGGGAACGGCTCCTCATTGTAGTAATCGAGAGAGACCGGGGAATTGCGGTCGGTGCCGATATCGAAGGAACCGTTGGCGGAGAATTGCAGGGTCAAACCGTTAGGCACGCGGCCGGATGCGACCTCTTTACCATCCACCCGGAGAGTGACGTCCAGCGGTCCGCCGATTGTATCGGCCAGTTTTGTTTCGACTTCGATCTTGCGCTTGCCGGTGGCGAGCGGTTCCGCAGCCCGGATCCTGGTTCGCCGCACTTGGAACAGGTTGAACTCATAATGCAGTCGGTTGTCCTGTACGAAACAAGTTAAACCACCGGAGAATCCGCCTAGCGCATAAAGCACACCACTGGCGTCCTCCGGAACATCGACATCCATGGAAACGAGATTGCTAACTTTTCCCAGCCTCGGGGCCA
>CAYVRC010000180.1:0-11543 GCA_964453205.1 uncultured Pirellulaceae bacterium | reverse complement strand
CGAGAACAATGTGGTGATCGGCTTCAACTACACGCCACCACTTGACATGAATAGGGACATCGCGCAGAGCGATCAGTTCAGCTACTCGGTGATCGACGACAGCCCGACCGGCGGCGAGTCGTACTCGCTGGAGCAGGACATGTTGATCGAAGATCGTTTGACGACGCCCAACACGGTGATGTTGGTGATCAACCCGGTCAATGACCGCCCCGAATTCTCGTTGAGCGAAACAACGGTCATGGCGGAGGAGGACGCGAGCTTCCGAACGATCGGCAACTTTGCGTTCGACATCGCCGCCGGTTCGCCGCTGAGCGCGTTTGACGAGATCGATGCGACCATCGGCCAAAGCGTGTCGTTCGACTTGACGCCGACCAGTTTCTCGGCCGGTCAGATGTCAGACTTTTTTGCGTCCGCTCCGGCGATCAGTCCCGGCGGCGATCTGACCTTCCAGCCGGCTGCCGACGTGTTCGGGACTTTCGAATTTTCGGTCGTGCTGACCGACGATGGCGACAGCGATGCCGGTCGCGGCGACTTGAACGCCTCGATCCCGCTGACCTTGACGATCGACATCTTGCCGGTCAACGACCCGCCGATGATCCGTCCCGGCGCCGATCCCTTGCAGTACCAAGTCACCGAGGACGGTTCTTTGGACATTCCCATCGGCGGCGACGGAATGAACCTGGGACTCCTGGACCAGTTCGTTGTCGGCCCGGCCAATGAGGCCGCCGACATCGCTCCGCTGCCCGGTGGCAACCAAACGCTGATGCTGGCCGATCCGATTCCGGTGGCCACCTCGGCCGGCGGAACGCTGGTGCAAGTCACCGGCCCGGGCGGGGCGCCGCAACTGCGTTACATCCCGCGTGAAAACTTCACGGGAACGGATTCGTTCATCTACACCGTCGTCGACAACGGCGAAACCGTCATCGCCGATGGCAGCGCGGTTCCGGACCCTCGGATCGCCGCGACCACCGTGATCATCGAGGTCTCTCCGATCAACGATGCCCCGGTGTTCAGTTTGGGCGACGACGTCGTCCGTGACGAAGACCCCGGAACGGTAACCGTCACCGATTGGGCGACCAACGTCCAGGCCGGACCGACCAGCGCGACCGACGAGATCAACGGCGATCCCACGGCGAATCCGCCGATTCCGCCTCAGTCGTTGACGTTCATGATCACGCAAATCGACACGACGAATCCGAATCTGTTCGACGGTCCTGTCACGGCCGTCGTCAACGGAACCGCCGGCGAACTGACCTTTACCCCCGCCGACGACCAAAGCGGCTTGGCCACGTTCCAAGTCGTGCTGACCGACGACGGCGGTACCGCGATGCCCGGTGACGTCGATACTTCGGAAGTTCGTACGTTCACGATTCGGATCAATGCCGTCAACGACCCGCCACGCTACACGCCCGGCGGCGATGTGACGGTCGTCGAGGACAGCGGTGCGTTCAACGCGGCTTGGGCAAGCGACATCACCGCGGGTCCGGCCGACGAAACCGGTCAGACGGTTCGCTTCGAAGTCGACACGCCGGCCGAATCGCTGGACTTGTTTGCCACGCCGCCGACGATCACACCCGCCGGAGTGTTGCAGTTCACGCCCGCGGACAACGCCAACGGAACGGCCATCGTGATGGTCCGGGCGATCGATTCCGACGGTGCGGAAACCGATGCCGTCTCGCTCCGCATCGAGATCGAGCCCCGCAACGACGCCCCGATGGCCGTACCCGACTTCTTCGATCATAACGAGGACGAGACGCTGACGTTGACCGCCGGTGACTTGCTGGGCAACGACACGGACGTGGACGCGGGCGATACGATTTCGCTGGACTTGCCGGCTTCGCAGTTCACCGCACGCGGTGCCCTTTTGACTTACGACGCGGCGACAGGCGAATTGGTCTACGATCCGACGCAGGCCAGCTTGCTGCAACAGCTGCCCGAGGGACAGGTCCTGCCCGACACGTTCACCTATCGCGCGACCGATGCGGCCGGTGCAAGCAGCTTGCCCGCCACCGTGACGATCAATGTCGAAGGTCGCAATGACGCCCCGACCTTGGTTCCCGATTCGCCGACGTTGAACCTGACCGGCCCGACGACGATTCGACCGCTGGTCAACGACTTTGACATCGACGGGGTGATTGATCCGAGCTCGATTCAGATCAGCAGTCAACCCTCGTTCGGCTCGGTGGAAATTCGTCCCGACGGAACGATCATCTACACGCCCTTTGATCCGCAAAGCATCAACAGCGATCAGTTCTCCTACACGGTCGCCGACGAATCAGGTTTGCGGAGCGAATCGGCAACGATCATGATCGGCAGTGATTCGCCGCCGTCGGCCGGCAACGATGCCGCAACGACTTTCCGCAACGAATCGGTGATCATCGATGTGATCGCCAATGACGTCGATAACGACAACTTGTTGGACATCAGCAGCATGGCGGTCATGCGTCCGGCCGCCAACGGTCAGACGATTGTGCGTCCCGACGGATCGATTCAATACATCCCGGCGGACGGTTTCGTCGGCACCGATTCGTTCACCTACACGATCGCCGATGAGGCCGGGAACTTCAGCGACGAAGCGACCGTTACGGTTCGCGTGTTGGCCAGTCGTTTGCAGAACCCGATCGACAACGACGACGTCAACGACGACGGATTCGTGACCGCGATCGACGCCCTGCTGGTGATCAACCTGATCAACCGCTCGGGCAGCAACTCGATTCCGGTCGAACCCGGCGACGTCGGGCCGCCTTACTACGACGTCAGCGGCGATCGTGAGATCACGGCCTTCGACGCGCTGTTGGTCATCAACGCGCTGAACCGGCAGAGTTCCTTCGGCGTTGGAAGTGGCGAAGGCGAAGCGGCACCGGCAACCGGTCAGGTCACACCGCTCGACCGGTCCTCCGTCGAAGCCGCCGACGTGACAACGCCGGAGACTTTGCCGGCCGATGATTCGGTCGACGACAGCGAAGTCGATCGCGTCGTCGGAGCGGCCGCTTTCGAGGCCGTCGCCGATGACGTGCTGGACTTGATCGTCGGCGGACAAGACGACGACGAGGACGAAGTCGCCGGCCGGTCGTTCGAAGCGGTCGACGCGGCGATGGCAAGGATCATTTGATGCGAAGATAAAGTAGCAATCCGACCAACGTTTTCGCGTCTCGGATTTTGCCTTCCTCGATCATCGTGTGAAGATCGGCGACGCTGACGATGCGGTTTTCGATCTGTTCGACCGCTTCGCGTTCGGCGTCGCCGGCGGTCAAGCCGGTCGCCAAATAAAGATACATTTCTTCGTCGCAGATTCCCGGCGCGGAGAAAAACGACGTCATCGGTTCCAACTTTTCGGCGCGATAGCCGGTTTCTTCGATCAGTTCGCGGGCCGCCGTGGTTTCCGCCGTTTCGCCCGGTTCTCGGGTCCCGGCGGGCAATTCCAACAGCGTCTGGTCGATCGACGGACGGTAGTTTTCGATCATCACGATGCGTCCGTCTTCCAGCACCGGCAACAGCACGACCGCCCCGGGGTGACGAATCACTTCGCGGATGTAAACCTGTCCGTCGGATCCGGTCAGTTCCATCGCGTGGACATCGAAACGGCTTCCCGTTAACAATTGTTTCTCTTGCGGATTTTTTTTCATCGAAGGCGGTCACAGCGTTTTGAATTGGTTCGGCTTTTTGAATTGTCGAAAGCCCATCGGAATGACCTCGCGGGATTTGGTCAATATCGCGACCGGAGCGGTGCGTCATCAGTTCCGCTCGCATGACTCCGCGAAACCGGGTCGCGAAGACGTTTCGGTCAAGCGAAAGCCGCCCAAGGTCGGACACGCGGGCACGTTGGACCCGCTGGCCGAAGGCGTTCTGGTTCTGGGAATCGGCGGTGCCTCGCGATTGACTTCGTATCTGCAACAAACCGACAAATCCTACGAAGCCCGCTTTCGGCTCGGGTGCAGCAGCGTGTCCGGCGATTTGGAGGAAACCGTCGTCCCGCATCCCGAGATGCCCGTGCCGACCATCGACCAGCTCCGCCAAGCCGCACGCGGGATGACCGGACGCGTCCGCCAGACCCCGCCGGCGCATTCGGCGATCAAGATCGGCGGCCGGCGGGCTTACCAGATGGCTCGCGAGGGTGCCGACGTCACCGTGCCGAGTCGCGAAGTCTTGATTCACGAATTTCAGGTCACCCGATACGAGTATCCGGACGTGTGGCTTCGCATCACTTGCGGCAGTGGTACCTACATCCGCACGATGGGGATGGACTTGGCGAAACGTTGCCACACCGCGGCGGTCATGACCCACTTGGTTCGCACCCGCGTCGGTCGGTTCGAATTGGACTCCGCGATCGACGTGGAATCGTTGCGTCAGGGCGAATGGGTTCACCATCTTTGTCCCGCCGCGATCGGCGTCGCTCACCTTCCCAAGCTGTGTTTGACGACCGAACAATCCTGGCGAATCGACCACGGCCTGACGTTGACCGCCGGCGAAGTCGACTTCGCCGCACCCGAATCGCTGGCGTCACAGGCGGCAAACGTCACGGATAACGCGCACGTCGCCGCCCTGGATCCCGATGGTCGGCTCCGCGCGATCGTCACCCTCCGGTCCGACCAGTGGCGACCGATTCGCGTGTTTCACGACTAAGCGTTTCACGGATCAACGCCCACAGTTCTGATGATCGTGCCGATTATCAGCGGTATATCAGATGGCACCGTGTCGACGGTGCCGTCACTTGTGTCGATGCGGATCGGGAAATGCCGATGGAGAGACAAGGTTCGTTCGTTTTTCGATCACATCATCAGAAGGTTTCAACGCCATGGCCGACGCTGCGATCGAAGTCATCGATCCGAACAATTCGTTCGAACGTCAGCCGGATTTGCGTCGCGACATCGCCGCCATCGCGTTGGTCGCTGTGACTTTGTTCTTGACCGTGTCGATCGTGACACGCGATCCTGCCGATCCGGTTTCGGCACCGGTCTGGCCGATCGATCGGTTGTATGCGCCCGACACGTTGGTGTATCCGGCCAACGAAGTCATCACGAACGCTTGTGGGTACTGGGGTGCCTTCGCGTCCTCGATGCTGTTCGACGCGTTGGGGATTGCGGCTTGCTTGGTCGTGGCGGCGAGCGGCGGTATCGCGACGGCGTTGCTGGTGCGCGGCCGCTTGAACGCGCCGGTGCTGCGTTCGCTGGGCGGATGTGTCGTGGTGATCGCCGCGGCGACGGCCGCGGCGCTCTCGGGCAGCCAGTTCTACGGGATGCCCGTCGTCGGCGCAGGCGGACACCTGGGCGCGATGACGTCGGCCTGTTTGTCGGACCACTTTGCCCCGGCGGGCGCCTGGATCTTGACGTTGACGACGCTGGCGACCGGTCTGCTTTTGACGACGGACTACGCCCTGCTGTACGCCGGGCGTAAAGTCGTTTCGGGCGTCACGCGGGTGCCGAAGCAAAAGTTCCGACAAGTCGCCGCGGCACTGCCGCTGCGCCCCCGACGTGTGCATGAACCGTTCGCCGATCCCGCCGACGCGATGCGTCTGGCCGGAGAGACGTCGGCCCAGAAGGCCACGCCGATCACCGACGTCGACGATGGCTTGAAAGTCGATGCGGACGACGACGACGTCGCGGAGCCACGAATCAAGCTCCGCAAACCGAAACGCCCCGCCGACGACGAGACCACGTCCGCCGGTGAGAACGATCCAGATGTCGGCGAAACGGGATCGGATGGCATTGGGGATAGCGGTCGCGAATCGGACGAGTCGTACGTCGATGATTACGACGAGGGTGATTGGGAAGACGACGAAGCCGGGGAGGACGATGCGACCGATGAGCCGGTGATTCGCGAACTGGAGGTCGACGGCGAAACGCTCGAAATCCGCCGAGACGAATCGCACGATCCCGTTCCCGCGCCACGCCAGGGACCCAAAATCAAATTGCCCAAGCGACCCGGCACGGATCAGCAGCAGATCGACGCGGCGATGAAAGAGGCCGCACCGGCGGGAAGCGAAGACTACGTGTTGCCGCCGATCGAACTGTTGGAAGCCGGCGACGACATCTGTTACGACGATCAACTGATCGAAGTCCGCCGCAAGGCTCAGCTTTTGGAGGAAGCGTTCAAGAATTTCAACCTGAACGTTCGCGTCGTTGAAATCGAAACCGGCCCGGTGATCGCGCAGTACGAAATCGAATTGGAAGCCGGGCTGCGTTTGAGCAAGATCACCGGCTTGGCCGAGGACGTCGCGATCGCCCTGCGTGTCCCCAGCGTTCGCATCGTCGCGCCGATCCCCGGCAAAAACACCGTCGGCATCGAAGTGCCCAACGAAACGCGGCAAGTCGTCCGACTGCGCGACGTGATCGAGGAATCCGGAAACCAAGCGGCCAAGATGAACATCCCGGTGTTCTTGGGCCAAGACGTCAGCGGAAATCCGATGGTCGTCGACCTGGCCAAAATGCCTCACTTGTTGATCGCGGGCCGCACGGGGACGGGCAAGAGTGTTTGCTTGAACGCCATCATCAGTAGCGTCTTGATGTGCTGCCGGCCGGACGAAGTGCGGATGTTGATGATCGACCCCAAGATGGTCGAACTGAGCGGATACGGCCGGCTTCCCCACTTGATGCACCCGGTCATCACGGACATGAAAAAGGCCGAAGCGATTCTGGCGTGGGCCGTGGAGAAGATGGAGGAACGCTATTCGCTACTGGCCAAAGTCGGTGTGCGTCACATCAACAGCTTCAACGACCTCGGTCGCGAGGAAGTGTTACGACGTTTGGAAGTCGACGAAGAAGACCAAGCCACCGGCGTGCCCGACAAATTACCCTTCATCGTGATCGTCGCCGACGAAATGGCCGACTTGATGATGACCGCGGGCAAGGACGTCGAACAGCACATCATCCGCTTGGCGCAAAAGAGTCGGGCGGTCGGCATTCACTTGATCTTGGCGACGCAAAAGCCCACCGTCGACGTGATCACGGGATTGATCAAGAGTAACTTGCCGGCACGATTGAGTTTTCAAGTCGCCAGCAAGACCGACAGTCGCGTCGTGTTGGACGAAAACGGCGCCGACAAGCTGCTGGGCAACGGGGACATGCTGTTCTTGTGGCCGGGGACCAGCACCCTGATTCGAGGACAAGGGACCTACCTGTCCGACGAAGAAATCGATGCCGTTTGCGACCATTGCAGCATGGTCGAACAGAACTTCGTCGGCGAGTTGATGAACTTGAAGGTGGCCGAGGAAGGTGACGAAACCGGCGATCTGGACGTCAACAACCTGCGCAAGAAAGACGAGCTTTACGAAAGCGCGATCGAAGTCGTCGTGCGGGAGCAGCGTGGATCGATCAGCCTGATCCAACGTTGTTTGGGCATCGGTTACGGCCGCGCCGCCCGGCTGATCGACTACATGGAAGAAGACGGGATCGTCAGCGCCTACAACGGACAAAAGTCACGCGAGGTCGTCATGACGATGCCGCAGTGGCAGCAAATGCAAGGGTTCGAAGTCGACGAAGGCGAAACCGACGAGCACGAAGCCTTGTCGGATCCCCGCGGTCTGAGTGGCGAAGACGTGGCGGATGACGACGAATACGAATCCGCCGAAGAAGGCGAATACGTCGACTACGACGATTGAAATCCGCGTCGACTACGCGAACAACCCCGTCACGGCGCCGGCCTTGACCAGTTCGCGGGGCTGGTTCAGGTGGTTGTAGACGATCGTTTCCGGCGGGATGCCGAAATTGTGATAGATCGACGCGAGGATTTCGGCCGGATGCACCGGAGATTCCAGCGGAGCCGACGCCGTCTTGTCACTCTTGCCGTGAACGTAGCCGCGTTTGATTCCCGCGCCGGCCAGGACCGCGGTGTAACAGTACGGCCAGTGGTCGCGACCGTCGTCGCTGTTGTTGTTGCCGCTGGTGCTGACGCCTCGTTGAGGGCTGCGTCCGAATTCGCCGATCGCGACGACCAAGGTTTCTTCCAACAAACCTCGCTCGTCCAAATCCTCGATCAGACCGCTCAGCCCTTGATCCAACATCGGTGCGGACTGATCCTTCATGCGTTTGCTCAGACCGGTGTGGTGATCCCAGGAGTGATTGTCACTGTTGGCAACCTTGGGCCAAATGACTTCCACGACTCGCGTGCCGGCTTCGACCAATCGTCGTGCCAGCAAGCAGCTTTGGCCGAACGTGTTGCGTCCGTAACGGTCTCGGGTCGCGTCGGATTCGCGGGCCAGTTCGAACGCTTCGCGAGCCTTTCCGCTGACGATCAACGACAGGGCTTGGTCGTAGCGGCTGTCCAGTTCGTAATCCGCGACGGCCTGGTTGATCGCCGGCATTTGTTTATTCAAGAGTTCTCGCAAGCTCGCGCGACGCTCCAGTCGCACGTCAAACACATCGTCACGGAGTCGTAGGTCGTCGATCTTGATGCGATCCATCTTGTTCATGTCCAAGTCGTCGCCGTCGGGATACAGCGTGTACGGATCGAACGACTTGCCCAGAAAACCGGCCGTGCCGCCTTTGCCGACGACGTTGGATTCCTGCAACGGACGCGGCAACATGACGAACGGTAACATCGGTTCGTCCAGCGGCCGCATCTTGATGATGTTGCTGCCGAAGTTCGGAAAGTCCTTCGGCGACGGCGGTTCCAGTTGCCCGGACGGACTGACCTTGTCGGTCGTGTAACCGGTCATCATCTGATAGATCGCGGCGGTGTGATTGAACAAACCGTTGGGCGTGTAAGACATGGACCGAATCATCGTGAAGCGGTCGTTGATCTGCGACAGCTTGGGCAGATTCTCGGTAAACTTGACGCCGGGGATTTTGGTGCTGATCGGCGCGAAAATACTCTTGACGTTGTCGGGCACGTTTTCCTTCGGGTCCCACAAGTCCAGATGACTCGGGCCGCCTTGCAAGTACACCATGATGATGTTCTTGGCCTTCCCCCAACCGGGACCGCCGGTCTTGACTTCCGACGCGGCAGCCGATCCCGACGGGTTTTGCAGTTGCAACAAGTTCGGCAAAGTCAATCCGAGCATCCCGACGCTGCCGACGCGTAAAAACGTCCGCCGCGAACGACCGAGATGCGCGTCACACAAGTCTTTGGCCGGATAACCTTTGAACGAAAGCATGGGACGAGCCGGGGGTTTCGGGGGGTGAGAAAATTGGACGTTGAATTCAGTGGTTGAACAGGAACGCCGGGCTGTTGACGATGGCCCAGACGAGGTCTTCGGCAGCGGTCAAGCGTGGCGACTTGGCCTGAGATTGGCTTTGCACGACGTCTTTGCGAAGCTGGACGAGGGACGGATCATCTGGGGTCGGCTGTTCCCAGCGTTTTTTCAGGTCGGCCAATCGCGTCAGTTCCGCATCGGGAGGGACGGGCGTTTTGGCGTCGGCCAACGCCTTCTTGGCCGCCGACAGGTCGTCGTCGGTCGCGCCGACGTGAGCGGCCAGTTCGGCGGTCTGTTTCTCGGATCGTTGATCGGCCGGTGTTGCCAGGATCGCCGCCAAGGATTCGGATAAGCCGAGCGGCAATTCCTTCGACGCGTCGGTCGTCACGCTGATGCGGAATCGACCCAAGCGATGATCGGCCGCGTTGTGGAACTGAGAAATCTTAAAAGTCAGCTCGATCGGCCGTCCGGCCGACTCAGGCATTTCCAGCGGTCGCAAAAACTTAAACGTCGCCCAGTGCGTCTGGCCGGTCGCGCCGGACACGGCCCAGCCGGTTTGGTTGCGGGGAACACCGTCGAACGTCTGTGCGATTTGAAAACTCGCTTGCTCATAATCGGCCACCGCCGAAGCGATGCCGATCGGAGTGGCTTGTTTCGGTCTGCCCACCGGAGCGGCCGAGACTTCGATTTCGGTGATGACAAAGTTTCCGTTGCCGCCGCGACCGGGGCCGCCGGCAGGCAAATCCGGATCGGCCAGGGCTTCCAAACGAAAGCCGGTGATCCCTGACAACGATGTCCGCATCGTCACGGTGTAAACACCCTTGTCCGTTTTGCCGCTGGCGAGGATCGAACGGTCCGGTTGCGGTGTCAGCTGCGTCGCCCCGGTTGCCACGGCTTTGGCGGCCGCCAGCGGATGCCAGATCGTGGACGACGACTCCGCAGCGGCGTGTTGTTTCTTGACAAAGGCCGCGACCTTTTCGGTCATGTCGGCTTCGGCCTTTCGCAGTTGCTCCTCCGCCCGGGCGATCTTCTCGGCCCGTTGATCTTGCAAGCGTTTCAGCTCCGGCGCGTAGGCGGCCTCGCGTGCCCGGATCGCCGCGATCGTTTCGGCCAATCGATCGGTTCGTCGCTTTTCTAACTCGGGACGGCGGGCTTTCCAGGACGCTTCCGCTTCGGCCAGTCGGGCACGCATGACGTCGTCGTCCGCGGCGATCTGGTCGACCAAATCATTGAAAGCTTCGATTTCCACCTCGCTGGCATGTCGGGCGAGCGTCCGCAAGAAGATCTCGTCGACCAGCGTTCTGTTTTCCCGCAAGACGCCGACCAGCGAATCCAGGTCGTTGGCGTCGCCGGAGATCGCGCCGGAGATCGTCGGACCGCTGATCAACGCCATCACCGGACCGAGCTCCAATCCGGAGGACCGTTCGCATTCACAGGCGCTCTCGCGGGCCGGCCGGCCGAGATTTTGCAGGAACCCGTCGGCCAGTTTGACGCCGGAATCCGACAGCTCCGCGGCGCGGACGCCGGGCTTGGCGCCGGGGATCGACGACGCGGCGCCGGTGACCGCGTGAACGGCGTCGAAGATGACCTCGGCAGGCAATCGCCGAGCCGTCGCGTGCGAATAGTTGGATTTGTCGTCGACGTTCAGGGGATTCGTTTCGACTGACAACTGGTACGTCCGACTGCTGACGATCATTCGCATGAGGCTGCGGACGTCAAAGCCGGACCGGATGAACGAATCGGTCAAATGATCGAGCAGTTCGGGGTTGGTCGGCGGATTGCCGGCACGAATGTCGTCGATCGGTTCGATCAGCCCGACGCCAGTGAGGTAGCCCCAAACGCGATTGACGTAGCTGCGGGCGAAGTACGGATTGTCGGGGCTGGTCATCCAGTCCGAAAGTTCTTCACGACGCGTCCGCCGCTTCGCCGCTTTGACGTCGGCGGACCTGTTCGCGACCAGCGTTTGGCCGTCGTCGCCGGGCAAGTCGTAAGGAAACGCCGGCGCGACGACGTCACCGGTTCGTCCGTGAAGGACTTCGCCGTCGCTGCCGTCATCGACGATTTCATAAAGCGGCGTCGCACCCTCGACGGCCGTGCCGGCGACTTTCTTGTCGCCCGACGCCGGGTCTTTCTTGCGTTCGACGCGGGCGAAGAACGCGGACATCTGGTAGTACTGGTCTTGCGTCCAACGTTCGAACGGGTGGTCGTGGCACTTGTTGCAGTTGAACCGGATGCCCAGGAACAGGTGGGTCGTGTTTTCCATCGCGTCTTCCGCGGTGCGCAAGACTTTGTAGTACGACGCCGGCGGATTGTCTTTGTTGGAACCGCTCGCGGTCAGAATTTCTGCCGCGAATTCGTCGTACGGTTTGTTCTGCCGGACGCTGTCGCGGATCCATGCGCGGAACGCTTCGCT
>CAYVRC010000179.1:0-11637 GCA_964453205.1 uncultured Pirellulaceae bacterium | reverse complement strand
GCCGCTTCGGAGGCCAGGTCCTGCACGTTGAGGCCGCTCCAGTAGTCGAACCGCCAGTCCGGCGCCGGGCTCGCTTGCAGTTGGACGGTCGTGCCGCGCACATAGGAATAAAGGCCGGCGACCACGCCGGGTTCGCGCTCAAAGCCGACGTGGCGGCGCGGTACGGGGATCGGCTGACCTCGTTGACCGACTGCGGGACCGACAGCCGACAGAGCTGTGACTACCCCGATTTTGCGGTCTTGGTGGCCAAAGAGATCCTGGCCGGCCGGGCCGACAAGGGCCTGCTGATCTGTGGCAGCGGCGTCGGCGTCGGCGTCGCGGCCAACAAGATCCCCGGCATCCGCGCGGCGATCTGTCACGACACGTACAGCGCCCGCCAGGGCGTCGAGCACGATGACATGAACGTGCTGTGCATCGGCGGCCGGATCATCGGCAGTGAATTGGCTTTCGAGATCATCGACGCGTTCCTGAAAGCGACTTACACGCCGGAAGAACGCCACCAGCGGCGACTCGACAAGGTCCTGCGGATCGAACGGGACGGGATCTAGCGGCCGTATCGGGATCTACCGATCCTCCATCGACGCGACGCCTTTTTTGCGGGCCGCGACGGCCAGTTTGTAGGCCTTGTCTTCGCCGTATTTTTCCACCGAGAACCGTTTCGTGCGGCGGACGCCCTTGCTGGGGCTCCACTGGGCGACCCAGTAGCGGTAAGTCGGCTGGGACGGCCAACGCGGATCGCGTTCCTCGACCAAACGCACGCCGACGACGCCGGAGGTGTTGTTGGCCTTGGCTTTCTTGGCCAAATCCTTGGCGGAAAAACCTTTCAGGGTGGTTTCCAGTTCGTCGCGGTACTCGCGGGCGGCCTGGAGCGCCTTGGGCTTGCTGCCGTACTCGCTGTCGCTGAAATACCAAGACGACAATTCGCCCCTTCGCATCACGCGGACCAACCATCCGCCGGTGCTCTGTCGTTCCAGTCGCGTGATGTTTCGGTTCGCTCGCATGATCAATCGTCAGGGTGGGTGAAGGTCAAAATGTCAGGGGAAGCAGCCGCGACGGTGACACGTCCCGAAGTGGTCTTCCCGGCATCCCTGCAATCATCACCCGCCCAGTCTAGACGCGACCCGCCCCGAATCAAACAGGTCGACGCAGCGGAGGGAATTGCCGGAGTCGGGGCCCGGGAATGGGGCGAGCATGTTTCCCGGCGATGCGATATCTTGCAGAGCTCTGAATCTTGCAGAGCTTTGGCAGCGACCCCTGTCGGTTTCGTCGTCCGACGGCAACCCGCCGATTCCCATCGCCTTTTTTTTGAAACACAACGCTTTTTTGAAACACAACGCTTTGGTTGACGAACTGAACGTCGAATCGATCTTGGGACGCGGGGGGAGCATCAGTCGTAGGCTGCAGAACTACGAACCCCGGGCGCAGCAACTGGAAATGGCTCAGGCGGTCGCCGAGGCGCTCGGCACCGGTCGGCATTTGATCGCCGAAGCGGGCACAGGAACGGGCAAGAGTTTCGCTTACCTGGTCCCCGCGGTCTTGTTCGCGACCGACGACCAAGTCCGGTCGATTCAGACGAAATCCGGTTACCCCGACGGCCAGGAAAACACCCGCAGCCGCCGCGTCGTGATCTCCACCGACACCATCAGTCTGCAAGAACAGCTGATCGGAAAAGACGTCCCGCTGCTCAACAGCGTCATCGCCCGCGAGTTTTCCTCCGTCTTGGTCAAAGGCCGCAGCAACTACTTGTCGCTGCGGCGGATGGATCGCGCGATCGCCAAAGCCACGTCGCTGTTCGGTCACGACAACCAACACGGCCAGCTCCGCCGAATCAAATCGTGGTCCAAAGACACGACCGACGGTTCGCTGTCCACGTTGCCGACTAAACCCGACCGGCAGGTCTGGGACGAAGTCGCCAGCGACACCAGTAATTGCCTCGGACGGCGATGCCCGCATTTCAAAGACTGTTTTTACTTTCGCGCCCGCCGACGCGCCGCCGGTGCCCAACTGCTGATCGTCAACCACGCGATGCTGTTCAGCGATTTGCAGCTTCGCCGGCAAGGCGTTTCCCTGTTGCCCGACTACGACGCGTTGATCTTGGACGAATGCCATACCGTCGAATCCGTGGCGGGCGATCACCTGGGTTTGCGGATCACCAGCGGGCAATTCGACTTTCTGTTCAATCGACTTTACAACGACCAGAACAACAAGGGAATTTTAGTCGACCAAAACCTGCGTGGCCTGCAACAGATGGTCAACCAGTGCCGCTTTGCCGCGTCGAACTTGTTCGCCGACCTGTTGGACTGGTGGGAAAACGGAGGCCCGCAAAATGGCCGAGTGACGCGTGCGAACATCGTCGCCAACGAGCTCAGTGACGTGATGGAAAAGCTCTCCCGATCGCTTCGCCAGCAAGCCGACGGACAACAGAACGCATCGGAGCAAAAAGAATTCGAATCGGCTTACGAACGCACCCTGGCGTTGTCCGGCGGACTGCGTCAGTGGTTGAACCAAGACCTGGACGATTCGGTGTTCTGGTTGGAACGCAGCGGGTCGCGTCGCGGCACCGACCGCGTCACGTTGGCCGCCTCGCCGATCAATGTCGGAGACGTGCTGCGGACCGAGCTGTTTCAAAACGAGATGATCAAAAGTGTCGTGATGACCAGTGCCACGCTGGCGACCGGCAACGACGAACGCTTCACGTTCTTTCGCTCGCGGATCGGATTGACCGACGGAATGTCGCTGCGGGTCGGCAGCCCCTTCGATTACAAAACTCAAGCCAAACTGGTGATCGTCGACGACTTGCCCGATCCGTCGAAAGACCGCGCGGAGTTCGAAAAGGCGTTGCCCGAGCAAATCAAACGCTTCGCCGGTCACACCGACGGACACGCCTTTGTGTTGTTCACCAGTTACGACCTGCTGCGTCGATGTGCCGAAGCGATTACGCCGTGGCTGGCCGCGCGGGGGTTGCAGCTTTACAGCCAAGCGGGCGAACAGAGTCGGTCGCAGATTTTGGACGCCTTTCGGCGGAATCCCAAAGGCGTCCTGCTGGGCACCGACAGTTTCTGGAAAGGGGTCGACGTGCCTGGCGATGCTTTGTCCAACGTGATCATCACGAAACTGCCCTTCGCCGTGCCCGATCATCCGCTGTTGGAGGCCCGACTTGACGCGATCAAGGCCGCCGGCGGGAACCCTTTCGTCGATTACCAACTGCCCGAATCGGTGCTGAAATTTCGCCAAGGCTTCGGCCGCCTGATTCGCACCAAACGAGACACCGGAATGGTCGTGGTCCTGGACCCACGGATTCGCACCAAACCCTACGGCAAGATGTTCCTGCAGTCCCTGCCGGACCTGCCCGTCCACCGCGTCAGCCGAGTCCGTCGCCAAGGGTAGCCCCCGGCCCGTCGTCTGGCATCGCCGACAAGGCGAGAAAACCGATCATCGGCTATCCTGGTGTTCACGTTTTCGGGGGCAGTCGTCCCGGCCCCTGACGGTGTCGCCGAACTCGTGGAGAGGACCGCCATGTGGAACCGTCGTTTTTTCGTTTTGCCCTTGGTCTTGATGCTCGCCTGTTTCCGGTCCGACGCCGCCGAAGCGCAGCGGGACGGTTTTCGCTTTCGAGTGGCCGAAGGGTACGAACTGACGAAGATTGCCGGCGAAGATCTTGTCACTCGTCCGACGGTTTGCGATTGGGACGATCAAGGACGCTTGGTCGTGGTCAGTTCGGCGGGTGCCGAAGACAGTGTTCGAGAACAACTCGAAACCAAGCCTCACAGCGTGCTGCGATTGATCGATGACGACGGCGATGGTGTTTTCGATCGTCGCATCGTGGCCGCCCAAGACCTCAGCTTTTATTCGGGCGTGCTTTGTCACGGCAATGACATCTTCGTGTCCGCGCCGCCCAGCGTTTGGAAGCTGACCGATGCCGACGGTGACGGCATTTGTGAATCACGAGAGGTCTGGCATGACGGTGGCACGGTCACCTACTGTGCGAACGATCTACACGGCCCGTACTTGGGGCCCGACGGTTGGATTTATTGGTGCAAAGGCGCGTTCGGCAAACAGACTCACCGTCTGACCGACGGCACGACTGTCGTGTCCGAAGCGGCGCACATTCTTCGCAAGCGTCCCGAAGGCGGCCGTGTCGAGATCGTGACGTCGGGCGGCATGGACAATCCGATCGAACTGGCGTTCCTGGGCAACGGCGAGAAGTTCTTTACGAGCACTTTCTTGCAACATCCCGCCGACGGACGTCGCGACGGGATCGCTCACGCGGTCCACGGCAGCGTGTTCGGTAAGATTCACCGCGTGATCGACGATTTGCCGCGAACCGGTGACGTCATGCCCGTGATGACACACTTGGGACCGGCCGCGCCCAGCGGACTGATGCGACGACGCTTCGGTTCGGATCCGGGCGACGTTTTGGTTTGTGCGCAGTTCAACTTGCGTCGGCTTTCGCAACACACTTTGATCGCCGACGGGGCCACGTACCGCACGCTGGACACCGACCTTGTCACCTGCGACCGTTTGGACTTTCACCCGACCGATGTGATCGAAGATTTCGACGGATCCGTCGTTTTCTTGGACACCGGAGACTGGTACGACCTGTGTTGCCCCAGCAGCGGTGCGGAAGGGAAACGATCACCCGGCGGTGTTTATCGGCTCCGTCGGGTCGATGCCGAACGATCGAAACGGATCGCGATCGACTGGGCCGACACGGATGCCGAAGCCGCCGTGGCGAAGCTGAACGACCCGAGTTTTGTCGTCCGTGATCGCGCGTCCGACTGGCTGGTCGATCACCCGGCCGAATCGGTCCCGGCGCTTCGCCGTGCGTTGCGTCGAAGCCCGCTGACCGCCGCCGTGGCGTCCAGGATCGCCTGGGTCTCGGCCCGCATCGGCGGCACCGAAGCGATCGAACTGTTCGAGTGGTTACTCGATGATGATCGATCACCTGAGGTCCATCACGCCACGTTGATGGCGGCGATGCACGCGGGGGAACTGGCCCCGCGTCGCGTCGGTGAGTTGCTGGTGTCCTCGCCCGACGCAGGCGTCCGACGCGCCGCCGCGGAGTGGACGGGACGGCATGGCAACGAAGACGACGTCGCCGACCTGATGACGGTCGTCGCCCGGTCCGATGCCGGTGACCGGGTTTTGCAACATTCGCTGCGTTACGCCCTGATCCGACTCGATCGTCCCGATGCCTTGGTCGAATACTTGGCGGAATCGAGATCGACCGCCGAAAAACTGGCCGCCTTGACGGTTCTGGGTCAGATCGCCCCGACGCGGGTGGCATCGGCCGACGCGTTTCGCTTGCTGCAAAACGATGACGAGCAGCTTCAGCGGCTCGCCGCCGAAACGCTAGCTCGCGGCACGAACCGGTCCGAGGAACATGTCGACGCTCTGATCAAGATTTGGAAACGGTCCCCCGCCGGGTCGTCGCTGCGGACGCAGGTGGCCGCGATTTTGGCCGCTCGGATCGATCAGCCCGAAGTCAACGGGCGAGTGCTCGACACGCTGAACGAACCGGTCGGGCATCGGGAGAGTTTGCAACTGGTCGCGTCGATTCCGATCACAACCATCCCCGCCGGTTGGGACCGCCCGCTGGATCGGATGATCGACTCGGCGGATCGTGAAACGAAATTGCAGTTGGCCGATTGGCTATCCGAGGCCGAACTCGATCCGTCGGACCATCGACGCACGACCGACCGCTGGATCGATTCGGCCTCGGATGAACGATCGGCGTTGATCGATCGTTTGCGTTTTGCCGCGGCGATCCCCGCGGGCGTGCCGGCCGATCGGCATGGGCTTTCCGGCGTGTTGGTCGACGCCCTTTCGGCCGCGGGGGACGGCCGCGTGAGCTCCCTTGCCGGTCGCGTCGTCCGCCGTTTGCCCATCGACCGGCATGCCGCCGAAGAGCTGCTGAACCGATTGAACGACGCGACGACGTCGGTGTTTCCGACGATGGTCGCTGCGATTGCCGGCAGCGGCGAAACCGCTGCCGGACGGTTGCTTCGGCGGTTACCTGAATACAAGGTGGCCCGCACGCTTCCGAAAGAATTTCTGGTCAACGTTTTCGACCGCTACGACTCGTTTTCCGAGCGTGCCGAGCAAGTCGCCGAAGAACTATCGCGGCCGCCGGCCGACGTCGCCCACACGCTGTCGACGCTGATGTCTGAATTGCCCCCAGGGGACATGGTCCGAGGCATGCGAATTTTCCACGGCGAAAAATCGGCGTGTGGCAAGTGTCATCGTTTCGGCTACGTCGGGGGCCGGATCGGCCCGGAACTGACCAGAATCGGCAGGACGCGTTCACGATCGAACCTGTTGGAAGCGATCGTGTATCCCAGTGCTCACCTTGCCCAAGGCTACCGCAGCGTGCGAATCTTGACGGTCGACGGAGCGGTTTTCAACGGCTTGGTTCAAAGCGAAACATCCGAGGAATTGGAACTGGCCACGGGGATTGATGGCTCGATCAAGATCCGCAAGGATCAAATCGAAATCCGTCAAGACAGTGACACGTCGATCATGCCGGCGGGTCTGGACGGCTCGATGACGAAACAAGAACTGGCCGACGTGTTGGAATTGTTGTCGGAGTTTCGAAAACGGTGAACCGCAGATAGACCGGCGACAGGATCCTGCCGCAAGAAAAGGCTCTGCGGTCGATTCAGCCGTCGCCGACCCGTCATTAAATTGACGCACCCGGACCTCCCGCCGCACCGGCTCATTCCCGGCACCGCTATATTGACAGGCAACTTCCAACGTCCCCCTCAACTAGGAATCCGACATGCCTCATCACACTTATAAAAAGATCGAGATCACCGGCACATCGACCGTGTCGATCGAAGAAGCCGTCGAAAACGCGATCATGCACGCCGCCCGAACCGTTCGCGGGTTGAGTTGGTTCGAGGTCACCGAAACACGGGGCTCCATCAGTGAGGGCAAGGTCCAACACTGGCAAGTCACCGTCAAGATCGGATTCACGCTGGACTGAAACGTCCGCGGGACACCTCAGCAAGCGAACACTCGATCGCGGCGTCGGCAGCATGACAGGGCGTCGCCGCGGGTCCGCCCCGGACCGACAGCGTCCCGGCCCAGGCCGTTGCGAGTGTATTTTCAGCCCACGGTCATGCATCTTTCCTCACGAGACCCTTGATGGCCAACCTTCGATTTTGCGGTGCAGCCGGTACCGTCACGGGTTCCTGTTCTTTGGTCGAAACGACTGACCTTAAGTTCTTGGTCGATTGCGGCTTGTTTCAAGGCAACCGAACCACGCAAGACTTGAACTATCAGCCGTTCCCCTTTGATGCTGCTGAGGTCGATTTTCTGCTGCTGACCCACGCGCACATCGATCACAGCGGTTTGATTCCGAAACTGGTCAAGGCCGGGTTTGACGGTCCGATTTACGCGACCGAGCCGACGTGCGATCTGTTGCAATTCATGCTGCCCGATTCGGCGTACATCCAAGAATCCAATGCGGAGAGGTTGAACCGGAAACGTCGTCGGATGGACCTGGAACCGCTCGAGCCGATGTACACGAAACAGGACGCCGCGGCAGCGCTCGCCCTGTGCCGCCCGGTGGACTACGAAACTTGGATCGACGTCGCGCCGGGCATCCGCGCCCGATACTGGAATGCCGGCCACCTGTTGGGATCGGCGTCGATCCAGATCGATATTTCCGCTTCCCAAGCCGGTGGAAACGAATCGGAGAACGCCCGTCCCTTGCGGATGCTGTTCTCCGGCGACCTCGGTCCGGACGAAAAAGCCTTTCATCCCGAACCCGATGCACCACAAAGTTTCGACTACCTGGTTTGTGAAAGCACGTACGGCAACCGTGACCGCGATGATTACACGCTGGAAAAGCGTCGCGACGCGATGAAGGCGGAATTGACCGCGGCGCTGGAGCGGGGCGGCAACGTCGTGATTCCGTCCTTCGCGGTCGAGCGCAGTCAGGAACTTTTGCACGACATCGGTTACTTGCTCGCGACCGAACAGATTCCCGACGCGAAGGTCTATTTGGATTCGCCGTTGGCGCTCAAGGCCACCGAAGTGTTCATCAAATACGCGGCTGACTTCGAAGACGTCGAAGTGGCTGCCGCGGACCTGTTTCGTCACAAAAATTTTCGCTTGGTGCAAAGCGTCGCCGAAAGCAAGGCGGTCAACCAAGTCACTCAGGGTGCGATCATCATTTCGGCCAGCGGCATGTGCAACGCCGGTCGCATCAAGCATCATTTGGCGAACAACATTTTTCGCAAGCAGGCCACGATCCTGTTCGTGGGATACCAGGCGCCGGGGACTCTCGGCCATATCATCACCAGCGGTGCCAAGGACGTCCGGATCCACGGCAAATCCTTTCGGGTCGCCGCTCAGATCCGCCGTCTGGGCAATTACAGCGCCCACGCCGATCAAGGCGAACTGGTGGACTGGATCGTCGAGCGGGGCGATGTTTCCGGGGCGGTCTTTTTGAACCACGGCGAAGACGACGCGCGGGCCGGGTTGACCGAACTGTTGATCCAGAAAGGGTGGGATCCGAACCGCATCTACGCGCCCGCGTTCGACGAGGTTTTCGAACTGGTCGCCGGCGTGGCCGAATCCAAGGGCGTCGCCCAGCACCGAATCCAGGAAACCGAACTGCAGCGGGACTGGTACAACGACTACGCGGCGTTCATCTTGGAACTCGGTCAAAAATTGGAAAACACCCAACAGGCGGCCGAGCGGCACGCGCTGATCGATCGCGTCACGGCGGCTTTGAAACAGTGAATTCCCGCGCGGTTTCGGGCAACCGGCGGTGTCAGGGGACAGGAAACCCCCGTTTTTGGCCTTTCGGGGCCGGATCAGGAGCGTTGCGCGGCCTAGGTCAACCGAACCGCTTTTGACTGCGTAGACTGCCGAGTCAAAAACGCTCCGGTAATTCGATGGGATGACGCTCGTCGACTTGACCGATGACCTAGATTTTCACTCTCGCCCTAATCGACTCCGAATCCCAAGCGAAGGTCCGCATGTCCACGTCCATCCTGGAAAACAAGCCGTCCCAAGAACTCCTGTCCGGTTTCCCCTTGGAACTTCGCCGCCACCTGAACATCACGCTGGGTTGCGACGCGGATTCGGTCGACGCCCCTTATGTGTACCGCGCCGCGGCACTGGCCGTCCGGGATCGCCTGGTCGAAGCTTGGCGAACGACGCAGCTCAAGATGAACCGCAGTGAGCAGCGAAAGGTGTATTACCTGTCACTGGAATTTCTGATCGGCCGGTCCCTGAGCAACGCGATCCAAAACCTGGACGTCGACGAGGACGCCCGCGCGGCGATCCACCAGTACGGCATGGAAATGGAAGAAGTCGCCGAACAAGAGTTCGATGCCGGTTTGGGCAACGGCGGCCTGGGACGATTGGCTGCTTGTTTCTTGGACAGTTGCGCGAACCTGCGATTGCCCGTCGTCGGTTACGGCATTCGATACGAATACGGGATGTTCAACCAGCGGATCCGAGACGGACGTCAGGTCGAAGAACCCGATCACTGGCTACGTGACGGCAACCCGTGGGAGATCGAACGCCCCGAGGACACGCGTCCGGTTCGCTTTTACGGCCGCGTCGAGCATTACCGAGACGATCAGGGCCGAGCTCGTAGTCGCTGGGCCGACAGTCACGACATCACCGCGGTTCCGTTCGACATGCCGATCCCCGGCTTTCGAAACGGCACCGTGAACACGCTGCGGCTTTGGAAAGCGACAGCATCGGACGCTTTCAACTTGGCCGAATTCAATGCCGGCAGTTACACCGAAGCGGTGGCCGAAAAAAATCTGGCCGAGAACATTTCGATGGTGCTGTACCCCAACGACGCCAGCGAAAACGGCAAGGAGCTGCGACTGAAACAACAGTATTTCCTGGTTTCCGCCAGTCTCCAAGACGTGATCGCCGACTGGGTCAAGAAACACGGAGAAGACTTCACCGAGTTCGGCGAAAAGAACTGTTTCCAGCTGAACGACACTCATCCGGCATGTGCGGTTCCGGAACTGATGCGGCTGTTGATGGACGAACACGGCTTGGAATGGGACGACGCTTGGAAAATCACGACCCGGTGCATGGCTTACACCAACCACACGCTGTTACCCGAGGCCCTGGAGCGATGGTCCGTGTCGTTGTTCCATCGCTTGGTGCCGCGATTGCTGGACATCATTTACGAAATCAATGCCCGCTTCTTGGCGAAAGTCGAAAAGAAATGGCCCGGCGACACGGAGATGCGTCGCAAAATGTCTTTGATCGAAGAGGGCGACAATCCACACATTCGCATGGCTTACTTGGCCATCGTGGGAAGCTTTTCGGTCAACGGCGTGGCGGGTTTGCACACGCAACTTTTGAAAAACGGCTTGTTCCACGATTTCAACGTTTTGTGGCCCGAAAAGTTCAACAACAAGACCAACGGCGTGACGCAACGACGCTGGCTGGCCCACTGCAACCCGGGACTTCGTGATCTGATCAGCGAAGCGATCGGGACCGGCTGGATCAACGACTTGAGTGAGATCGAGAAGCTTCGCCCCTTTGCCGACGATGGGGAGTTCCGCGGCCGTTGGCGGGAAGTCAAACAGGCCAACAAGGCCAAATTGGCCCAGGCGGTCGCCAAGAACACCGGCATTCATTTCGGTGCCGACGCGATGTACGACGTGCAGGTCAAACGCATCCACGAATACAAGCGTCAATTGCTGAACGTGTTGCACGTGATCCATCTTTACGACCGAATCTTGCGCGACGACACCGACGGCATGGTGCCGCGATGCGTCCTGATCGGTGGCAAGGCCGCGCCGGGTTATCACCTGGCCAAACTGATCGTCAAGCTGATCAACGACGTGTCGCGAACGATCGCCGCGGAAAAGAAAACCGAGGGTTTGCTGGATTTCGTCTTCTATCCGAACTATCGCGTCTCCTCGATGGAAATCATCTGTCCGGCGACGGAGTTGTCCGAGCAGATTTCGACGGCCGGAAAAGAGGCCAGCGGGACCGGCAACATGAAGTTCATGATGAACGGCGCTTTGACGATCGGCACCCTGGACGGGGCAAACATCGAAATTCGCGAGAACGCCGGCGAAGAAAACTTTTTCTTGTTCGGGTTGGATGCCGAAGGGGTCGCCAAGACGCGATTGAATTATCAACCCAACGAGATCATCGCGGCGGATCGCGACATCCAACGTATCATGCAACTGTTGGAAGGCGGACATTTCAACCGACGCGAACCCGGAATCTTTGACGTGTTGTGCTCGGGGCTTCGCAACCCGCACGACCCTTGGTTGACGATCGCCGATCTGCGGGACTACATCGATGCCCAACAGCGGGTCGATAAGACTTACGCGGATCAAGACGAGTGGGACCGGATGAGCATCCTGAACACCGCCGGCAGTGGGTTCTTCAGCAGCGACCGCACGATCGGCCAATACGCCGACGAGATTTGGAACGCCAAGCCGTTGGCATAGGCACCCGCGGAGAATCGACCAGGGAACCGTGGACGGGCGCGACGTCCGGAGACGCCCCACTCCTTGGACACGGCCGGTGGGCGA
Source organism: uncultured Pirellulaceae bacterium (assembly GCA_964453205.1). GTDB lineage: Bacteria > Planctomycetota > Planctomycetia > Pirellulales > Pirellulaceae > Crateriforma. The sequence goes on along the minus strand of CAYVRC010000179.1, from coordinate 100 downwards.
GAAGAATCTACGCCTTGTCTGGGACTGCGCCCAGAAAAGGTGGTCGCTCTCAAGGAACCGCTATGCGGCATCCCCCATCGGGACCAATTGTAGGTTGATC
>CAYVRC010000178.1:0-12193 GCA_964453205.1 uncultured Pirellulaceae bacterium | reverse complement strand
GAATTCCCGGCCCTGAGATACCGCATGGTTCTGGACCCTGTGATCCTGATGATGATCGCCGCCTTGCCTTATGATGGCCGACCCCGTCGCAGCGAGCCTCCGGCCGGCGCGTCCACTGCATCTCACATCGAAACCCCCACCATCGAATGACCGACGACTTCGAACTGACCGTTGTGATGCCTTGTTTGAACGAGGCCGATACGGTGGGCATTTGTGTGGACAAGGCTGTCCGCGCGATGGATCAGGCCGGCATCGTCGGCGAAGTCGTGCTGGCCGACAACGGCAGCACGGACGCGTCCAAAGCGATCGCGGTCGACGCGGGAGCCCGAACCATCGACGTGACGACGCGGGGTTACGGGGCCGCGTTGATGGCCGGCATCGAATCGGCTCGCGGCAAGTTCGTCATCATGGGCGATGCCGACGACAGCTACGACTTCTTGGAAATCCCCAAGTTCGTTGATCAGCTTCGGCAAGGTTTTGATCTGGTCCAAGGTTGTCGATTGCCCCGCGGCGGTGGCACGGTGCTGCCCGGTGCGATGCCTTTTCTGCACCGATACTTTGGCAACCCTGTGCTGTCTTGGCTGGTCCGCCGCATGTTCGGCATCCCGATTCACGATGTCTATTGCGGGATGCGGGGGTTCACGAAGGATCTGTACCGGCGGTTGGACTTGCGGAGTCCGGGGATGGAATTCGCGACCGAGATGATCATCAAGAGCGGAATCCGAGAGGCATCGATGAGCCAGGTGCCGATCACGTTGCATCCCGACGGGCGGAAACAACACGGCCCGCACCTGCGAACCTTCCGCGACGGTTGGCGGACGCTGCGACTGTTCTTGGTGTTCAGTCCCAAGTGGACTTTCTTTCGGCCCGGCTTGGCGTTGATCGTATTGGCGATCGTCGGCTACGCGCTCGCGCTGCCTCAGATCCGCGTTTTCGGTGCCGCCCTAGACGTTCACACCTTGTTGATCGCTTCGTTGGCGGGATTGCTCGGGTGGCAATGTTTCTTGATGGCGACGCTGGCCAGGATCTTCGTCACGCGGGAAGGAATCATGCCGCCGCACGACCAGTTATCCAAATTGACGATCGAAAAAGGTTTGCTGTTCGGGATGCTCGGCTGCATCGCCGGAATCGCCATGATCGGTTTGGTCGTCGTCCGGTGGTGGCAATCCGATTTCGGACCGTTGGACTATCCGCAGACGATGCGCTGGGTCGTGCCCGGCGTGACGCTGATCGCGGCGGGGTTTCAAACGATCATGTCCGCGATGCTGGCCGGCGTGCTGCAAATGCAACCGAAACGCGAGCCGTGATGACCGACGACTTGTTCCACCGGCTGGCCGCTTCGGTAGGCTACGACGTTCCACACGGGGCGAACATCTTGGACTTCGGTTGTGGCGACGGTGACCTGGTCGAGCGGTACGTCGCGGCCGGTTACGACGCCTGGGGCTGTGACATTCTGATCGTCGAAGACCGAGGGCGTCTCAAGGCGATCCTGGAACCGTACGCGTTGCCCTTCGAAGACGATTCATTCGATTTCATCGTCAGCGACCAAGTCTTCGAACACGTCCAGAACCCAGAAGCGGCGTGTGCGGAGATCGCCCGCGTGTTACGTCCCGGCGGGCTATCGATCCATGTCTTCCCCTCGAAGTGGCGGCTGATCGAGCCGCATGTTTACGTCCCCCTGGCTTCGTCATTTCGACCGCGATGGTGGTTGGCAGTGTGGGCAAAACTGGGCGTGCGGAACGAATTCCAGAAAGACCTGTCGGCGGCCGAAGTCTGCGAAAAGAACGTGGCTTTCCTGCGTGACAAAACGAATTACCTGAGTCGTTCGGCGATTCACGCTGCGTTCCAAACGTCGTTTGCGGAAACTCGATTCATCGAAGCGGGATTGATGCGGAGTTCGCGTCGCATCCCGTCGCTCGCCAAGCCATGGATCGCCTCGCCGCTCGGGTTGATCTACAGCGAAACGTATCAGCGAATCGTGATGGCCCGGTGAAGAAAAGGTGACGTGAAGAAAAGGTGACGGGGGGAATAAATTGGGCCGGCCTTGCTGCTTGATCAATTTGTGTCGATGCTCCACCGAGGTTGGTTCAGCCAGCACGGGGCCAAAGGAAGTTGCACAGCATCCACTGGCTACGGCGTCGGGCGGAGTCGACCACGTTCATGCCGAAGTGTTGCCGGCCGCACTGTTGGACGCGTTGTAGGACTTGCCCGGTGGGCTTGCCGATGAAACGCTTGGCGGCGGTCTTTCGGGATCGAGATTTGGTCATTGTGGCCACCTGGGTGTCTCCATGGAGGATTGGAATGAATACTTCCAATGGAGCAGTTGGATGGCCCTTTTGATTTCTCTCCGGGCGGCTAGCGTCCTAGCAACCTGGCGCGTATTCGGTTGCCTTGCTCTTGCGGGACGCCGGTCGTTTTGTACTGCTCGATGGCTTCGTCGATGTTGCCGAGCCGTTCGTTGGCGCGGGCCAAGTTGTAGCGGGCCGCGGTTTCCCAGGGCGTCGGTTGATCGGGATCCAAGACACGTTTGTCGAACCAGTTTCGTGCCGTGTCGATGCGGTCGTCGTCGTATTGCACCAAGCTGATCCAGTACGTCGCGGTCCGTTTCCCCAGTCGCATCAGGCCCTGAATCTGAGCGATCTGAGATTCGAATTGTTGGTTGTCCATGCCCAGTTCGCGGCGAATGCCGTAGGCTTTTTGCAGTTCGATGTCGATCCGCAAATCTTCGATTTCGAATTCGGGGGCTCGCTGCATCAGGTACAGCGTGCGGCTGCCTTCTTCCATCGAATCATCGTCGTCACTGAACTGACCGTGAAGGTGTTGCCAGCGACCTTTGGACAGCATGCGCGGCATCTCGACATCGGCGTCCATGATGGCCCAGCGGGAAACGTACCAGAACGAAAACAAGGGATCACGCTGGGCATGAGCCTCCATGGCGGCGCGGTAGATCTCCGCTTGCACCGGAACCGACCAGACCCGCACGCCGGCGATGCCGGAAACGTCGTCGAGTCGTTTCGCGGTCGTCGTCGCGTCGACGTACAAGGTCATCCGGCGATCACCGGTCAACAGCGCCTCGAGCGTTTTCATCCGCGTCGCCATCGCTTCGGGGATCAAGTTCAACAACGCCACGCATTGCTGGACGTCGTCCTTGTCCAGCGGGTAGTCGAAGAAACCGGGGACCTTCAACCGGCGAAGGACCGATGCGTCGCGTCGGGCTTGGGACAAGGTCGCGATGCCGACCTGGTCGGGGCCGGGCACGGGCAATCCGAGCTGAGGTTCGAACAAGTAGATTTCGTCATCGATCAACACGCCGACGCACCACGGCGTCAGTTTGCCGGTGTCGGTCGACTGGGTCGCCAGGATCGCGGCGGTCAAACCGGCTTGGCGGCACAGTTGTTCGAAAACGCCGGCCCGCTGCAGGGCATCGCCCACGCCGCGCCATACCGTGTCGTAGTCCGATTGCCGATATCCCGCGCCACGAAATTCCATGCCCGCAGGCATCGGTGGCGGCTCGGGGGCGGGCTGGGTCAACTGCATCGGTTCCAGTGCGATGTTGCGGACGGTCCAGTCGAACAGCCGTGACGCGGTCCGCAGTTGCTGGGTCGGTTCCTCGCCCCACTCCTCGGCGACCGAATCGATCCAAGCGTCGAACAGCGGATCACCGCGGCCGGGCATGTCGACCCATCGCACGATCTGGCGAAACAGGTAGGCGTCCCGCAGATGGCTGACGTCGCCGGAAACGAATTCGGCGCCTTCGATTTGCTGCTTGAGTCTTTCGACGGGCACGAATTCGGTCAACGACTTCGCTTGCTCCGGCATCGCATCGACGGCCATCGGGGGCCGGGTCTGCAACCACTGATTCAGGTGGTAGCGGATTTGCTGCTGGGCCTTTTTCGGATTCAGTTCGACCAACCGCTGCAGCAGGCCGAACGCTTCGCCCAAGTGGTCTTGTTCCACCGTCGCCTGCAATCGGGCCTGCCGCTTGGCTTGGATCTCACGGACCAGGGACCGGTCTTCGCCGCATCCGGCAGCAAAAATGACGGTTAGGAACAGAAGGGACCACGTTCGATGATGCGTCACGGCCGAATTCTAATTGACGGGGGCGGGCCGACAAGAAAGCGTCGGTAAAATGTGGTACGGACCGGAGTTCAGATGGTTCGCCGACACCCCGCGGTTCGCGGAAAACACGCGGGCCGTCCCGGTCCTTCACCGCCCCGCCAACGAATCGACGCAGCGGCGGAGTTCTAAAAGTCTCCCGATCAGCTCGGAAAACTGATCCAACGGGATCATGTTCGCCCCGTCGCTGGGCGACGTCTCCGGCAACGGGTGGGTTTCGAAAAACAGCCCGTCGATGCCGACGGCCACCGCGGCGCGGGCCAACGGTTCGACCATTTCTCGGTTGCCGCCGGTCGCGTCGCCCAGTCCGCCGGGCCGCTGAACGCTGTGCGTCGCATCAAAGACGACCGGGACGCCGGAGTTTCGCATTTCGACCAAACCCGCCATGTCGTTGACCAAGCGTCCGTAGCCGAAAAACGTGCCTCTTTCGCACAGCATCACCCCGCCGTCGCCGGCCGTCGCCGCTTTGGTGACGACGTGACGCATGTCGCCGGGTGCCATGAATTGGCCTTTTTTGATGTTCACGACCCGGCCCGTGGCGGCCGCGGCGACGACCAAATCCGTTTGCCTCGCCAAAAACGCCGGGATCTGCAAGATCGAACAGACTTTCGCCGCGGTCGCACACTGCTCCGGCAAATGCACGTCCGTGGTGACGGGCAAACCGGTGTGGCCGGCGATCCGGTCCAGCATCGCCAAGCCCGTCTCCAGCCCCGGCCCTCGCCCGGCCGACGCGCTGGTCCGGTTGGCTTTGTCGAACGAAGCTTTGAAGACCACGTTGACGTCAGGGCGCCGGTTCAGCTCGGCCAAGACATCGCCGATCTGCTTGGCTTGGTCCAACGTTTGCAACACACAGGGACCGGCGATCAACAACAACGGCTGGTCACGGCCGCAACGACAGACGACCGAGCGGCCGTCGGTCGCGGGGATCGCCACGAGCGAGCGATCGGCCGCGGGGGCAACCGTCGGCGACGACGATGGGGTGTCGGGTTGGGGATCGGTATTCATCGCCCAAGTTTGGGGAATCAACGGCCCGGTGGCAATCGCAGGCAAACCCGTCCGGGCAACGCGTCGACGCGAACGGGCAACCGCCCCACGTAGTCACCGTCGAGCTGATAGGGGACTCGGGTGACCGACGACAATTGGAAAGCCGACCGCTTGGTGCGGTTGACGTCTTCACCGGAAAATCGACGACCGCGAACCAATCCGCTCAGATACCCGATGCCCGAGAGCACCGAGCCTCGCCGCAGCGCGACGACGCTCAACAACCCGTCCCCCGCATCGGCCGCGGGCTCGATCGGAATCGACGCCGCATAAAGTGGCAGGTTGAACGCCATCACCCAAGCGGCCTCGCGGTCGATCACCGCGGAAAGACTTTCCGCGTCGCACCGCCGCAGGTGGATCATCGGAAATCGGTATCGCCGGACCGCCCGCCAGATCGGCGCGGCGTAGCTGACCCGCCGAACGTGCCCGGTGCGGCGAAGGTGCAACGCCCGGACGACCTCCGCATCAAAACCCGCGGTCATCATGACCAAAAAAAGCTTCGCCGGCCCGCGAGGTGAACCGTCGTCGCGACAGGGCAGGGCACACCCCGCATCGATCCGTCTGTTTCGCCCCCGCAAGACCGTCTGCAACACGTCCTCGGCGTCGGCCGTGAACCCGTAATGTCGCGCCAACAGGTTCTCCGTGCCCAGCGGCATCGCAACGATGGGCATCCCCGCGTCGACTCGCTCGGCGACCGCGCAAACCGTTCCGTCGCCCCCGGCGGCGACGACGATCCGGTCGGCCGGTCCCGCCGATTCCGAGTCGAATTCGCCGTCGTGTCGGGCCCACGCGGTCAGGCGATCGAGCGAGTCGGTGACGGTGCAGCGGAACCCACGGGAGCGGAGCAAGTCCGCCAGCCGCGAGACTTGTTGCCGCCCTTGACCGGTCCCGGCTTTGGGGCTGGTCACGATCCACGCCTCGGGGGCGGGTCGCCCGGTCGAGACCGGACCGTCGGGGAGCGCGGGGTCGGAGGAATGGATCGGATTCATCAATCACTCGGTTTCGCTGCCGCCGACGTGTGGTTGGGCGTCAGAGCTTGCCCGGGTCGCCGAGCCGGTCCTAACGCTTGGAAGGGTTGATCCGACGTCGCCACGGGACAGGACGCGGGAAGCCTTGTCCTAACAGATCCTTTTGCCCGGCGATGCTTCGCGTTGCGACCTAGATTTTCACCGAGGCAACGCTTTTCTCGCACCGGACGAACCGGCCGATCGGGAAATCCACTGGACCGACAAACCTTAGGGCAACGCAGGTGAACTTCATTCGACGATTCTGGGCCGCCGGCATCATTCTGATCATGGTCGCGATTCACGCGGCGGTGATCGGCTATGTCCGCAGCCGTGTCGCTCGACTGAGCCATTTGAAAAGCTCGGCGGTCGAAATCGGCAACTTTCGGTTCCAGCCCGTCACGGCCAAAGACACCGTCTATCACTTTCAATTGCACGCGGTCTTGGATCCGTCAAAACATTTTGAGGGAACGGAGCGTCTGACGCAAATGCAGATGGAAATCGTGGAAGATTCCGAGCGAATGCTGCGAACCGCCAACGTCGATTGGTTGGACGATCCGAAGCAGGCGGAGCTGAGAGAACGCTTGATGGACATCGTCGTCAAGCATTTACCGGAGAAACTTGTCCAGCGGGTATTGATCACCGACTGGCTCGAGGTTCCCGTGACTTCGGTCGAGCTTTAACGATCGCCACGGGGCGGACGCACGTCTTTGGTCGCCCCGCTTCCGGTCTGCGTGGCGCGTTTGTTTTCGCGTTGGATCGCGTCGTAAACTTCTTGGCGATGCACCGGAATCGACTGCGGGGCGTCGATGCCCAAGCGTACCTTGTCGCCTCGAATGTCTACGATCGTCACGACGACGTCGTCGCCGATCATGATGCTTTCGTCGCGGTGTCGTGATAGGACCAGCATGTTGGCCTCGAGGGTTAGCTTACAAAGGGGAAGGGCGGGAATACACGCTGGAAACCGTTGGTTCCCTGGTGAACCCGAATGCGGCAGCGCTGAGGGCGAACCTGGTCGCGTTGTTCCGTAACGAAACGGCACGGCACAAGCTCGCTAAGACAAGCTATCGACGCGGAAAGCGCGACAATTCAACCCACACCCTCGAAGGTCGGCCCATAGCGGTCGTGACGGGACCACCACCGACGCCTGTTAGCAGGATCGCAACGGAAACAGCGAGAGATTCCGGGCGCGACGGAAAGCCCTCGGTCCCTCAGGATCAGGCCGCTTTGGCGACCGCGATTCGGCCCGCGTCGCCCAGGGGCAACGCCTGACGGATCGGCTGATCGTCGTTGGTGATCACCTGACACCCCAGACGCTTGTCCAAGTTCAGCAACAACGGCGCTCGCAAGTTCGTCGTCAATTTGCCGACGTGACCGGACACCGTCGTCATGATGTACAGCTCCGCGCCCGGACGCATGTGCAAAGAAGCCATTTCGCGTCGTGAAACATGCACGCGATAGTCCGGAAAGAATGCCCGCGGACTGACCAGCGGCACCGCGCGGTCGCCCCGAGAAGCACTTTGCAACCAAGCGACCGATTCGTTATCCGGATCGGGGATCAAAGCCCATTGCCGCAACGTTTCCAGCCCGATCAGTCCCTGAGGAAACAAAAACAGATCTTCGGTGTTGAGAACCAGATTGCCGAATCGGTGGGTTTCAATACGCATGGCTGAGTTCGCTTGATGAAAGCTAGGTAGGCCGAAAGGAAGCGGTGCTGGCCGCAAAAACCTCGATCCGACGGCAAACCGCCGGACATCCAGGTGTCCTTGTTTCCTTATCGACCGATCGACCGAGCGAATCGACAAAATCGCTACAAATCCGACCACACGGATGACACCCTCCCGCGGACCTCCTCGACGACTCGATCGCTTCGTCGGCGGGCCTCGCCGTACCACAGGCCCGCGAAGACGATCGTCAATATCGCCAACTTCTGGCTTCGGTCGATCGGATGCTCGCAAGCGTACCGCAGGATGTCCAAAAAGTCCGGATGGATCGTCGGCTCGCCGCCGGACAACGGTTGTTTTTGCTGACGATCTTCGCGGTGCTTCCATGTCGGCGAGTCGGGTGGAACGGGGTGGCGTGACGGAGGACGCCACCGGAGTCGAATGTGTCGGGCGTTTCTTCACTCCTTGAAGAAATCACTTGATCAACGATCGCATCGCTTCGGCAAACCCTTTTCCGATCCGCGCCATGATGCCTGCCGATCCCATGTAATGGAAGTCAAAGTTCGAAGTGCTCGTTTTCAGAATTTCCAGCTCTCGTGCGTCAAAGTTGTCGGCGTAAATCGCTTCGATTTTGGCCTGTCCGGCGTCGGAATCCAGTCGGCCATCGCTCATCGCGGCCTTGACCTTGTCGACCTCCGGCTTCGACAACTTCTCACGTTCCCGAAGGCCCGAGACCTCGGCGTCCCAGTAGTCCTCGGTCAGCACGGCCGTCACGTTGCCCTCGAACTCGGGGGCCCGCGCCGGGGCGGCCATCGCATCGCGAAAACTCTGGTGAACGAATCGGTAACGCTGCTGCGACGGCCCATAGCTTGCCGTCGGTCCGCCGACGCCCATCACCCCGATCACGAACGGCAACTCGGGCGTGTTCAGCTCTTTGCGGACGTCTCGAATGAACTGCGACAACAGTCGGCTGTACTGGTCGTAACCGCCCGGCTGATCTCGATCGGGATAGGTGCCTCGATCGACCATGTCGTTCCAACCCTGGAACCAAACGAAACCGGCCAGCTCATAACCATGGGACGCGTCGTAGTCGGGATGGACGCTGGAAATGTCGGCCAGCACCTTTTCGACGTGACCCAGCATGTCACGGTAATAGCGACCCGTGGCCGCCACTTTGTCGGCGCTGATTTGCCGAATGTCCTTGCCCTGTTTCTCGAAAAGTTCCCGTTGACGCGGATCGAACTCGTAAGCGCCGGCGCCCGGGGGACGGAAATCCGTGTGCAGACTCTTGCCGCCCCAAGCCGTCTTGATGATCAAAACGGGTTCGTCCAGCATCGCTTCGATGGCGAGTCCGAACGTGAACTCGGGCCCGATCTTGGGTCCGTTGTTCGCCGCCCCGAAACCCACCGTCAGCGGACCCGTTTTCACTTCGTCCGCCGCCCCGAGCGATGAAATCCAGGTCCTTTCACAAACTCGCCACTCGCCATCGGAGTCGCGCATCGTGTCGAGCAAGGGGGCCGCCTTCGGATTCAGCCGCATGGCATCGATCGTGCGAACCTGAGCGTGCCCCTGCATGTTCGACTGACCGGCAAGGATGAAAACTTTCAACGGTTTGCCACCGGACGCCTGCGGCTGTTTCGCCACCCCGCGGTCGGCCACGAATGACAGCGCCACGAATGCGGCCAGGGCGCACAGGTTTCTTCGACATCGCGAAATCATCACTTCTTCGGCCTCGCTCTCTATCTCGTTCGTCGACCCGACGTGTCGGACTTTTTTCGAATGCGACACGCGTCGACACGCGTCGACGTCCGAACGCTTCGGCGTCTTCGCCCCTCGACACGGCAGTCAGCAGTCTAACATTCGCAGGCGGCGACAGGTCACGACCTCCGGCCGTCCGCCGGACCGGCGGGACGCGATCAGAATCGACGTCTCGGCGATCATTCGCCGACGGGGATGGCGTGGACGGTCCAATGCACCGTTTCGCGAAACGGCTTTCCGGCCGAATCGGTGAATCGCATCGACAGCCGCACCTGATCGCACGGCTTGAGATCGGGCGTGGCCAGCGTGACGGTTCTGCCGTCGGCGGAAACTTCGACGCCGGTGATCGCCAAGTCGTCACGGCCTTGGGTGCCGGGCTTGAGTACGGAGTATTGATCCGAACCGTATTGCTTCGACCACAGGTAATCCCACATCTGCGCTTCGTACGAGTCGGCCCGGCCGGCTTCGTCGGACGGATCGAAATTGAACGTCAGCTCCAGCCCGCCGGGGACCACGCGAGTCCGCTGGATGATGCGGCTGGTTTCGCCGGTGTATCGCAACCGTTGCAAGCAACCGTCCTGCCCGCCTTCGGGCCCCTGCCAGCCGGACAGCCCCGTGCCGTACATCTGGCCGTCGGCCGGATTGATTCTCAAACGCATCACGCCGGCACGCCACTGATGCGGTAACGTCACGATCGACGCCTGGGTCAGACCGTCGATTGGCTGCATCGACAAGTAATACAGCCAGCCCTTGCCGAACGATGAATGAATCAAGCGTCCCGCCAACGGCCCCCAACGCGGGTCGTCGGCCCAGACCTGACCTCCACAGGAGCTGTCCACTTCCTGCGGCATCCAAATCATGGGCTGATCAAACGACTCGGGCAGTTCACCGTGGTGGCGATCGCGAAGCCACGTCTCCTGTTCATCGGTGATCGGCATGTTGCCGTAGAAGCCGCCCGTTCGGATCAAAGAGATTTTGCCGGCCGGCATCCACGGACCTTGATTGTCACTGACGGTGAATCGATCGTCCGCCAACTTGCCCATCCCGTTGGGCGTCCGCAATCCCCAAGCGACGACCTCCGCCGTGCCGCCGGTCGGTGGAATCTTCATGACGGTTCCGGGACGATGATGTCGGGTGTATTGACCGGCCTTGGCGAAGTAGAAGTTTTGATCCGAATCGGTTTGCAGGTCAAAGTTGTAAGCGTGGAACATGGACGATACGTCATCGTCGTTCCAAAACGCTTCGACGAAATCGGCTTCGTCGTTGCCGTCGTAATCGTGCAGCCGTTTGATGCCGTCGCGACAGGTGACGTAGATCTGGCCGTCGACCACTCGCACGCCGAAGGGCTCGAACAGCCCGGCGGCAAACCGTTTCCAAGTCACTTGCCGCAAGTCGTCGTCGATGCCGCTGACCAGATACACGTCACCGCCGTGGGTCGTGACGACGCATCGTCCGTCGTCAAAAAAGTCGATCGCGCTGGTCCGCAACCAGGCGTTCCAAGGGTTTTCAAAGGGCACCGGCAACTCGTCCAACGCGTAACCGTTGGTCGGCCGGCCGAGCGTTCCCGACATGACCAACCGCTCAGGCCAACGCGTCGGTCCGCCCCGCGTCATCGATCGTGGATCGATCAAACCGTCGATCGCAGCGACGTGATCGACGAAATCGTTTCGCTGCGTTTCGGCGACCGCTCCCCGGAGCAAACCGAACAGCCGCGGCTTTTCACTCGCCGGGATCGTCAGCACCAAAGAACCGTCATCGATCTGCCATCGCAAACCTTTGGTGTCCCCGATCCACCCCAACGCCGCCAGGATCGGTGCGTTCGCTTGGCTCTCAGCCGCGTCGGTCTGGGGCGGTTCCGACCGGGCACTCGTCGCCGGCGTCCAAGTCCATCGCGTCGACTCGATCGGTGGCGTTACCGACTTCGCCGCCCGGCTCAGTTCGTCATCGTTCATCGCCCGGTCGAGGATCGCGGCCCAGGCGGATTCACCGTCGAAGTCGCCGCCAAAGTCGGTCGCCGTGGCCCCCAGTTTCAACACGTGTCCGGCGACCGGGTCGCGACGAAATTCGGGTTTCGATCCCTGCGGCTTGCCGTCGACGTAAAGCCGTGTTTCGTCCTCGGTGACGACCACCGCCGCGGTGTGCCAAAGGCCGTCGCTGACCCGAACACGGCCGCTGATAGCGCCGACCCAGCCGATGTCAAAGACCAACCGGCCGCCGCGAATGAACAGCGTCTTGGCGTCGGGGACCCATTTTCCCTCCGGCGGTGCCGACGCGATCAAGGTGCCGTCGCTTTCGGTCTTGAACCGCATCATGATCGTGCGTCCGGGGGTGCCCAAATCGAGCGACGCGGACGGCTCGGGCTTTTCGACATGGATCGCCCGGTTCGCGTTCGGACCTGTCTTCTGTTTCGTCGCCGGAGCGGTGGGAATCAACGCGACCGCCCGGTCGTTTTCGAACACGGCCTCGCCTTCGCGCGTCTGCTTGGCGACCAACAGGCGGAGCGGCTGATCGCTCGGCCGGACGACATAAGTGTGCCGCACCAAGGGAGTCGCACCGAGACTTTCGCCCGACAAAGTCTCCAACACTTCACGCCGGCCGATCCGGTAACTG
>CAYVRC010000177.1:4374-12234 GCA_964453205.1 uncultured Pirellulaceae bacterium | reverse complement strand
CAATTGCAACAGCACGCGATCCATCTGGCGGCTTAATCGCGGCCGCGATCGGCCGAACACCCACAGGCCACCGGCGATCATGCTCAACGGCAATGACAGCCAGCCCCAGGCCAACAAACCACGGCTGAAGCCCGTCACGATTCTCGTCACCGGGGGCAAATCGACGCCGCTGGTCGCGTAGACGGTTTCGAATTCCGGCACCACGAACGTGCACATGAAAATCGTCAGGCCGATGCCGGCCAAAGTGATCAACGCGGGGTAGCTGACCTTTTTGACGATACGTTTACGCAAGGCGACTTTGCTTTCGAGCTGTTCACAGACGCGGAGCAGAGTTTTTTCCAGAGAGCCGCTTTTCTCGCCGATCCCGATCTGCTGGATCTGCATGATCGAGAACGTTCGCGGGAACATCGCCATCGCTTCGCTGATGCGTCCGCCCGATTCGATGGTACGGCGGAGTTGCAACAGGACGTGACGATATCTTTTCGCCGATCGATCCTCGGCCAACGAACCCAGCGCCCTGGGCAACGACAATCCGTTTTGCAACAGCATCAACAGCAAACGCAGAATCTGCGACAAGGCGGCGGGTCGAATGCGTGCCGGATCGGTACCGGGCTTGGCGCCGCCCAATTCAATGGAATGAAGTTTTTTCAAAAACCCGATCAACCCACCGGTCGCGGCTTGCTTGCCGCGATTTCGATGGGGACGGGGGAGGGTGGAGGTGGCATTCATGATTGCAAATCGCTTTCCCGTCGTCCCTTGTTGTCACCGGATTCATCGCCGCCGCGGCGGTCGCCGGACGTCTTGAAGTAGACTTCTTCCAACGACGTGCGACCGGCCATGGCTTGCCGCAGTCCGGCGGTCGAAAGTTCGACCATGCCGGCGCGGATCGCCATTTCATGAAGTTTGCTGTGCGGCACACCGGCCTCGATTGCCGACATGATTCCCGGATTGACGGGCATGATTTCGAAGATCGGCAGTCGGCCTGAAAATCCGGTGCCCAAGCATTTGTTGCAGCCTTTGCCGCGATAGAACTTCTGACCGGCCGCGACTTCGCCATGAGCGTCCAAAGCTCGCAACAGATTCTCGTTCGGAACGATCTCTTCTTTGCAATTCATGCAGATGCTGCGGAGCAATCGCTGAGCGATACTGCCCAGCAGCGAACCCGCGATTTTGAAGTTGTCGACACCCAAGTCGGCCAAGCGTTGCACGGCGCCGACGGCGTCGTTGGTGTGCAACGTGCTGATGACCAAGTGGCCCGTCAGTGCGGCTTGGATCGCCGTGGTCGCGGTTTCGCTGTCACGAATTTCGCCCAACATGATCACGTCGGGGTCTTGCCGCATGATGTATTTCAGCGCGTTGGCGAACCCCATGCCGAATTCGTTATCGCTTTGCACCTGATTGATGCCGGCGATGCGATACTCGACCGGATCTTCGACGGTCACGATGTTTCGGTCGTCGCTGTTCAGGTGCTGAAGGGCGGCGTAAAGCGTGGTGCTTTTTCCGCTGCCGGTCGGTCCGGTCACGACCAGCATGCCGTGCGGTTTGTCGATGATTTGTTGAAGCGTATCGTAGTCGCTGGCGGGCAAACCGATGTTGGCCAGGTCGAACGTTTGGCCGCCTTCGTCGAGCAGTCGCAGAACGAGTTTTTGACCGTCGACGGTGGGGATGCCACTGACGCGAAATCCGACCCGCTTGCCGTTCTCGAAGACGGTCAAATGACCGTCTTGCGGACGACGGTTCTCGGTCGTGTCCATGTCGCCCATCACCTTGATGCGGCTGATCACGGAGTTTTCGATATGGTTCGGAATGGTCATGATCTGCTGAAGTTCACCGTCGACTCGGTATCGCACCCGCATCTCCGGTTTGTGTGGTTCCAGGTGGATGTCGCTGGCCCGCGCCGAGACGGCACCCGCCAAGATCGCATGAACCAAGCGAACCACCGGTGCATCCTCTTGTTCGGCGGCGACGGCAGCCTCGGCGTCCGCGTCGCCGTTGAGGCGGGCCTGTTCCAATTCGGCGAATTTCATGTCCACGATCGTTTGCCGGGCAAAGGCACGGTCGTCGTACACGCGACTGATCAACGCGTCGATGGTGTCGGCCAACGCGACGACCGGACGGATCTGATAACCCGTCATCAGTTCGGCTTCGGCAATCGTTTCGATGTTGTCGGGGGCCACCATGGCCAGGGTCATCTCGTGACCCTTCACGGCGATCGCGCCGGCTTCCTGGCTGCGGGCAAAGTCCTCGGGTAGCAAGCGTGCCACCTGTTGATCGACGCTGCTGGGATCGATGTCCAAAAAGGGCACCATGAACTGCTCGGCCAACGCCTCGCCCAACTGCGGCGGGGTCACCAGTTTTTGGCTGACCAGCCAATCTCCCAACATCACATCGCGAGGCTTACTCGCAAAGGCTTCTTCCAACTGAGTGGTCGTCAGCCGTTCTTGTTCGATCAGGATGTCGCCGAGACGTCTCATGGCAATTCGACAGGCATATTTTGGGGCAGTGGTGGTCGGTGATCGGTGTGGATGAGGATTTCAAGACACGCCGGCATCCCGAATATCAGTCAGGGCTTCGGAACGAAGGAGTCTCGACTGGAGGTCAGACGTTCGATCTTTTCCTCCAACACGGTGGGGTCGTAGGGCGTCAAAATGTAGTCTTGGGCACCGGCGGCGAAGGCCCGTTCGACGGTTTCCAAACTCGGGTCGCTCGAGAAAACCAGGACAGGCAGTTGCAGCGGAGTGTGCTCGCCACGCAAGCGAGCGACCCATTCCAGCCCGTCCCCGTCGACCAGGGAGGTGTCGACGATCACCAAGTCCGGGCGTTCCCCGGCAATGTCCCCGAGGGCTTCACCTGCGCCGGAGAACACCTTGATGCCGTAGCCCAGCAACTCCAAGCGGAACGAGGTCAGCTCGGCCAAGATCGGCTCGGAGTGGACCAGAATCAGTTTGGTTTGGGTGGTGACAGGCACGACGCGGTCCCGCAAAGACAGGGAAAATTCGGGTGGGCTGGCGTTTCCGCTCGGCTCTTTCGCCGCTTCGGCAACGCACCGCCTAACCCTAGGTCACGTTAACGCCACAGTCGGCAAGCCGAGCCCGGCGAATCACCCCGTCGCCGCCGGTCGTTTCGAATCGATCGGAACAATCGTTACGAGACTCACCGGTGACCATCCGCAAGGCGGCAAATGGTAACGGTCGTGAAGACTTGGGAGACTTTACGGCCGACCGTGAGGCACCTTTGTGATAGGTGCAGAAGCCATCCGCGAATGCATTTTTCTTATCACCCTGTCGTTTCCGAATCTTTCAACTCGGCTTTCACTTGAAGAGTCATCTGGCTACCGTTCGACTTGCCATGGTGATCGTGTTTCTTTCGATCGCTTTGTTGATCTCGATTTCGCGTTGGGGCGGATCATCGTCGGCCGGCGCCGCGGCGGTGGCCGTCGCGTCGAAAGAGTTCTTGGTATTGTTTTCGGTCTTGGGCATGATCACGTTCACGGCCTTTGTGACCTGGATGATGCCTCGTTTCGAGGCGACCCAAGTCGTGCCTCGTCGCGTTCGTGACGCGTTGGACACCTTGACCGAAGGCTTGCTGGTCTTGGACGAACACGAACGCATCGTCGTGGCGAATCGGGCGTTTTGCGAGAACGTCCAAACGCGGCCCGACCGCTTGGTCGGGCGCGCGGCCAGCCGACTTCGCTGGATTTGCAGCGACGAAGCCACGCAGGCGGATTTCCCTTGGGCACGCGTCCTGCAATCGGGATCGTCGTCGAGCCGCGTGACGTGCCGCGAACAGATCTTGCGATATCGTTTGCCCGACGGACAGCTGCGTTTTTTAGCCGTCAGTGCCGCATCGATTGATTCGTCGGAGAACCATCACCGCGGCGTCCTGGCGACGTTCCGAGACGTGACCGAGGTCGAGCAGGAACGTGCCGACACCGAAAAAATGCTGGCCGTGCTGAGGGCCAATCGCGAAGAAATCAGCCACCGCAATCGCATTCTGGAAGAACTGGCCAACCGGGACGCCCTGACGGCCTGTTTGAACCGCCGCGCGTTCATGGGCCTGTTCGGGGAACAGTTCGCCCAAGCGGCATCGGCCGGCGCGGATCTGGCTTGCCTGATGTTCGACAACGATCACTTCAAGAACGTCAACGATACGTACGGACACAGCACCGGCGACGAAGTCTTGCGGCGGGTCGCCGCGACCTTGCGAGACTCCTTTACCGAGATCGGGCATGTTTGCCGCTATGGGGGCGAGGAATTCTGCGTCTTGTTGCCCTCGACGGCGATCGAAGGGGCCGTCGAGCACGCGGAAGTCGCCCGCCGGGCCATCGAAGCGATTCGCTTCGAACAGCCCAAGGATTTGCGATTGACCGCCAGCATCGGCGCGACCGACATGACGTTCGATGCCCGGGGTCCTGAGGCCATGATCGATCAAGCCGACAAGTGCCTGTACGTCGCGAAAAGCCAAGGACGGAACCAGGTTGTGCCGTTCAGCCGCGACATCGATGCCTTGAAAATCGAAGACCTGGGCGGGCACTCCGCCGCGGTGATGGCGTCGGCCGAGACGAACGAGATCCCGTTCCATGCCGTGATGGGGCTGGTCAGCGCGCTGGCTTACCGCGACGCCGCGACGGCCGAGCATTGTCGACGCGTCGCCAACCTGTGCGTTCGCGGCGCCGCGTCCCTGCTGGACCAGCATTCGACTTACATTCTGGAAATGGCCGCCCTGCTGCACGACATCGGCAAGATCTCACTGCCAGACGAAGTGTTGCAAAAACCCGGGCCGTTGACGCCGGATCAATGGAGATTGATCGCCAAGCATCATCGGATCGGGATCGAAATCGTCTCGGGGACCTTCCACCATGATGAATTGTGCGAAATCGTGCGGACCCATCTTGCCTTTTACGGCGGACGATCCTTGATCGGCGACTTGCCCAGCGGACAAGACATTCCGTTGGCGGCACGCTTGCTGACGATTGCCGATACGTACGACGTCATCACGACGGACCGGCCGCATCGTCCCGGGCGTTCGCATGCCGCTGCGGTGGCGGAATTGCGTCGTTGTGCCGGACGCCAATTCGATCCGGTCTTGGTCGAGCACTTTGTGGCCGCGTTGGCCGCGCATCCCCAGGCGGTGCTGGGCTGCGAAAAAGTGTCGCGACAAACGGCGCTGCAGATCGGTCTGCAGATCGAACAGCTCGCCGAAGCGATCGACAGCCGCAATCTTTCAAATCTGCAGCTCTTGGCCAGCCGTCTGACGGCGATGGCGGAACATCACCGCCTGGACTCTATCGCAGCGGCAGCCACATCTCTGTTGGACGACGCCGCCGCGGAAAATTTACAGTGGATCCGATTGTTGGAGGACACGCAGCGTTTGCTGGACTTGTGTCGCAGCACGCAAGATGCTTTCGTCATCGATCGCAAAGAAGCCTGATCGCGGTCAGGAAACCTGCTCGACGACGAAACCGATTCAAAACGTCGGAGCCAGCGAGATCGAAGGACGCCGTCGGCTTTGTTCGCTCTTGCGTCGGCCGACGTCGTGGATGACTTTCCTTGCAAAGGCTTCGGCGAAATGATCGACGCGATCCCAATCGGTGTACTGGTAGTCTTGCATCATGTCGGATCCCGCGTCGTGCCGCTTGGCGATCATGTGCATCATCCGCTTCTTGATCAGACCGTACCGGGAGTACTTCAAAGCGCCGGCGAAACAGACCAAGTGCTGGGGTCGCAAGTGATGCTTGGCGACAAAGGCTTTGGCCGCATCGATCGCAGCCTGTCGTTCCTGTTTGTCGTCGCTCGCAACGCTCAAGCTGACCGAAAAGAAAGCACTCGGAACGCTCTCCAGAAACCAGCGGTGTTCCTTCATGCACCAGCCGATGCGGCTGTCATGGGCGCCCCAGTGCAACGGAGACCCGAAAACCACCGCGTCATACGACTCCAACGCGATTTGTGTGGCCGGTAATTGAGCGACGTTGTACGTGTCGGTCGGTAAACCGACCCCACGCATCCGCGCGGCGATCTCTCGACCGATCGAATCGGTTTGGCCCTCATGCGTCGCGTATATTACGATCGCTCTCATCGTTTATCCTTCGAACGGTAGAAAGTGCCGTCAGCATCCACGGTAGGGCTTTTCACGGTCACCAAGGTTGTCGTTCGTTCTGCCCGTCGCTGAACGAAACGAACGATTTGCCGTCTGCGGCCGATCACGGAACATCAATCGCCATCCTGGGATTGATTTCTACCACTGCGATTGTGATGCCAAATACTCAGTGTGAAAAGCGACAACCGATGTCGAGTTGCTAATTATCACGGAATTCCCTCCGAGGGTCGTCGCCGTTCGCCTTTGAGCGTGACGTCAGGTCACAGCATCGACTCGGGCTTGTGCCCAGGCCGCACATCCACCGATGGCCTTTGCATGCAAAGGCGGACAGCAAGCCGAACCGGCCGATGGGCCTCTGGTCAACGATCGACAGGCTGGGTGTGCCCCCAGCGGTCGCCGTGCTTGGAATTCCATGCGGCGGGCAGTTCCTCTGGGGCGATCCACGTGGTCAACGCCGAGACGTAAGACATCCGTTCGCGATCCGCATCGGCCAGCAAAGGCCTTTGCTGGCGGACTTGCTCGATCGAATCCAAATGTTTCGACTCCATGAACTGAGTCAAGCCATCGATCAACGTTCGAATAGCATCGGGCCCATCGCGGTAAATGGCCGATGTCACCATTGCCACATCGGCGCCGGCCAGCAGCGCCTTGATCACGTCCTGGGGCGACGCGATGCCGCCACTGGCCGCGATCGGCATCGACGGACACATCGCGTGGACTTGCATGATCGTACGCAGCGACCGCACGATCGAACCTTCGTCGGTCAGCCCCCAACGACGTTGCAGTCGCAGATCGTCCAAGCCAATGTCGACGTCCGGTTGCTGCCCGAACAAGACCAAGCCTTGAACACCGGATTGAAGCTGTCGGGCCAAATGCCCCAGACTGGTGTACACGTTCCCCAGTTTGGCAAACACGGGAATGTCGACGGCTCGTTCGATCACGGCAACCGAGTGACACACCGTCGCTTCCATGGCGCGGACGTCCAGATAGGTGTCGGGGTGGCCGAGATCAAAGTTCAGCTCGATCCCGTCGGCTCCGACGTCCTCAAGCTCTTGGGCAAAGTCCACCCAGGCTTCCGCCAATGCGCCGTTCAGGCTTGCCAAAACCGGGACAGACGATTGGACGCTCGCCCGGTTGACGAACGACAAATAGGTGTCGGCGTCGTGCCAGGGAACCTGAAAGTCGTGCTTGGCGCCGCGGTGCCGCAACACCTGTTCGCCCGCAACCGCCCGGCGATGATTGCCTTGATTCCAAATGGCGACCTGTTCTTCGAATAGCGAGGGCAACACGATCGCGCCCGCCCCGGCTGCCTCCAAAGACAATCGGATGTGCTCTTTGGCGGTCAGCGGACAAGACCCGACGACGATCGGGCTCCGTAATAATAACCCGCCGTACCGGGTGGTCAGATCAAAGGCCATGACAAACCTCAGCAAATAAAAGAAGCGTCTGGGGGTGGGACCGTCGACGAATGCGGCCCCGCAGCCACCACACCGGCGGATCGACGACCGAAGTCAATCGTCCAAGACCTATCCACTAGCGTTTCCGACCGGTGATGCGAAGTCAAATGTACCGACGAGACCGAACGGAGCAACTCCGATGCCCGGACAGGTGTCGCAGGTGAAAAATTTTCTTTCGCGATTATCTCTTGTTCGTGGGACAACTGGTCATGGAAAGCGGGCGTGTGTCAGAGCTGCGTCATTCTGCAGCACCGACGTTCCGTCTGAACCGTTTCACCGCGAAGACAAGTTCACCGCGAAGACAAGT
>CAYVRC010000177.1:0-4274 GCA_964453205.1 uncultured Pirellulaceae bacterium | reverse complement strand
TTCACCGCGAAGACAAGTTCACCGCGAAGACAAGTCTTCCAAGACTTCCTCGGTCGGAACCGGATCGATTGCCGACAGCGGACTGTCATTGCGGGCAAAGAACATCAGGTGTTGCCACGGCAAGTCGTTGTGTTCACGCACCAGTTTGAATCCGTTCGCGGTGAACTCTTTGATGATCTGACGCTTGGACATTTTGTGCAGCGGCTTGATCGGCACGGCGGGATCTTCTTCGCGATATTCAAGCAACGCGACGACGCCGTCCTCTTTCAAGGAACGTCGAACGCTCCACAGCATCGATTCGGGATGCGAGAATTCGTGATACACGTCGACCATCAACACCAAGTCGACTTCGCCGACGGGCAGTTTGGGATCGCTGATCGTGCCCAAGATCGGCTGGACGTTGTCGACGTTTTCTTTCATCGCCCGGGCGCGGAGCTTTTGCAGCATTTCGCGTTGGATGTCGACGGCCAGCACGCGTCCCGAATCGCCGACCGATTTCGCCATCGGCAGCGTCCAAAACCCGTTGCCACAGCCGAGGTCACAAACGGTCATGCCGGGCCGCAGTTGCAGCTTTTCGTACGCCGCGCTGACTTTTTCTTCTTGCTCGCGTTCCGGCCGGATCAACCAGGAGGCACCCTGGTGCGACATGTACTGGGCGACGATCCGCCCCATGTAGACCCGCCGCGGTTTTTCGAAAGGACGTCGGTCGTCCGGTTCGTCTTGGGCGACCACGAGAACGCTCGGGGCGAGCAGGGCCGCGAAGATCAGGATTCGAAAAATGTCATTCGTCCGAGGACGCCAGCTCGAATTTCGGCTGGAAAGCTTCGTCAAAGTCATAGACGTCATTAAAATCTTCTCGGCGGTCGGTGTCGCTTTTCCGCATCTTTTCGATGCCGATCAGATTGTAGACCACTTCGCCCAGGTCGCTGGTGCTGTGGATGCCCCAACTCGCCAGCACCATCTTGGCCAAATAGCCGTACTGCTCCAGCGAGTACAGCCGGCACGCTTCGCACAATTCCTGACCGGTCATGTGGCGGATGTCGTCGGCGTCGCTGGTGGTCGAAGCCGGTCGGATCAAATCCGCGTGCTCGTGAGCGAATTGCAGCGATTCGCGGATGAACTGATAAGCCTCCACTTTGAAGCGAGCGTCATCTTTCAGCAATTTCCGCATCGTTTGGAGGGGGGAGGGCATGGCGGGTACGAAAATCTGAGCGTCATCGGGAAAACAGAGAACCGGTTCGACCCAGTTACGTTAGCGACTCTGTCGGCTCCGTGGAGGGGGGAAACGACCGAATCCCGCGATCGATCAATTCTTGCTAACGGTCAATACGTCTCCGGCGGAAATAAGGATTCGACGCCGGTCTTCGGTGCTGACCAAAAGCTGCTGCGCCAGGACATTGTGCGACAAGACGGTCACGGTGCCGTCGCGGGTCAAGACGCGGCTGCCGATCGGCGGCATTTCCGCAACGATTTCTTGGTACGCATCGAATTCATAACGCAGACAGCATTTCAATCGTCCACATCGGCCGGAGATTTTTGCCGGATCGAGCGTGGCTTTTTGAAGCTTGGCCATCTTCATCGAGACGGGCGGCATTTTCGTCAAGTGGTTCGCACAGCAGATCGGACGCCCGCAATCGCCGTAATCGGCCAGCACCTTGGCTTCGTCGCGTACCCCGATCTGACGCATCTCGATTCGCGTTTGGAATTCGCGAGCCAGGTCCGAAACGAGTTGGCGAAAATCGACGCGTTGCGGGGCCATGAAATAAACGACGACGCGTTCGCCGCCTAAAATCTGTTCGACATCGACCAGCTCCATTTCCAAGTGCAAGGCGTTGACGCATCTTTGACACGTCGCCATCAGTTGCTCGGTCATCGATTTCAGACGATGCCACTGGGTGACGTCATCGGACGTGCACGGCCGCAAGATTTTTCCCTCGACCGTCTCGCTCATCGCGTCGATCGCCACCGGTGTCGCTTCGCAAAGCACGGTTCCCAGTTCGCTGCCGCGTTCGGTCCGTGCGACGACCTCGTCGCCGTAACGGAACTTCTGCGAAGCGGCCATCACGCCCAGGCTCCGCATCGTTCCGAACCGCACGACGTACTGCGGATCAGTCACGAGAGGAAGAGCCGTTCATTGTCGCGCCCTGGCCAACGCCATCAACGCGTAGGCGGTGACCAGCTGACGATCACCCTCCATCCACCGTTCACTTTCGCTGTTGACCCACGATCCGTCGTCTTGCTGGGTTTCGGCCAGCTTGCCGACCAGGTCGCCGCGCCAGTCGCGGGGCGTGCCGCTGCTGTCGTCGATCCGTTCCAAACCGGCCGCGTCCAAGGCTTTGGCGAACGTGTGGTAGTAATAATAAAGGCCTTGGGCCCCCATGCCGGGGTTGCTTTGCAAGGTGTACGTGTCCCGGATGAAATTCATCGCCGCGACCACACGAGGGTCGTCTTCGGTCAACCCGGCGTAGATCATGCTTTTCAGGCCCGCGTAGGTCATCGAACCATAGCTCCGCAGTCCGCCGTTGGGCGTCTCGCCGGCTTTGCTCTGCCCGCCGGCGGCCGGCGTGTAGTAAAAGCCGCCGTCGCCGATCTTGTCGGCGTAATCGGTGTCGTTGCCCTGATCGGGCAAGTTTTGTGTCCTGAAAACGAATGTCAAAGCCTTCTTGATCGCGTCGTCATCGGCGTCGTTGTCCAGTTCGGCCAACGCCTCGATCAGGAAACTCGTGTTGGACAAGTCGGGCCGTGACGAACTTCCGTAGCCCGCGCCGCCGTAGGCCGTGTCACTCGACTCGATGCCTTCGCCCTCGTCCCACTGGATGTCCTTCAAAAACATCTCGGCACGGCGAAGTTCGCTCTCATACTCGTCGGCCATGCCCGGAGCCTTGGACGCTTGGACCATCGCCAGAACCGCCGTCGAGGTTTCGTAGTTGCGATAACGTGATCCCGTTTTGTAGATCCCGCCGTCGCCTTGAACCATCGATTCCAAATAATCGAGTGCCCGACGGATCACCGGATCGTTGGCCGCCGCGGCCGGGCGGTGTTCCAGAATCGCGCGGACGGCCAAGGCCGTTACCGCGGCACCGGTTTCGCTGCTGAACGAACCGTCATCGGCCTGCCCGCGGGCCCGCAAGAATTCGATGCCGCGATTGGCAAGCTGATCGATTTGTCGGTTCAGCGTCGCAGGGTCGCTCGAGGCGGCGGCCGGTCGCTCGGCGGTGTCCTCCGCCGGCAAGCTCTCGGCCGGGAAAATCATGCCGGCGATCGCCAAGGTCGTCGCCAAACCGCCGAGTCGCAAAACGGAGGAAAAGGGGCGTTTCGAAACAACAACCATTTGGAATGTCTCTGGGGTTGGTGAAGTATCAAAAACGGCGCGCCGCCGCATTCCGCGTCGCGGCCGATGGGGGGTCAATCGTTGGAAGCGTGACAATCGGTCCGCCGGGACCCGAATTATATCGTTTCGACGCCAGACTGATCAGTATCATCCGGGAAATCAGCCGATCTCCCCGGACATGACCGTCTCCCCGTCTCCGCCTACCGAATCGCCCCGCCCCGCCAAGCTCGAACCGCTCCGCCGGGAGGTTCAACCGCTCCGCCGGATCGAGGACGTCACCGATGCGGCGGCCGCCGGCGATGCGCCCCGCTTCGCCGATGGACATCGGCACCGCGTCGACCCGGGGCACGACCCGGCCACCGGAGCCCACTTGGATCCGACGAGCGGGGACTCGACCGGGACGGCATCTTCTACGCCGGATCGGCGGGAATGGTTGAACCTTCACGCGGCCGATCTGATCGACAAATTGGCGCACTGGTCGGATCAACTCGATGCCCGCGAGGCCGGCTTGAACGTCCGCGAAGCGATCCAGGATCGCCAGCGTCGTCAAGATCGGCTGCGGTTGCAAAGCTTGGCGGCGGAAATTGTCGAGGCGCGAGCAGAGCTCGATCAGATCCGACGGCAAATCGCCGCGGAGGCCCGGCGAACCGCTTTCGCCTCGTGTCAATCCGGCCGTCGTTAGCCGACCGGCCGCCGACGGCTCGCACCCGTTGCCACCGCGATGCCCAGCCGCGACAATCGGGCGTCCGGCGCGGCGACCCGCCCCGCCGATTCGTGCTTGTTTGTTGGTTTCGTTTTGGAGTTCCCCGATGCCCCGCCCCGTTACGCTTTTCACCGGCCAATGGGCCGACTTGCCGATCAGTGAGATGGCCCGCATGACCGCCGACTTCGGTTACGACGGGATCGAACTGGCTTGCTGGGGGGATCACTTCGAAGTCGACAA
>CAYVRC010000176.1:0-12354 GCA_964453205.1 uncultured Pirellulaceae bacterium | reverse complement strand
CGCCGGCGACGACCAGCGAAGCGGTCTGCCAACGCCCCGTTCCGCTTTGACGGATCGTCAATGCTTTTCCAGCAGCCGAAACCTGACAGGATGATTCACCTTGGTCGAAATAGGTGACGGCGATTCGGCATTTTTGACCGCGCAGGCTTGCGACAAAAGTCGGATCCAATCGCAAACGCATCGAATCCCCCGCCGGCAAGACGCGAGCCCAAGCACCGAAACGTTGCTCGCCTGGCCCGACGTTGACGACGTCTTCGCCGTAACTTTCGTCGCCGGCCAGCCGCTTCATCAAGAAGTGATAATCATCGTCGAACACGGATAGCTTTCGACGGTCTTTCGGTATTTCGTTGGCGGCCCGAACCGTATGGTTCTCGCGAAAAGCGATCCAGGCACCCGGCGAACTTTCGGGACGGGCGTGATAGCCGACGTATTTGTTGGCGAATTCGAAAGCCGCGTTGAATTCGCGCTGGTAACCTCCGCCAGGGTCGCTGAACCGGACGCCGCCGACATCGTAGACGCCCTCGACCGCAACACGCATGTCTGTGGAGTAGACCGCGATGTAGGAAACGCCACAATGGAGATCGAAAAGCAACCGCCAATAACCCCATTGAGGCGGACTGCACCATCGATCATCGGTTTTCCCGCCGTGATGACCCCAGGTCGAAGCCCAGGGCTCGGCATACGCCGTCGTCTTTCCGGAACGACAATCGTTCACGAAACGCAGGTACTTCTGCTCGGCAAACTGAGCCCTCGGCTCGGCTTCGCTGGACGTGTGGAACCAGCTTAGCGTGCCTCGCTCGAAATCCGTCCGATACTTGGCTTCGAGTTCATCGGAAATCCCGTTTCTCACGAAGATCCGTGCGATACCTTGAAACGCGTCGATGTACGTGTCCATCACCGACGCGATGTAGTCGTCGGCGACCTCGCGACTCCAGGGAACCAGGCCGGCCGGATCGACACCCGGCGGTACGACCCAACGGTCCAACGGGCGAAAACCCGGCTCCACGCTGTGATGCTCGGTCCCGATCGCGTTCAGATTCATCCGTAGGCCAAGCAAGGCGTCCGCGTGGGAACCGCTTCTCAAGAAAGCAGCCAGCGCTCGCAGCATGCGCAAGTACGCGTCCCGGTGTGTCGGATGCCAAAACATCAACGTCCCCTGGGCGTCTTGGACTTGCACGGAAAGCTTGTGTTCCGCGTACGGAACCTGATCGTACAACCACGCAGGTTTGCGATTGCCATTGATTTGGATGGTGGTGAAAAGGCCTCGCTGATGAAAATCGGCTAGCTTCTGCTCGATGGCCGAAAAGTCATAGCTCCCACGAACCGGCTCCACGTCTGCCCATTGAAGAACGATCTGTCCGCCCCGGATGTAGGGCTGTGACAGGTATTTGTCCGGGCTGCCGGAATACCAAATTGCATACAGCCCCGCTTTGGGATCAGGCGGGGACGCATCCACCGCCGTCACGAGAAAGCCCATCACCAGGCCGAGGATCAAGCGGTTGGGAAACCGCTCGGCACCTCCGTCCCGTGGCATCCTCGGGCGTGACTGCCGTCCAAAGTCGCCTTCCAGGCGTCGCCATCGGATCCGGATAACCGGGATGCTCAGGCTAGAGCAGCCGTCCGCGATCGACAAAAAAGTTGTCCACATCGTTGAATCTCCGTCAGTTGCATGCTTGATTCGCATCCTAACCGACCGGGGCGTTTCGATGCGACGGCTCAACTGCGACCCACTGTCTCGTGGGAGCCCAAGGCCGGCGGATCAAGGACTCCCGACGTGGAACGCCCGGGTACAGAACGCCCGCGTACAGAACGCCCGGGTACAGAACGCCCAAGGACCAGTCCACGTCGCGTTCTGCGACGAGTTCTGCTTCCTCACGTTCGGACCGTCGCCGACCAACAGACGGTATGATCTCTCGGACGGGGATGCAACGATTCGCGATCGCCAAGGACGTCGCGAAAGAGGATTTTCGCATTTGTAGGTCGCCCGACTCGGAGAGTCGATTCCAAGTTCAATTCCAATCACGCTTGAAAGATTCATCAATGAACGTTCGCATTCTTGCCACCGCCGTGTTCTGCCTGACGGGTTGCCTGTCTGCTCACTCGGATGATCGATATCGTGTTTACTTGGGGACGTACACGGATGATCAGAGCCAAGGAATTTACCAGTGCGAGTTCGACGCCCGAGATGGCTCACTCACCTCCGCGACGCTCGCCGCGGAAACAAGCAGCCCCTCGTTCCTGGCCTTTCATCCGAACAATCGTTTTTTGTATGCGGTCAATGAAAGAGACGCCATGATCAGCGCGTTTCAAATCGATCGCTCGACCGGCAAGCTGACGTTGCTCAATGCTCAACCTACCCAGGGGGGATCGCCCTGTCATTTGATTGTCGATCCGACCGGCATGAATGTTCTCGTCGCCAACTACACCGGTGGCAGTTGCCTTTGCGTTCCGATCTTGCCCAACGGTTCTTTGGGCGAAGCGACTTCGTTTCAACAGCATGCCGGCGAGCGCAAACATGCCCACTCGATCCACCTCGACGCGGCGAATCGGTTTGCCTTGTGCTGTGATTTGGGATTAGATCAAGTGATCACGTACCGATTCGATCCCCAGCCGGGAACGCTAACGCCTAAAGAGATTTTCGACACACCCGAAGGATCAGGACCACGTCACTTTGCATGGCACCCCGACGGCAACACCGCTTTCATCAACGGGGAAACGAGCTTGACCATCATCCGTTGTCGTTATGACGCGACCAGCGGCAAACTCACTCAGCAACAAGTCCTCTCAACACTACCCGCGGATGTCACTCGAAAGGGTGGAAGCACGGCCGAAACGGTCGTTCATCCGTCCGGCAAATTCGTCTACGTCTCCAATCGTCATCCCTACAACTCGATCGCCATCTTTGCCATCGATCCGGACTCTCACGAGCTCTCCATCGTCGGTCACCAGGGTTCGGGAATCAAGACGCCCCGCAACTTTGCGATCGACCCGACGGGAAAGTTCATGTTGGTGGCGAACCAATCGGGTGGCAACGTCATCGTCTTTCGGATCGACCCGTCGACCGGAAAGCTCTCGCCGACCCAGGAGAGCGTTCGCGTAGCCAATCCGGTCTGCGTCCGCTTCATGAAGCTGGAAGCGAAAGAATAGATCGGACACGGCTTGCGACTCTGCCGGCCAGGCCACGGCCGCGATTATTTAGGAACGAAGAAAGCTTTGGCGCGAGCCTCTCCAGGCATGTACAATTCCAGTTCCCCGCCTCTGATCCCCTCCCGCCCGATGGCTTATGTTTGTGCGACGATTGATCAATCGTATTGGTTGCTGTTCGATCTTTGGCATCGTTCTTTCAATCGGGTCAGTCGAAGCGAAAGAAACCGCGCCCGCCGTCCGGGTCTCTTACAGCCAACAAGTCCGGCCGATTTTGTCGGACAAGTGCTTCGCCTGCCACGGTCCGGACGAACAGACTCGTGAGGCGGGTCTGCGGCTCGATACCGAAACGGGCATGCTCGCTGACCTGGGCGGGTACCACGCGTTCAAGCCGGGCGACGCGGATGGGTCCGAGGCGATGCGGCGGGTGCTCTCGAGCGATCCCGATCTGCACATGCCGCCGGCGGAATCTCACAAAGACCTGACATCGGAAGAAATTGAAATCATCCGGCGTTGGATCAACGAAGGGGCCGCGTTCGAAATGCACTGGGCCTATCGCCCGCTGCAACGCCCGGAAGTTTCGCCTCCGGAATCATCCGCCACCGAAGCCACCGCACCGTCTTTGCCGATCGATGCATTGATTGCCGCGAAGTGGACTGAACAGGGGATCAAGCCGGTCACCGCAGCCTCGCCGGCGACGTTGGCGCGGCGGTTGTATCTGGACTTGCTCGGTGTGCCGCCGACGCCAGAGGAAGTCGACGCGTTCCTGAACGACTCCGCCACCGACGCCTACCCTCGCTTGGTCAACCGCTTGCTCGACGACCCGCGGTTCGGCGAACGGATGGCAGTCCATTGGCTCGACTTGGTTCGTTATGCCGACACGATCGGATATCACAGCGACAACCCACGCGAGGTTTCGGCTTACCGAGATTATGTGATCGACTCGTTCAATTCAAACCTGCCTTTTGATCGGTTCACCACCGAACAGCTGGCCGGCGATCTTTTACCCGAACCGACGACGGATCAACTGATCGCGTCGGGCTACAACCGTCTTTTGCAGACGACGCAAGAAGGCGGCTCTCAAGCCAAAGAGTACATCGCCATCTACGCCGCCGATCGCGTGCGAAACGTCTCGAGCGTTTGGCTCGGCTCGACCGTCGGATGCGCGCAGTGCCACGACCACAAGTACGACCCGATCACGGCGAAAGACTTCTATTCGATGGCGGCTTTTTTTGCCGACATCAAAGAAACCCCCGTCGGTAAACAAAATCCCAACCTCAAACTGTACACCCGTGCCGAACGGCAACAGCTCGCCGACATCGATCGCGAATTGCAGCAACTCGAGGCCGACCTCAAATCGGGGTCGACTTCCGAACTGGCCGCCCAGATCGACGCCGAACAACAACAATGGGAAGCGACCCGGCGAGACCTACCCGAAACAGCGTCGCCATGGACAATCGCGAAAGTCGACTCCGCGACGGCGACGGCCGAAGCGACCCTGACCGCCCAGCCCGACGGATCGCTGTTGCACACCGGTGCCCAGCCGGACCAAACCGATTACCAAATCACCGTCCGAGCCAGCGGCACGGTTCGCGCGGTTCGGTTGGAGGCTTTGACGGACGATTCGTTCAACAGAAAAGATGGCTTGTCCCGCGCCAACGGCAACTTTGTGCTCACCGATTTCTCGATTACCCGAAACGGAGAGCCGCTACCCATCGGATCCGCCAGGGCCGATTTCGAACAGGCCAGCTTCCCCGTCACCGCGGCCGTCGATGAAGACCCGGCCTCGGGCTGGGCGGTCAACGGACACGCCGAACAAGCGACACGACGGACCGCGGTGTTCACCCTGAAGGAGCCACTCGAACTGGGAGCCGAGCCACAAGAGCTGAAGCTCGAAATGCGACATCGCTCGGTGCACGCAAAGCATTCCATCGGTCGCTTTCGCCTCGCACTAACCGATCGAGAAGACGCGGGAGTTGTCGACCCCGACGCGACGCCGCCGGAGATTTTAGCCGTCATCCGAATCGACGCCGACCGACGCGACGAAGCGCAACGTGAGCAACTGGCGGATTACTACCGCAAGCTTTCACCCACTCGGAAAGCCGCTCAAGCAGAGTTGGAAGCAACACGCAAGCGAAGAGACGCGATCGAGAATCGTGTCCGCACCACCTTGATCACCGAACGACTGCCGCAACCAAGGGCGACGCGTATCTTGCCACGAGGCAATTGGCTCGATGAGTCCGGCGAAATCGTTCAGCCGGCCGTGCCCGAGTTCTTGGTCACCAGTGGGTCAACGCCCCGGTCGCCTGACGAAGCCTCCTCGCCGACTCGATTCGATTTGGCCGAGTGGCTGACCGATCCGAACAACCCGCTGACGGCGCGAACCTTCGTGAACCGTTTGTGGAGCCTGTATTTCGGCCGCGGATTGTCACGCAACCTCGACGATCTAGGCGGGCAAGGCCAACCGCCGACGCATCCGGAATTACTTGATTGGTTGGCCGTGGAATTCATCGAGAGCGGTTGGGACGTCAAGCACATGATCCGGTTGATCCTCAACAGCGACACCTACCGCCGCGGTTCCGTGCCCGACGCGGATCTCAAACGTCTCGATCCGGGCAACGATTGGTTCGCCCGGCAAGGCCGTTGGCGATTGGACGCCGAGTTCGTTCGCGACACGTCGTTGCAACTCAGCGGTCTGCTGGTCGACGAAACGATCGGCGGCACGAGTGTCAAACCGTACCAGCCGGCCGGCTATTGGCAGCACCTGAATTTTCCGAAGCGGCAATGGCAAGCCGACCAGGCCGAGCGACTTTATCGGCGAAGCCTTTACACGTTTTGGTGCCGTTCGTTCTTGCATCCCTCCATGCTCGCCTTCGACGCGCCGTCGCGAGAAGAATGCACGGCCGAACGTGCCCGATCGAACATCCCACAACAAGCTTTGGTCGTACTCAACGATCCGATCTTTGTCGAAGCCGCACGTGTGTTCGCGCAGCGTGTCACGCGGCAAACCGGAACCGAAGCCGATCGAATCGCGTGGGCTTGCCGGCAAGCTTGGTCGCGCGTGCCGACCCGGGCCGAAACGGAACTGCTGAACAATTTGTTGTCCGATCAACTTCGGCACTACGCCGACGATCCGGCGGCGGCAAAACAGTTGTTGCGCGTGGGTGAAGCCCCCGGGCCAACGGATTTAGTGGCCGACGATTCGGCAACCGGGGAACTCGCCGCTTGGACCCAAGTCACCCGCGCGATCCTGAACGCGTACGAAACCATCTCTCGTTATTAGTCGCCTCACTATGTCCAGCCCCTCCATCAATGCGATCCAACGACGCACGTTTCTCAACCGGGCCACCGTGGGCATCGGCTCGGTAGCCTTGGCAACACGATTGGCGGCCGACCAAGCCGCCGGCGGCGACGCGATTTCCTCGCTCGGCGCGATCGAGCCACACCACTCGGCCAAAGCGAAACGCGTCATCTTCTTGTGCATGGCGGGCGGTCCTTCGCATCTCGAAACGCTCGATCACAAACCCAAGCTCGCGGAAATGGACGGCCAGCCGATGCCCGATTCCCTGACCGCGGGCCAACCGATCGCGCAGTTGCAAGGCAAAACGCTCACGTGCCTGGCACCGCAACATCCGTTCGAAAAGTTCGGCGAGTCCGGCCAAGAGATTTCGACGGCGCTGCCTCAGATCGCCAAACTCGCCGACGACATCGCGATCGTTCGCTCGATGACGACGCAGCAGATCAACCACGATCCGGCTCACACGTTCATGAACAGCGGAACGCAGATTTCCGGCCGGCCGTGCATGGGATCATGGATCCAATATGGACTGGGAAGCGAAGCGGATGACTTGCCGGGATTCGTCGTGTTGACGTCGGTCGGCGGCGGCCAGTCGCAGCCGATCGCGTCGCGTCAATGGCACAGCGGTTTCCTACCCAGCCGATACCAAGGTGTGCATTTTCATTCCAAAGGCGATCCGGTGTTGTTCGTCGGTAACCCGCCGGGAGTCGACCGAGGCCAGCAACGACAAGTCATCGACACGGTCAATGGGCTGAATCGATTGCGACAAGAGAGCGTCGACAATTCCGAAATCTTGACCAGCATCGCGCAGTATGAACTGGCGTTTAAGATGCAAGCCAGCGTGCCCGAGCTGGTCGACCTGAGCAACGAACCACGACACGTCTTGGACATGTACGGATCGACGCCGGGCGACGGTTCTTTCGCAAGCAACTGTTTGCTCGCCCGACGATTGGCCCAGCGCGGTGTCCGTTTCATTCAGCTCTATCACCGCGGTTGGGATCACCACGGCGGCGTCAAGAACGGCGTGGCCAATACGGCCAAGTTGGTCGACCGAGGCAGTTGGGCGTTGATCGAAGACCTGAAACAACGCGACATGCTGAAAGACACTTTGGTGATCTGGAGCGGCGAGTTCGGACGGACACCGATGTCACAGGGCGGCGGCAAAAACCCCGGCCGTGATCACCACATCAAAGGTTTTTCGATGTGGATGGCCGGCGGCGGGATTCGACCCGGGGTGTCTTACGGTGCGACCGACGAGTTCGGCTACAACGCGGTCGAGGACGTCGTGTCCGTCCACGACTTCCACGCCACGATGCTGCACCTGCTGGGGATCGATCACCAACGTTTCACGTACAAGTTCCAAGGCTTGGACATGAAGCTCACGGGCGTCGAACCGGCCCGGGTGATACACCCGATCCTGGCTTAATCCGCGAAGATCGAAGCGTAAATTTAAACTCTCCTCACGGCCGCTCGCCCTTGGCGAAGCACGTCCGCACGAATCAGCGGACGGATTCGCCGTCCAGCGTTGGCCCGCGCTGGCTTGCCCGACCGGAAGGAAAGTCGTGGTTTTCCGTTGGAACGAGCGTCCAGCGACGACACTTGGCTACCTGCCCGCTTGTCCGGTAGGAGAGAGTGATTGCTGATCAAGCACCTCGTCACAAGTCATTCTGTAAAACCTGATCAGCCGGAACGCGTTAACAACACGCGGATAATAACTGACGTAGCGGAATTCCCCAGAATTCCGACCCAGTATTTCGGAATCGGAAGTCTGGCGACATCCGCTACGGTCAATCCGACACATATGGATCGCGTGTTGCTTAGCGTCCGGTGACTCGAAACCGCGAGCTATCGCTCAACGGTTGATAAAAAGCCACATCGCCCCCGGTGGCGAACAACCGGACGTTCGGGTTCGAAAGCGTTTTGTGGGCGTGGACGACGGCTTGTCGGTCGTTCGCGAACACCTCGACGAAGTTCTTATCGATAAAGACTCGCAGCGTCAAATCTTCTCCATCGGCTAATTAGAACGGCGCGTCGGGATTCCCGACCTTCAAACCGTCGCGGCCGGTGCCGGTCAGGATCGTCATCGCGTCGTTGCCTTGGAAGTCGCCGAGCAGATGCAGGCCGACGTTCTCGGGCAAGTCGAACTCGCGAGGCAGGCTCTGCACGCCTGTCGGATGGATCTTTCGCCGTGATGAACGATCGCCGGTGTGCGCTCTTTGGTGAAGAATGCCGTTCCCGAAAGCATACCGTGTCCCGTCGTCGGTGGTGTGAGAACGGTGGTCTTCCAATCCCAATACACCATGTCTTTGCTGGTCATGGGCGCGAAGCTGAAACCGAAATCGTTGTGATAGATGTAGTGCAGATGGACAAGACCGTTGACATCAAGAATGCAATTCGGATCTTCGGGGATCGCGGGGCCGGGTCCGGGATGGGCGATGTGAAAGGTGAGCCAATTCTGTGGAGGGTCGGCGGGCCAGACGGGTGTTTCTGGCTTGTACGGGGGCGTGGGAGCACGAGGACGGACAGATGCGGAAGCTTGCTCGGCATCTCGTTCACTTCGGGCGGCAACCACAAACGCCGTCCCACCAAGGACCAATCGACCGTCCTCCACTTTCGCTCCGTCTCTGGACACGATGTGTTGAAAGCGACCAGCCTTATCGATCATTTTGCCGTCTTCAAAATCCCACCACGCCAGCGGTTTGATGTCAGAAGCAACGTTTGGTTTCAAGTCCGTTAACAGCGTTGATTAGTTCCTGAGCGGTTGCCAGCGAAGTCAGGGTGGTCGCGGCCAGTAGCATGATGAGGAAGCGGGGTGACAGGCGGCTTTTCAAAATGACTTTCTCTGTTTCGGGGCAGGAGATTGAGGGAAAAGAAGAACGTCGGGTAGCGTCATCGAATCAAGGCCAAATCGATTTCAACTCGTGGACCTTCAGCTCGATCAATCGCGCCGCGCCGCCGTGGACGAAGGCTTTGATCGAGTTGACCTCGCCGGTGCTGCGACGGTCCGATGTGATGAACACCTCGCCCTCGTTGCCGCAAGTTTCGATCATCGGGCGATCGACGAGGATCTGCAATTTGATCTTGCCGTCGACGGGGTCCATCGCCGCGCCGTTGAGATTGCCTTCGTAAATGTTGTATTCGATCAAGTTGTCGCCCACGTTCAAACCGAGACGTTTCGCGGCGCCCACCTCGAACGTAGCGTGAATTTCGAAAAGCTCTCCCGACACGTCCAATCTGATCGGACGATCGGGGGTGATTAATTGGGGCTCGGCGACGTGCTGCTCGACGTGCAGTTTTTCGATCTCATCGATCGGTTCGGCAAACATGCGAACACCCTCAGGTGTCGAGCGCAGTGTCAGTTCGTGCGGGAAGCTGAACGCTTGGTTGAACGGCATCCCGGGCATCGGCAACCGAGCCCAACCGACCTGAATCCGTCGACCATCCGGTGCGTTCTCGAACGTCTGCGAAGCGTAATAGGCACCGTAATGGACTTGGTGCTTGCCCTCGTGATCGGGCTTGAATCGTCGGCCGTCGAAATCGCCGATCGTGTACTTCGCGTCGGCGGCGAAGGTGACCCAACGCGTTGCGGTCGGATCGTCATCGACGGGCAGTTCAAAAAGCTCGGGACATTCATAGTAGCCTTCCAGCCGACTCTGCAGCGTCCAGTGCCTCAGGTTCATCGACGTGTAAAAAGCGGTGTTGGGTTCAAGGCCGGGGGCTTCGTTGTAAACGAACAGCACCCAGTGCCCGCCGAGTCGTTGTGCTTCTTCGTTCAGCGGCACATCGTCTTGGTCGTATTCGTACCAGATCGCCTTCGGGTCGCGGCCTTGATGCTTGATGATCGGGTTGCCTTCGTAAAGCGTGAACGTGCGACCGTTGTCATTGCTGTAGGCGACGCATTCACCCAGTTCGGTGTCAGTGAAGAACGCCACGAGGACCTCGTTGTCGCCGGTCTTCCAACCGGCCGTGTCGAGCTTGTCGATCGTCGCCCCGCCCGAGAAACAGGCTCCTTCGGCCATCGTGTTGGGAAACAGCACGTTGGGAAGCTGGTCCCAATGAATCAGATCCTTACTGACCGCATGCCCCCAGGTCATGTTGCCCCATTTCCAGCCCACCGGGTTGTGTTGGAAATACAAGTGCCACTCGCCGTCGAGATAGACCATGCCGTTGGGATCGTTGTTCCAGCCGACTTTTTGCGAAAAGTGAAACTGGGGCCGGAGCGGCTCGTCGTACAGGTCGTCGAATCCGGGCACTTCGTCGGCTTGACGGATCAGCTCGAAGCCCTCTTCGGTCGCCGCGGCGACGTTCACCTCCGCCGGACGGCCTTGGTAAGCCTCGATCGTGAAGAACGCGTAAAAATCGGTTGCCTCGGAGTCGGTGGCGAGTTCAACGTTGTATTCGCGAACCGGTTTGCCGGCAACGCTCAGCTCAACCTTGGTCTGCTCGGTTCCGTTTTCGATGGGCAGGATCAAGTACCGACGATCAACGGTGAATTCTCGCTCCCGCGATCGAGATTCGGAGACCGTGGCTGGGTTGTCTGGACGGACGATCTCGTCCGCGACAGCCCAAACCGAAGGCAGGGCAAATGCAAGGAGGGCAAAGTAGTTTCTCGGTGGCATCGTGGAAGCTTCATCCGACTCAGCAGCAGGTTGACGTAAGAGTGATCGGGAAATACATTACTATATGAAACTGGTTTCAGAAACTATCCGGGATGCCCGATGGCGGAAACGCCGTAAAAGGCGGACAATCGTCGTGGTCCCTAATTTTGTTCTCCTGGCCGTTGCCACCGCTGTTCTTGCAAACGCGGATACTGTCTTTGGTCCGTCTGAGAGCTATCCTCGCCACGGCCCGTGGCCGCAGTGATAGTGACGGACGTCGGTTGCCGGAGGGGCGGGCCTGGTAAGGACGGCGGAGATCACCGGCAGAAGCCGGGGCATTTCGATGGAGCGTCGCTTGGGCGAGCTGCGGCGTTACGTCCGCGGCTGGATGGGTTACTTCGGGATCGCATCGCAGTTGAAACTGTTCGACAAGCTCGACCAGTGGATCCGTCGCCGCCTTCGGATGTGCTACTGGAAACAGTGGAAACGTCCCAAGCGTCGCCGGGAGATGTTGATCCGGTTGGGTGTTCCTCGCCGCCAAGCGATTCGTCACGCACGCAGCCGCAAGGGCTACTGGCACATGGCCAAAACCATTGCCAGTGGTGTTGGTATGACCAACACATGGCTCGCAGAACAAGGCTTGATCGGTTTGAAGACTTTGTGGGCAGAGCTTGCTCCGCTTCGTCGAACCGCGTAGGGCGGACCCGCATGCTACGTGGTGTGGGGGCTGCGGTCAGCAATGGCCGCGGCTACCCGATTTCTGTCTCTCGAGGTGTTTTGGTTCGATCTCGTTCGCTGCGAATTTTACTAGCGATCCAGGCGACAATCATCCCAATCGCGAAGCCAATTCCGCCTCCCAGGTTACGGCCATCGGAACCGGCAACGAAATCGCCAAGAAGGCCACAGATTCCTAAGCCAGCGAATATGAAAAGCCAGTTGCGTTTCATGAAGAGCCAATTGCGTTTTGCAACTTCCGCTGGTGAGGGACGTTCACTCATGTTTGAATTGATCCTCTTGTTCAATGTTGCTTTTCGGTTGGAAAAGATCCCCATCTACGGACCCAAGTTGCATCAGGCGATGCGAGCACCAACGATCGGCGCTGCGGTTGAACGGTTGGCGAAGCGGAGCCCTAACCAGCTCCAATTGACTCTGTAGTTTCAAGACAGAACGAATAGCGTTTTATCGACTCGTCGCGGAGAGATGATCGATAAAACGAAGTTGAACTAAGCCGCGTCGCCGTGTGCAACGACGAATTGGGTATTGTATCAGCCCGAGTCTGCCGTCACCACGCTTTGGAGCCGTCGCGTGGTCTCT
>CAYVRC010000175.1:4139-12386 GCA_964453205.1 uncultured Pirellulaceae bacterium | reverse complement strand
GCGGTTCACCAGCGGTTATTGCTCCGCGTCGACCTGCACCCCGACGCGATACTCTCTCTTGACCGGGACCTACGCGTTTCGTGAAGACGGCACGGGCATCGCCGCACCCAACAGTCCCGCGTTGATTCCCGCCGGCACGCCGACGATGGCTTCGCTGTTGCGAGGGGCGGGCTACAAAACCGCCGTGATCGGCAAGTGGCACCTCGGGCTCGGCGAACCCGGCGTCGGACCGGATTGGAACGGGGCGTTGAAACCCGGTCCTTTGGAAATCGGTTTCGATCACTGCTTTTTGCTGCCCACGACCAACGACCGCGTCCCGCAGGTGTACGTCAGCGATCATCGGGTGCTGAACTTGGACCCCGCCGATCCGTTGTGGGTGGGCAATAAGAAACCGTCGGAAGATCACCCGACGGGAGTGACGCACCGCGACACGCTGAAGATGGATTGGTCGCACGGTCACAACGCGACGATTCACAACGGCATCAGCCGGATCGGCTTTTACACCGGCGGTCACGCGGCGCGGTTCCGTGACGAAGACCTTTCGGACCGCTGGGTGTCCGAATCGAAACGGTGGATCCGAGACAACCAAGAAAGCCCGTTCTTTCTGTTCTTTTCCTCCCACGACCTGCACGTCCCCCGCGTCGTTCACGAAAGGTTTCAAGGCAAGTCGGGGCTCGGCCCGCGGGGCGACGCCATCGTGGAATTGGACTGGTGTGTCGGCGAAGTCGTCGCGACGCTGAAAGAATTGGACTTGGACCAAAACACGATGATCGTGTTCTGCAGCGACAACGGGCCCGTCCTGGACGACGGTTACAAGGACGACGCGATCGAAAAGTTGGGTCGGCACGACCCGAACGGTCCTTTCACCGGCGGCAAGTACAACGTTTTCGAAGGCGGAACCCGAACACCTTTGCTCACTTGGTGGCCAGGCACGATCAAGCCCGGCGTCTCCGATGCAATGGTCTGTACGGTCGATTTGGCGGCCTCGTGCGCGGCGATGGTCGGGGCCGAACTTCCCGCCGATGCGTGTCGAGACAGTTTCGACGTTTCCGCGGCGCTGCTGGGGCTTTCCGAGGAAGGCCGGCGTTCTTTGGTCCAGCAGGACAACGGACAAGCGGGCAACTTCGGTTACCGCGCCGGCCCGTGGAAACTCATGAAACTGTCAAGGAAGAACGCGCGAAACGTCGAACTCCGTTTGGAAAACCAGAACTTTGCCGAGTTTCAGCTGTTTCATTTGGATCATGACCCCGGGGAGACGCGAAACGTTATCGACCGACACCCGGAGGTCGCCGATCGAATGAAACAGGAATTGGCCGACCTGATCGCCGCCGGGCGAAGTCGTCCGTAGTCCGAATCCCGGAATCACCCTTTTTCAATTGGAGCAACGCAGATGCTTTCGCGACGAAAAATGATTCACACGTCCGGTCTGTCCGTCGCGGCGCTGTGGACGCCGGGCGTGCTGGCGGAACAGCTGACACCGACCGCCGCGATGACCGAAGGGCCGTTTTATCCCGACAAGCTGCCGCTGGACACGGATAACGACCTGCTGATCGTCAACGACGCGATCACGCCCAGCATCGGTGAAATCACGCACCTGTCCGGGACGGTCGTTTCGCTTTCCGGGCAACCGCTTCGCAACGCCTTGGTCGAAATCTGGCAGTGCGATGCCAACGGAGCCTACCTGCACAGTCGGTCGGTGAACCGGGAGAAACGCGATGGCAATTTCCAAGGTTACGGCCGATTCAGCACGGATTCACAGGGCCGGTACTACTTCCGAACCGTCAAACCGGTGGCGTATCCCGGTCGCACGCCGCACATCCACTTCGCCGTCAGCCGCAACGGGCACCGGGTTCTGACCACGCAGCTGCTGATCAAGGGGCACCCGAAAAACGAGACCGACGGCTTGTTTCGACGCATCGAGGGCCGGCAAGCCAAACAAACCGTGTTGGCGGATTTCAAGGCGTTGGCCGGTTCGAAACTGGGCGAGCTGGAAGCGACGTTTCCGATCGTTTTGGGCAAAACGGTCGACGAGCACCAGGCGACCGATTCCTGAGGGAAGTCCGGCGACCCGGAAACACGGCGGCGAATGTCACCAGGCGGACTTGTCACTGCGAAAGGCAAGCGATATTCTCGCCCTCACTGCTTGAAACCGGCCCCCTTTCTTGACCCCGGGGGTTTCGGTTTGCGACATGCGGATGTGGCGGAACTGGCAGACGCGCTAGATTCAGGTTCTAGTGTCCGTTAAGGACGTGGAGGTTCGAGTCCTCTCATCCGCATCTAAAAGTCGTAAGCAAGGGGGGGCCGTGACGTCTCTGTCAGACTCGGCAAGCTTTGGAGTAAGATTCAGCTTTGGTCTTGGGCACCTCGGCTCGTCCTTCGCTTCCTTTCCCTGAACGCTCTGTCATGTCGGAATTCTTCTTTCAGCACCGCACGTCCGCCCGAGTCTCGTCGCCTTGGACACGTCGGAGGACCGGATTTTGTTTGCTGTTGTCGTCGCTGATCTTGGGCGGATCTTGCTGGAGCTTGTGGGCGGAAGAGGCCGCTTCCGTCGCCGGCAAAGTGTTGCCGTATTCGACGCCGGATGACGCCGAGCTGATCGAAAAAATCCGCCAAGGGATCGTCGAGAAATCAGGGGACGTCGATGCCGATCAGATGAAGGCGTACAGCGAGACGATTCCACGAACGGGTGTCGAATTCACAATGTTGCCGATTCCCGGCGGCAGCTTCTTGATGGGCAGCCCCGAGGATGAAGAAGATCGCGGTGACAACGAGGGGCCTCGAGTCACCGTCGAACTGTCGCCGTTTTGGATGGGCAAGTGCGAAGTCACCTGGGACGAGTATGAACCGTTCATGGTGACCCAGGTGGATCGCGAAAAACACGGGGCGCGCAAAGATTACGACCCGAACGTTCATGAAATCGTCGACGGCATCAGCCAGCCGACACCGCCTTACACGGAGATGAGTTTCGGAATGGGCCAGAGCGGTTTTCCCGCGATCAGCATGACTCAGCACGCGGCCAACAAGTACTGCCAATGGTTGAGCGCCCAGACCGGTCACTTTTATCGACTGCCGACCGAAGCCGAATGGGAATACGCCTGTCGCGCCGGCACGACGGGGCCGTACTCGTTTGATCCCGATGAGATCGAGGACCACGGCTGGTTTTACGACAACAGCAACGACAAGTATCAACCCGTCGGCCAGTTGAAGCCCAACCCTTGGGGACTGCACGACATGCACGGCAATGTCATGGAATGGACGGCCGACGGCTACGACGAAAACTATTTTTCACGGATCGATGCGTCCCAACCGGGGCCTTACTTGAAACCCGAGCGGTTGTATCCCCGCAGCGTGCGCGGCGGCAGTTGGTACGACGATCCCGAACAACTCCGTGCGGCCTATCGACGCGGCAGCGAGCCGTCCTGGAAGGACCAAGACCCGCAACTGCCGCGAAGCATTTGGTATCACACCGACGCCCACTGGCTGGGCTTTCGGGTCGTCCGTCCTTTGGAAGTCCCCTCGGCCGAAGAAATGGATTTATATTGGAACAGCGCCACGGGCGCTCGCTGACCCACCTCCCCACCTTCGTGAAAGCAACACCTCGATGACTGATCTTCCCCGACGAAATTTCTTGAAGTCCGCCGGCACCGCCGCGGCACTCGGCAGCATTGCCGCACCGCACGTCTACGGACAATCCTCCAAGAATGAATTGCAGGTCGCTTTGGTCGGCTGTGGCGGGCGTGGCACCGGCGCCGCCGGCAACGCGTTGCACGTCGAGAACGCGCCGATGAAGTTGGTCGCGATGGCCGACGTGTTCGAAAACCGTTTGGAAATCAGTTTGTCGGCACTCAAAAATGAGTTTCTCGACACTCCCGAAAAGATCGACGTCCCGGAAGAACGTCAACACGTGGGCTTCGACGGATTCAAGCAAGCGCTAGATCATTTGAATCCCGGCGACATCGCCGTCTTTGCGACTCCGCTTGCCTTTCGGGGCGTGCATTTCCAATATGCCATCGATCGCGGATTGCACGTCTTCATGGAAAAGCCCTTGATCGCCGACGGGCCGAGTGCCAAGCGGATGTTGGAACTGGCGAAGAAAGCGGACGAAAAAAATCTGAAGTGCGCCGTGGGTTTGATGATCCGGCACTGCCGCGGTCGTCAGCAGCTTCACCAACGCATCCAGGACGGTGAGATCGGCGACATCATCGCGATGCGTGCCTATCGCATGCAGGGCATGATCGGTTCGGCGTTCTCAACGCCCAAGCCGGCCGAAAAGAAAGAAGTCGAATGGCAGATCGAACGCTTCCACAGTTTTTTGTGGGCCAGCGGCGGCAGCTTCAGCGACTTTTACATCCACCAGATCGACGAGACCTCGTGGATGAAGAACGCTTGGCCGATCAAGGCGCACGCCGTCGGCGGGCGTCACTACCACGAATCGCCCGACGGCCAACCGTACGTCGACCAGAACTTCGATTCCTATAGCGTCGAATACACTTACCCCGACGGAACGAAGTTGTTCTTTGACGGACGCAACATGCAGGGTTGCTACAACGAAATGTCCAGCGTCGTCCACGGCACCAAGGGTTCGGCATTCGTCAGCAAATCGGGACACTCTCCCCGCGGAGTCAGTTCGTACTCGGACCAGAACCAGAATCGTCGCCAGAAGATCTGGGAATACGACACGCCGCAGTTGAGTCCATATGACTTGGAATGGGCCGACTTCATCGACGCGATCGTCAATGACAAGCCGTACAACGAAGTCCCCCGAGGCGTGCAGGCGAGTCTGGTCACCAGCATGGGACGCATGGCCGCGCACACCGGCCAAGAGATCACCTACGAGCAAATGGCGAATTGCCCCCACGAGTTCGCCCCGGGCGTTGCCGATCTGAGTTACGACGGTCCCGCGCCGGTGACACCCGACGAAAACGGTCGCTACGCGGTACCGCAACCGGGGATCGTCAAGGATCAGGAATACCGGCAGGCCTGAACGACTTGCCGATCCGATCGACGGCCGAATGAAATCGGCCGTGGGTTCTTGAAGGCTCGGGGGTCTTTGGGGCTGAAGGCTTTCAGAAAACCAGATTCGCTCGCACGCCCACGATGTAGGCGTCGTCGATCGCCTCGCGGGCTTGGCTGAGGTATTGGAAATCCGGCGTGATGGTCAGTGACGATGTGGCTCGGATGTTGTAGAACGCTTCGACCCCATAGCCGTCGCCGACACCGCCCAGGGCGGCGGCCAAGAACGGAGCCACTTCGTCGCTGGTGTCCGAAAGGTAGTATCCGATGCCGAACGCATCGCCGCTTCGTGAACGAAGCGGGCTGTCGCCGCCGATCCCGATGCTCCAAAAATAGCTGATCGGGTTCGTGTCGTCGTCCGCGACGCCGCCGCGGCTGAAGTACCCCCAGCCGCGGTCGGGATCGCACTTGTCGACGTGAAGATAGTGATCCGTGTTCCAATAAACCGACCACGAATCGCTGCCACGTGCGATCGGGACGTTCGGCAAGACGATCCGCGGGTCCTGATCCAGCCGGGCGACGTCTCGGGTGCTGTAAGTGACCCCGAGCAATTGGTGCCCGGGACGTCCGAAGAAACGGGTCGGCACGCGAAGCTCGGTCGAAAACGCGACGCCCTCGGCAAAGAGTTCGTCAAAGCCGCTGCCGGTCGTCGTGTCGGTCGGATTGATCATCAAGAACGACAGCAAGGGTTCGCCGTTCATGAGATAGGCGAACCCCGCACCCAGCGACGAATAGGGGATCGTGCGAAGAGCGATCGGGTTGGCGACGAAGGCGGTGTTGCTGAACTGAGTGATGCCGCGACCGTGCGCGAATGCGTTGGCGTCGCCATCCAGCGTGTCGACTTTGCCGGCAAACGTGATGAAGTTTTCCGACAACGCTTGCGTGAAGACAAAGTTCGTGATGTACAAGTCCCGGCTATCCCTGACCGGCAGATCGGCGGCCACGGTCGCGGGAAAGAACGCTCCGCTAGCGTCCGTGATCGAGCTGCCGAAACGGTGTTCCGCACGCACCTTGAGGAACAGGCCTTCATGAACGCCCAAGGTTCCGAGGTCAAAATTGGCGACGTAATCACCGTGACCGCCGTAGCGGGCCGTCTCCGTGTTGCCGCCCGACACGGTGCCGAAATAGAACTGCGTCAGGTTGTTGGTAAAGGTGATGCCCGAGTCGGCGAAACACTCCCGCCAGGGGTCCAGGCATCCGAAACACGTCGGGACCGCCGCTCGGCCGTCGCAGCCGCCCAGCCCGTCGCAGCCGCCCAGATCGTCGCAGCCGCCCAGCCCGTCGCAGCCGCCCAGATCGCAACCGTCGGCGTCGCAACCGTTGGACCAGTCGACCAGGTGACCGCACGTCGCCGGCGTCGATGCCGGTTGGGCCGAGGTCGGTTGGGCCGTCCCCGACCACGCGATGAACAATGCCATCGAAAGCGTGCTGAAGGATTTTCCGTACCCCGCAGCGGCGAATTTTTTCACATATTTGTTCATCGTGCACATCTTTTCAGTTTCCCGTCCCTAGCCGTTGACCGAACTGCGATCGACGCCAAATCCGAGCGGCTACCTGTTCTTGAGACTTCGGACGAAGGAAGCCTATTCGCCCAAGTAAATCGAGGATCTTCATGATCAGGGTCGACGCTGAGAATCGCTGGCTCGGATCAACGCGACTTTAAGGTCGAAAAGTTGAGGTC
Source organism: uncultured Pirellulaceae bacterium (assembly GCA_964453205.1). Taxonomy (GTDB): domain Bacteria; phylum Planctomycetota; class Planctomycetia; order Pirellulales; family Pirellulaceae; genus Crateriforma. The sequence goes on along the minus strand of CAYVRC010000175.1, from coordinate 5,692 downwards.
GGTCGTCGGCGTTTGGGAAACACCCTGAGGCGATCCCACGAATTTTCTATCGATCATGATGGTTCAACGGCGTTTTTTCGCCGCCAGGCTTGCCGGCCGGGGGGACAAGCTTACGATCAGATGCCCCACGACGGATCGGTCGGGAGAAAAGCGTTAGGAAAGAGCTGTGTCCCTTTTTGCCGACTTTATCTTTTTGGAAACCAAAATCATGTTGCGTTTCGTTTTCTCCGTTTGGACGGCCTTGATCGGATCGGGGGTGGCCGCAGCGGACGAAACCGCCGTCCGCGGTTCGATCGATCGCTACGTCCAGTCTTTCAACGCAAAAGACGCTGCGTCGGTCGGAATGATGTGGACCGACGACGCGCAGTATCTTGACCTCACCGCTGGCACGGATTTGCAAGGCCGCCAAGCGATCTCGAAAATGCTCTCCGAAGCGTTGACCGGGGATGCGCCGCCCAGCCTGAGCGTCAGCGTCGAGAGCGTGCGGATGCTCGGCGAAGGTGCCGCCCGGGTGGAAGGCACCAACGAAATCGGATTCCCCGAACAACCGCCGCAGACGTTTCAGTTTGTCGCCTTGTTGGTTCGACAGGGTGACGAGTGGTTGATCAATAGCATCGAAGAAACGTTGCTCGGCGTGCAGGCTTCGCCCGCCGACGTGTTGCAGTCGATCGCTTGGCTCGAAGGCACCTGGCGTGACGAAACCGACGACGCCGACGTGGTCACGCAAGTCCGCTGGTTGCCGGGAAAGAACTTCTTGGTGCGAACGTTTCGTGGCGAGATCCCGGGAGAGTCGCTGCGGGTCGGTTTTCAGATCATCGGCGTCGACCCGATGACCGCTCAAGTCCGTTCCTGGTCATTCTTTGATGACGGCAGTTTTGGCGAAGGTTCTTGGACGATCGACGACGAAATGATCTCCGTAAATTCGACGCAAACCTTGCCCGATGGAGCCGTGGCCTCGAGCACCTACATCGTTCGGCGGATCGATGGAGATTCGCTCCAAGTGAAGATGATCGGACGCTCCGCCGGTGGTGTGCCGCTGCCCAACACCGAACCTGTGATGGTTCGACGAACAACCGACGCATCGCAAGTCGTCGAAGGAGACAAGCCATGAGGTGGAAGCGAAACGACAAAACACGTCTCGGCCGAAGCCGCTCGATGGCGATGATCGCCGCCTCAGTGACGCTGCTCGGCCTAACACCCGTGACCGCGGGCGGATTCGGCGGACGCGCCGGTGGCGGGAATTCTCGCGGAGCCAACATGGCCCGTCCCGCGGTGCGACCGAGCACCAGCATGCCCAACTTCGGCGGATCACGTCCCAACTTTTCGCGTCCGAGCGTGTCGCGCCCCAACGTGTCGCGTCCGAGCGTGTCGCGTCCCAGCATGACGCGTCCCAACGTGTCGCGTCCGAGCGCTTCGCGTCCGAGCGTGCAGCGTCCCAGCATGCAGCGTCCCAGCGTGCAGCGTCCCGACTTGTCACGGCCCAACGTGTCACGTCCCAGCATGTCGCTTCCCAACATGTCACGTCCCAACGTGTCACGTCCCAACGTGTCACG
>CAYVRC010000175.1:2589-4039 GCA_964453205.1 uncultured Pirellulaceae bacterium | reverse complement strand
TGTCACGTCCCAACGTGTCACGTCCCAACGTGTCACGGCCGGACATGTCACGTCCCAGTGGGTCGCGTCCCGACTTGTCACGTCCCGGTATCAGTTTTCCTGGCATTTCACGGCCCGGCGTCGATCGGCCCGTTGCCGGGGGCGGCAATCGCTTTCCTGGAAACAAGTTGCCTGATGTCGCGAACAAGTTGCCCGGAAATCGACTTCCGGGGAACCAGCGGCCTAGCGTTCCCAGCAAACTGCCAGGCAACCTGAGACCCGGTGGCGACAAGCCCGGCTTGGGTGACTTGGGCGACTTTCTGGGGCTGGATCGTCCGCTGCGTCCCGAGGGTGGTGGCGGACGTCCGACGACGCTTCCCGGAACGGTTCCTGATCGCCCCATCGCCGGTCGGCCCAAGCCTGATCGGCCGAGCATCGATAGGCCGAGCCTCGACCGGCCAGCCTTCAACCGTCCCGATGTCACTTTTCCCAATCTGGACAATTCGATCGGCGGCGGGAACCGGCCGTCGATCGACATCGGCGAGATCAATTTGGGAAACAATACGATCATCAACAATCGCCCGAGTTGGGCCAACATCGATCGCGATTCGATCAATCAGATCAACAACCGTTGGAGCAACAACTTGGTCTCGATGCGAAACTGGCAGGACCGTTATCCCGTTCGGATCGATCGGCGACGGGACTGGGGCGATCGAGTACGGGATCGCTGGCGATATGCGGCCGGAGGTTTCCCCGGCTATTACCGGCCGGGCTGGTGGGCGGCTCACCCGTTCCGGTTCTGCGGCTGGCACTATTACTACGTCTTTCCGGCGCACTCTTGGGTCTATTGGTGGAGCACGCCGACTTACACTCGAGTCACCAATTGGGTCAGCACGGGGCCTGCTCCGGCTTCTTTAAGCCAACCGATCTACTACGACTACGGTGACGGCGGCAACGTGACCTACACCGACAACCGAGTTTTCATCGGCGGTCAGGAAGTCGCCGGCGTCGATGAGTTCGCACAGAGCGCCGCCGACTTGGCGACCGTAGCGGCCCCGGATTCCGAGGAAGAAGCCATGGAAGCCGAATGGTTACCGCTGGGAACTTTCGCATTGACCACGGACCCGGACGACATCGACGTGAGCCGAACGATCCAGTTGGCCGTGAATAAGTCGGGCGTGATCTCCGGCACGATGTTCAACAGCGAAACCGAAAAGGCCGATTCCATTCAGGGTCGCGTCGACAAAGAAACCCAACGTGTCGCCCTTCGCTTCGGAGAAAGCGAAAAGGTTGTTGCGGAAACGGGACTGTACAACTTGACTCAGGACGAAGCCCCGTTGCTGATCCATTTCGGTACCGAGACGCAGGACGATTACTTGCTCGTGCGTCTTCCCCAGCCGGAGGAAGACGCCGATGATCCCGCAGCGGTTTCGCCCTCGACGAATTGAGCCGACGACGAATCAGGCCGACG
>CAYVRC010000175.1:0-2489 GCA_964453205.1 uncultured Pirellulaceae bacterium | reverse complement strand
ATCCCGCAGCGGTTTCGCCCTCGACGAATTGAGCCGACGACGAATCAGGCCGACGGCCGGGTAGAATTTCATTAGGCCGGCGGTCCAATCCGCCGGTTCGTTCCTGCATCACCAGGTTCACAAGCGTGTCTCGTGGCGGGAGGCTTTTCCATCCCGCCGCCCTTCAGGAGTCCCTTTCGATGACGTCAACTCGTCCGTTCTTCGTTGCCCTCTTCGCCGTCATGCTTTCTCAGCCGACATTCGCGCGGACTTGGACCAGTGCGCAAGGTGATTACTCCTTGGAAGGCGACGCCATTGCTTTCAGCGACGCGACCGTGGTTTTGAAGCAGCCGTCGGGGAAACTCGTCGCCGTCGACCTTGTCGACCTGTCCCAAGCCGATCGAGACTACGTCGGATCCAAGGAGCTGGACGAAAGGCTCAAAGATTCGATCGAAGAGATGCAGACTTGGACGTCCAAGGACGGGGTGAAAATTCGTGGCCGGGTGCTCGCCTACGGACGCAAGGACTACGCGCTGGCAAGACAACGTGGAAAGGTCACCATCAACGGCACCAAGTTCGAAGAGCTGGATCCGCTGCATCAACGATTGCTGTTAAAGGTCATCTCGGATCTTGAAGGACAGACGATGACCGGCGAGCACGAGTTGACGAACTGGGCCAAAGGACTCGGCGGCCAGCCCAAGGTCTATCCGCTCGAAGGTGTCCTGATGGAGCTGGAAACGGGGGACCAGATTCCCGTGCCCTTCTTTCTGTTCGGCGAGAGGGAATTGGAGGTCTTGAAGCCGGGTTGGGACGCTTGGGTCAAAGCTCACCAAGCCGATGACAGCGAAGCGCGGAGTCGCGAAAGCTTGTTGATGCGATCCGAGGCGATGCATTACCACCGAGAAGAACAACAGCGACAGCAGATCGAGATCCTGAAGCTCAACATGTTGGCGGCCGCCACGGGGCTGACTTCGATTTGGGAAGTCGGGCTGCAGCCTCCTCTCGGAGTTTACGGCCGTCGCATGACCGTGATGGTCACCGCGCAAAACAGCGAGATCGCGTCGGCGATGGCGTTGAACCGATACCCGAACTACCAAGTCTATGGAGTCCGTCGGGCGAGTCGGTGATCCGGTTGTCACGCCTACGTCGTGCTTCGCCGGATCTGGTCCCCCCGCACAGCTAGCCCGGCGTTGCCGGCTGGACGCTCTTGCCGCCGTGAGCATCGCTGCGACCGACCGCAAACGGTGCCAGCCACCCTCCAAACCCCAGCCACCCTCCAAACCTGTCGCCGTCGTTTCAGCGATCTACCCAGGGTGGCGGCCTTCCGGGCCGAAACAGTCGCGACGCACTTCGTGCGCGTCGCCTTCGGCTCGCGAGTTCGATGCTCAGGTTCAGCATGGGCGGCAACGCGCGCCGCAGGTGTGGCGGGCATCCCGCCTGCCAATGAGAAACGGCACCCTATCGGCTACCGCTTGAACGTCGCTTCACTCCGGCGCAGCCGGTCCCAACCTACCGAATCTGCCTTTTCGGTGTCCGACACCTTTGATCTGACGACACCTTTGATCTGTCCTTGTGGTCATCGTGAATACCGAATCTTCACACTTGGCGGTCACGTAAACGCTGCTGCAATTCGGCGAGTTGGGTCGTAAGTGCATCCGAGTGAAGTTCCGCCAGATCCGTCGCGGTTGTAGGTGCATCTCCCAGGAGTTCCTGCAGTGTTTGAATCCGACCGGCAACCAAGCCGCGCTCGAGTCCCTCTTCCCGTCCCTCTTCCCGTCCCTCTTGTCGTCCCTCTTGTCGTCCCTCTTGTCGTCCCTCTTCCCGTCCCTCTTGACGGGCACCTGAAATCGCCCATTCGTAGTCTCGCTGAGCTTTCTCGCGTTGGTCGTACATCTCTTTGTCCTCCGTTTTCGCGGAAATCGTCTCGATCGTCGATATCGCGGCTTCGAATTCAATACCGGGTAGCAATTGCCTGAGTGTTGCGGCATCGAAATCCTGGGCGGAATGCAGCAAAAACACCCATTGATGAAGTTTACTCGCTTCGGCGATCGACCGCTCATGCAGTTCATACTTCGTCAATTCTACCGTGTGGACTTCGATCGCGTTGGAAATCTCTCGACCGCTTTCCCGGTCAACCATCTGAAAACGGTGATGGGCTTGGTCGGTCTCTGCAAACAGCACCCGACTGAGCAGGCAGATCGATATCGAGGGGGCAGCCAGTGCGTAATTGCCGCCGGGAGACAATTGGTCCACGTACATGCTGCAGGCGTAGTAAACGAGCCGCTCGATCAGCCCCGCGAAGACCGAAACCTGCATCTCGACGTTCAACCACCGACCGGCCGAGTCGCGACAGCGGACGTCCAGCACAATCAGCTTGCTCGCGGAAAACTCCTGGTAGCTGAACGGATTGAGGATCTCAACCGATTCGATCGGATGCTCAAAATCGAGAATCGCGTTGAGCAGCCCGATCAGGGCGGAGGAATTCTGAGGCGATCCGAAGATTTTCTTGA
>CAYVRC010000174.1:0-12458 GCA_964453205.1 uncultured Pirellulaceae bacterium | reverse complement strand
CCCGCAAGTTCACAGCGAGGGTTATCGCGCCAGCGACAAAGGCTTCTTGTCGATGACTTGGGAGGATTACTGGGCGCTGCTTCGCTGGACGTCCAAACAGACGGTCGACGGGGTGGCTGCCAAGGTTCCGCAGCCGGTGGCTTCGTTGTTGGCGTCGCGTGGAATCGACGCCTCGATCGAATCGCAGCGGGCTGTTTCGCGAGCGGTCGAGCGGTCTGGGACGAATGGCACTGTTTGATTCTCTATTTGTTTCTAGCGTGTCGCTCGCCACAGGCCTGACCAGCATGCGCCGGCGGCATTGAAGTAAAACGCGAGGGACTGCAGTAGTTTGCCGCCGTGGCGAGGAGAGAGGTCTTGCTGGTCCAACACCTGAGCCAGCATCGCGCCGAAGAGGATCACCGCGAAACTCGGCAGCCAAAAGTTGAACAGCCCCCAAAACCATGTCGGTAACACGTTTTGATACGGCGGCGGGTCGTTGTACATGTTCAACTTGTATCGTGCCCATGACGGGGCCGCTCCGAACCCCGCCGCCAGCCCCAACCAGCCGGTCAGCAAGATGTATCCGGTCCAGACCGCCGACTCGTCCAGCAGTGCCGTGAACATCATGAAAATGCCTAACGCCAATAACCCCAACATCAACGCGGAGGCACCGTGAAGTTTGCGGGCGGTTTCGTCATCGACGTTCCAAGCGGCTCGGCCGGTGGAATCTGCGGTTGCATCGTTCATTTCAAACTCATTTGTCGCAGGAATTGTTCAAACTCGGGATCGCGGTTGGGGAACTCGTGGCCGTACGCGGACAGCAGTATCATCAATTGATCGTCATCGCGATCCACCACGACAAACCGCTGCAGTGTCCGCGTCCCGGCGGTGCCCAGCATCGCGCGGCCGATGCCCAATCCGCCCTGCACGAACTCGATCGCGGGCAAGCCGTCGACGGTTCGCTCGCGGCGATCGAGTGTGTCGACTTTTAAAGTGGTCTCTCGATTCTCGATCATCTGATCGACGAAGGCTTCGAAGTCGACTTGTTTGGGCATCCGGATCACGCCGATCAGCGAGTCTGGCATGACTTGATACGCGACAATGCCCGCTTCACCGGCGGCTAGCAGATTGCTGGGGGCAAGTTGGAAAAACGGCGGTACACGGACTGCAATCTTATAGGGCAGCTCGGTGGGTTCGTCAGGCGATAGACTTTCGACCGCCACCGTGCGGATCAGCGGCGTCGAGGCTTGCAGCGGATTGAGCTTGGCGACTTTTTCGGCAGCTTTACGCATGATTTCAGGCCGTCGAGTCTGGTAGGCGGCCTGGGCGAGCAATTCGAACGCGGCGGCCGAATCAGGATTCTGACGCGCGAGGTCAGCGGCCAACTCGAACGCTTCCCGATTGCGCCCGACAAACAATCGCGTCCGCACGCGGGCAAACAAGTCACCTTCTTCATCGGCCCGTCGCATGTCGGCTTCGGCGGCGTGCCAACCGAGTCTTTGAAATTCATAACGCTTTTGTTCAATGCGAGATTCAACCATTCGCGTGGTGCGACGAATCAGCTTCCACTGTGCCGCGGGAAAATCGGGTGACGCGTCGAACTGATCGACCTGGATGTATTTGAAAAAGCCCAACGGAAACTGAAGGGTGTATCCGCTGACGATCAAGCCCGGATTCGAAACATCGGCTCGGCAGGAAAAACGAGACAGCCGATAGCCGCTCAAACAACCTTGTCGGTAAAGCGTCTCGCAAGCGATCCAGTCGTCCGCGGGTGTTTCCGTCGAATCCACCGCATCGTCGCCGCGAGCGTCCGCAAGAATCGTTTTCTCGGTGACCGCATCGGACATCCGTCCCATCTCGCCGATCGCGGCGGCCGAATCGATTTGCCACAAACGATCGGCCAAGACTCGCGCGTCGTCGGACCACTCCGGCGGGTCGACCTTTGACTGCACTTCCGCCAGCCACGCCAGTGATTCTTTGTCGTCGCGATATTCGTCCGACCGCATCAGTTCCCGCATCCATCCCAGCCGCTCGGTCGCCTGTTCGGCTTGACCGCCCGCGTGCATCAACAGCGCTGCGATGGCGACGTGCAAGGGACTTCGCACGCCCCGCTGTTGCTCAAACGCCTTCGTGCTGCGTTTGAGATACTCCCACGATTGGTCTCGGCGGTCGCAGCGCATCGCGGCGGCAGCGGTGACCAAATCGATTTGCGGACCGGACTGTTCGCAATCGTCGATCAGCCAGCCGAGCATCTCGTCGTACTGCTCGGTCGTCTTTTCGCCGGCGGTCGTCATGCGAAAGATTTCTTTGGCCGTTTCCTCGTCCGATTGCGGCCACCGGCGGGCGATGTCGATAGCACGCGAACGAACGTCGGCCGACAGCGATTCGTCTTGGCGAAACTCGCTGACGACCAGCGGCGCGATCTTTTGCCGATCGAACGCCGCCGCGACCAACTCGGTCGCTCGTTGCTGCGGCAGGGCGGATGCCGGAATGCGAACTTCCAAGTTGTCGATCGCGATCGCTTCACCGACATCGGCAAAGATCCCGTGAAACATTGCGTAAGGCATCGGCGTGTCGACTTCGATGTCGGCTTCGCGGACAAGCTGATCATCGACGTACATCGACCAGCGCCGCCCGCGCCGTATCGTTTTCATCCGATAGGTTTGATTGATCTCAAAATCGACGCCGTCGCGTCGCGATGCGATCTCGGTGAACCCACCGGCGATCATCCGCGACAGCATGACGCCACGATGACCGTGATTAAACGGAGTGCCCCGTCGGGTCAGCGTGGCGGCACCGATCTGGTACTGGCCACTCTCGTCAGACACCTTGGTTTCGGCCAACACCGGTTGCAGCATCCGCAAGTCAAACCCAATCTCGACATCCGCCGGCAGCACGCGTCGACCGATCAGCAACGCCGCGTTGGTTCCCGGTGCGTAGACCGCCGGTGCCGCCGTGCCGATCGCGAATCCGTCTCGTATCGCCCACGAGCCAGAGCCGATGCGGTAGTCGCCACCGATTTCTTCACGCTCGAAATCATCTTGCCAGACGGTTTCCCAAACGACATCGACCGCATCGCCGGTCGGTTGGAAGCGTCGCAGATTGACGGCTCCGTTGCGTGCCGTCGACGCCAGCCAACCGGCCGAGCTGGAAAATTCGGTCTCGTACTTTTCACCCAACGTGTCGTCGAGGTCCAAGATCACATCGCCGTGACTCACGTCCCAGATTTTCGTCACGCCATCGAGTGCCGTCGAAACCAATCGCCGGTCGTCGTCAACGAACTGCACCGATGTCACCGCGCCGCTGTGCCGCAATCGCGTCCATCGTTCATCACCGCTGGCGATGTCGATCACCATCACGTTCCACGATTGACCGCCCAGGGCCAGCGATTTGCCGTCGTCGCTGATGTCGACCGCGTAGAACACGCCGATCGGCAGTCGATCGACGCGTTGGCCGGTGTCCAAGTCCAACCAATCGACGCCGCCGCCGACGGTGACGCAGGCGACTCGCTTTTCGGCGGGATCGATCACCAAATCACGCACGCCGTTGGTCACGTCGGGGCTTTCCCACAACCGCCGGCCGTCATCGACCGCCAGCGCCACGACTTGACCGATCGAGACCGCTTGTCCGCCGACGCTGGCGACGACCCGAGACGTCGCGCCGCCGGAAACGTCGATCGCCGACACCGGACCTTTCAGCGGTCCATGCTGCCAGATCGGTTCCAGGGTCGTCGCGTCGTACGCACGCACGTTTCCCGGCCGACGCGATGTCAACGAACCTTCGCCGACGAACAACACGCCACCGTCATCGGAAACCGCCATGCAGCCGATCGGGTAGTCGAGATCCTCGATTCGGACTTCGGTTGGAATCGTCGTATCGATCACCGTCAGCCGTCCGGCTTGGCTGCCGACGTAAGCCAGTGATCCGTCGGGCGACTTGGCAACCGATTCAACGAGTCCCTCTCCGATGTTCCAAACTTCGTCGGGCCGTTGTGAACCATACATTGCACCGGAGTCATCCTTGCGGTGCCACTGGAGCCAGCCGACGTCCCAGCGTTTGATCGTCGTGTCGCTGCCGGCTGAAATGATCGCCTTGCCGGACGAATCAAAACGGACGCTGCGGACACCGTACGTTGCTCCGATGCCGTGGCCGGTCAACGATTGCATCAAGCGACCGCTGGCAGCGTCAAAAATTCGAATCGAACCGTCTTCGCAGGTGACCGCGATCGTGTGTCCGTCGGGTGAATAGTCGATCGATAGCGCGAGTCCTTTCAGCGGCATCAGGGCGGCCAACGGCCGGCCGGATTCGACGTCGATTCGTTCGACCGATCCCAACCGGCCCGCCGCGATGACTTTGCCGTCGGGCGAGAAAGCGACCGGGGCAGGATAGTTGAATTGGCCGTTACTCGTTTCGCCTTCCAGTAGCACCGATCCGTCGCTGAGCTTGCGAACTTCGATTGCTCCGTCGTCGGATCGCCGCCAACCGATCCGGCGACCATCGCGGCTGATCGCGATCGGGTGCAACCGCCGCCGATTCGGTTCGTCGATGATCTGCACGGGCTTGCCGGTTGTGACGTCCCAAACGCCGACGGTTTTATTGCGGCAAACGATGCCCAACAATCGGTTGTTCGGGCCACCAAAGGTGGCGAAGCTCGAGGCGCCTTCGGGTTTGTCAAAGCGGTCCAGCACCTCGCCGCTGACCGGTTCGATGATCTCGATCGTTTGGTCGACGAGGATCGCACACCGGGAACCGTCCGGGGACAGCGCAATGCCGCGACGGTCCCGCACCGAAATCGGTGTGGTTTGGTCCAAATTCCATACGACGATCTTTTGCGGATCTCCCGACGTGAAGGCCACGACGTGTCGACCGTCGGGGGTTTGTCGGGCTTGGGCGGGGACGCCGCCGAGTCCATCGAACTGGTGGGTTTCTTGATGCAGCAAGCTTTCGACGTAATTCCATTCGAATCCGCGTCGTGTGCTATCGGTCGATGCCAACAAGTCTTCGGCGGTCGTCAAGTTGCCGTCTTTCCATTTCTGCATCGCCAGGGACACCGTGCGTGCGTACAACGACCGATCGCTGCGTTCTTTCGACACTTCCATCGCTCGGCGGCTGGCCTGGGCGTCCTGCTTGGCCGCGCGTTCGTTCTCGGCCAAACGGTTGGCGCGGGCTTCATTGGTTTCGGCGCGGTTTCGCAATCGAGCTTGATTCATCGCTGCGACCGGTCCGCCGATGCTCAGCAGCAACGCCAACGCCGCGGCCGTCGCCGAGAGCGTCGCCAACGCCGGTCGCCGACGCGCCCACCGGACCAAACGCTGCGGACGTCCGATGGGCCTGGCCAAGATCGGTTCGCCACGCAGGAACCGCCGCAGTTCCTCGGCGACTTCACCGGCTGATCCGTATCGCCGCAAGGGCTCTTTCTCGAGACACTTGGCCGCGATCGTTTCCAGGTCTTTGCTGATGCCGGGGTTGAGCGAGCGAACGCTGACCGGTTCGTTCTCAATCACTTGCCGCAACGTGTCGATCAACGAATCGGTTTGATGCGGCGGTCGGCCGGTCAACATCGCGTACAGGATCGCGCCGAGCGAATACACATCGCTGGCCGGTCCGATCGCCGAGGAATCGCCGCGGGCTTGTTCGGGCGGCATGTAGGCCGGCGTGCCGATGACCTGGCCGCTGGCGGTCAAATCGTCGTCGCCTTCGATTCGCTTGGCCAAACCGAAATCGGTGATCCGTGGCATGCCGTCGTGATCGAGCAAGATGTTGCCGGGCTTCAGATCGCGATGGATGACGCCGCGGTCATGCGCGTAATCCACCGCATCGGCGACTTGGGACAGCATTTCGGCAGCCGACCGAGGAGACATCGGGCCGGATTTGAGTTGTTCCGACAGGCTGGGGCCATCAACAAAGCCCATCGAAAAATAGTGCTGACCGTGATGCTGGCCGACTTCGAAAATCGGCACGATCGCCGAGTGCTCCAGTGCCGCGGCGGCCTCGGCTTCGGCGCGAAACCGCGTCACTTCGTAATCGCCTGCCAGTTCACCGGCCAAGATCATCTTGAGCGCGACGACGCGGCCGAGCGACGTTTGCCGGGCACGGTAGACCACGCCCATGCCGCCGCGAGCGATCTCGGATTCGATTTCGTAATCACCGACGTAGCGAATGCGGATTCCCGTTGATGACGCGTCGCGTTCGCCGGGCGAGTTGGCGACGGAATCAGCGGTGGCCTCCAAATTGCCGGTGGGAGCATCCAAGGTTCGATCGATGGCCGCGACGACGGTCGCATTTTCGCCATCGAGAATTTCGGTGATCGCTTGCCGGTGTTCGGGAGCCGCATCGATCAAGGCGGACCACCCGCAATCGATGCCGTGTTTTTTGCACCAATGCTGGTGAACGGCCATCAACTCACGCAACAAATCGACCTGATGTTGACGTTCGATTTGGTCCAGATGGTCCCGCCATCGCGGCGAGGAGTCCTGGTTCCAGTCCGATTCGAACTGGTCGCTGATTCGGTCGATGCGTTCTTTGGTTTCGCGATTCATGGTGGTCGGACATGCGGTGCGTTGATCGGGCCCACAAGGCGAAACGATTTTAAACGAATTGACCGACAACCTTGTCGGCAACCTTCGGAAATTTCGTTTCTAAGAGTAGACACCGAAGCTACGCTGTGACACTTATTTGCCTGCGCCATGAACCGATCTCCCCAAGTCTCCATCCTCACCCAACGCGCATTCGCATTTTTGGCCGCACTGGCCGTGACCGGGCTCGCGCTGGGATGGCTGACAGCCGATCCCGATGGGAATCGATTCAGCCTCATCCGAGCCGGCTGGTTCACGGGATTGTTGGTTGTGGCGGGTTTGCTGACGACCCTGTTGGACGCCGCTTTGCCGGCTTGGTCCGATCATCCGCGTTGGCGAGCGGCGCTGTTATTCGGATTCGGGTTCACCCTGTTTCGCGTCGGTGCGGCTTGGATCAACGGCAATCACCTTCTCGAACCGATGGCGTCCGGAGCGATCAGCGGCGCGATCACGGGAGCGATCCTCGGCAGCCCCCGAATGCAACGTTACTTGGGACGTTACCAGCAACGACGCGGATGATTGTCAAACTCAAACCCGATCGCACCAAGCATCGCGGATCCGCTGGAGTTTGCGCTGAATCGTTCGCGGAGACACACTGAAATGCTCAGCGATGTCATCGGTGTCCCGACCGGCGACTCTCATTTTCGCTATTTCTCGCAACCGGTCATCTTCCAGACTTGCCAGCAAGTCGTCGTAGGATTCCTGCAGCAACGCCAGCGTCTGTGCGTCCGGCGTCGGCGAAAGCAATTCGGCATGATCATCGAGCGGGGCGGTGATGGCATCACGCCGAGCGGCACCGCGATACCGAGCCCGGTCGATCATTTTGCGACGCGTCGCCACGACCAGCAATCGCCACAAATCATCACGTGTTTCCACGGCGGCATAGGTTTCCGCGGAAGCTTTGCGACACAACATCGCCAGCACGCTCTGGGCCGCGTCATCGGCGCCGTAAACCGCATCGCGATCGGCGTCGAACCGGGTCTGAGCGAGCCGGACCAGCCGTGGGAAATATCGCCGCCACAAGATTTCCGCCGCTCGTGAGTCACCATCGCGCAATCGATGAAACCAACGGGTAATCGACGCTTCGCGGTCGGGCTGGTCGGCGGGATCGGGACGACTCAAGGTTCAGGTGACTCCTCGGACCCAAGACGGAACGAGACGTTGGGACAATGTAACCGTTCACGGCCCGGTGTGATGAATCAGGCTGCTGCGGTGTGAATGTCGCTGGCGTCGGGCAGCAGTGATGGTGCAGACTGGCCGGCGAACCGACTTTTCATTCGGCCGGACATGGAACTGCGTGACACCTCCGACGAACTCAATTCGGGTTTGCTGGTAGCCACGGATGCCAAAGGACTGATACATCAGGGAGGTGGACATGCGCATTCTCTCAAAGAAAACGTGAAGAATCTCCTTGAAGGATGCCACGTCCACGCTTTTTCAACCATCCGCCGCCGTTTCGTCGCTAATCGGCCCCGCGCACGCTTCCGTCGGATGAGCGCCTTTCACTGGGTGGAGTGGTTCGAAGTTGGTTTGGCAAGCGATGATCAGGTAAGTGAAGGCGATTAGCTCGAACAGATCAGGCTCATTGGGACCGGAATCCGCGGCCAGCGGCAACGTCCACAAATGATCGTTGTGAAGCCACAGGATGTCGTCGTTTTCAAACCACTCGGTCTGTTTAATCGCCCCAGTAGTTCTCCCGTACGGTGTCGCACGGATTGGCAAGAGGCGTTCAGCGGACTCGACACCAGATGAACTCGGCACGCGGGCGGCGGCAGAATCTCAGATTCTCTGCCGGCACGTGAGACTCCTACCGGACAGTTGCGTGTAGGAACCTCCGAAGATGTCGACAAAGCCGTCGCCATTGGCCGCGTGAAGTCCTCCGAGCGGGACCAGCATCTTCATTGCCCAGCGGTCGTCGCGATGGCGCAGCGATGGGGCGCGGAAACCGATCGCTTCGGAAGCTCCATTGCCGCGGGCGTTGGAGGGCTCGGCGGCTGAGCCGGATGATTCACAACCCGAAGCGTAAGCGAGGGACTTCCAGGGTGTTCGCTCGCTTGCACTTCGGGTTAGGAACAGCAGCCTGCTTTCGATTTTTCCACCGCAAGTCATTGCAAATCCACGAGTTGCGTCAAGAATCCTGGCGAATCGCTGCTACAGCGGCAGGTCGGCTCGTTGCAGTTCCGCGTAGACGCCGATCTGATCGCGGTCTGGCGGGCGATCGCCGAACAATAGCAAGCTGCCTTCACCGACCAGCCATCGCTCGTCCAGGATTCGCAGCGAACGGTCGGCGGGCGCCGCGACGCTCGCGCGGGCGACCCCGGTACTGATCACATCGTGCGAGCCTTGAAAGACGTCAACGTGATCGCCGGGCAACGTCGTCGCCATCCGACGCGTGAAGGCTGGCGAGCGGACGAGCGTGGTGATTTTCCAAACTTCGTCTCGAGGATCGCTCGCGACTTTAACGATCACCATGGACTCACCGGCCGGGACCGGGGTTGCGGAAAACCACTCCGGTGCCGACGCGGACTTCGGCCAAAGTGAGCTGTAGCAGACCCGGTATCCGTGGTCGTCATCGGGAACTCGGACGCGAAAGCGGTAGGTGAGAGGTTCGTCGCTGGCCAAGCGGACCGCGGCGACTTCGTCGGTTTCGCCAGGCGGCAAGTATCCGACTTCCCTGCGAAGCTGCCCCAGCTCCGCCGTTGCACGATGCAGCTTCATCGCCGTCGTCAGCATTCCGAACGCGAGCGCCACGATGGCGGTCAAGCCGATCAGTTCCCGCAGACTCACCCTCACGCCGCCCCCCCCTCTTCCGCTTCTGTTTTCCTGAACCCTGAACCCTCTTTCCTCAAACCCCTAACCACCATTTACCGATGGCCAACCACAGCGGCACCAGCACGATACCGGCGATCGAGGTGGACAAGACGACGCGTAGCGCGGTGGCGGTGTCACGATCGTACAAGCGAGCCAAGACGATCGGGAAGACCGCCGCCGGCATGGCGGCCTGCAGCATCAAGACTTGCTTCATCTCGACGCGTTCGATCAGCAGCGTGGCGATCCCCAGCATCAGCACGGGCATCCAGGCTTGGCGAAACAGGATCGCGACGACGATGGTCCGCCCAGCGCCCTTCCAGTCGGCTTCCCGCAGAAAATCGATGATCAGGGCGCCCGAAAGCAGCAGTCCCAGGGGAATCGCGCAGCTCCCCAGCTTGCCGGTGGCCTGCAGGATCGGGTCGGGGACGAAGGCCGCGGCGCCGGTTTGCTTCAGCGTCACCGCGATCAGCACGGCGACCAACGGCGGGCTCAGGATCAGACGCCACCAGGGCCGGCCCGAAGATTTTCCGCCGCTGATGATCGCGATGCCGACGCTCCACAACGCAAGGTCGACCCCGACGTTGTGCAAAATCAGGTCGACGACCGCGTCGGAGTAAAACCGTTCGGCCAGCGGCAGCGGGATGTAGCCGTAGTTGCAAATCCCGACGCCGAGGGCGAACGAGCGGGCGCTGGCCGGGTCGGCCAGGCCCATCCAGGTCCCCAGCGTTTTGGCGACCGCCAAGCCCATCAGCAGCCCCATCACGGTGATGCCGAAGCCGAATGCCGGCGGCACCCAGGTTTCCAGCAGCGAATCGAATCGTTGGCCGCCCAAAATCCGATCGACGAACAATGCCGGCAGCAAAACTTTCGCGGTCAAATTCGCCAGCGAGCGATCCGCCGCCGGCGTCAGCCATTGCGTCCGCCGGCAATACGCGCCCAGGGCCATCACCAAGAAAACGCCTAAAACGCTCAGGACGATTTGCCAGGTGTCGGCGAACATTCAAACGGGCCGGGACTGCGAGGTCAGAAAAGGGAGGGCAAAACAGAGCGTCCGGACAGGCGGGCCGACGCGAAACAGTCCGGTTCGCCCAGAAACAAGGGTGGGGTGCGGCAGTTTACGGAGAATCGAGCCGGACCGAATGGTGGGGCAGCCCGCGGGGCGACGAAACGTCGAAAAGTCACCCCTGCCGGGCAACCAGCGGGGGCACCAGACGCGTAGAAGTCCCAAAGAAGCCTTTGACGAAGGTCGCCGAGCCAATAGAATGAGGAGCGTGGCGGGAAACGTTCCCGTCCGTTTCATGACCGTCGGTTCTGGAGGTGTTTGCCCACACGGGCGATCGACCTACCCGCTTTCGCCGCAGGTGCATGAGGATTTCGGTTGGGCCGCGTCTTTGTCGACGGTGACGCCCCGAGATCCTGTTTTGCGTTTCCTTTGTGTCCTTTCAGCCTTTCTCATTTGGGACGGTTTTATGTTTGGAATGCCCGGCGGCACCGAGCTGTTTTTCATTTTGTTGATCGTTCTCGTCCTGTTCGGCGGGGCGAAGCTGCCCAGTCTGATGCGGAACCTCGGCCGCAGTGCCAAGGAATTCAAGGCCGGGATGAGTGATTCGGTCGAGGACGAAACGGCGGCGGAGAAGCCGTCCGACTCGGGTGCCGAAAAGGTGTCCTGAGATGTTCGGACTCAGTCCGCTGTCGATCATCGTGATTGCGGTCATCGCGATCATGTTGTTCGGCAGCGATTTACCGGAGGTCGCGCGAAAGTTCGGTTCTCGTTATCGAGAGTTGCGTCGGGCCATCAATGACGTCCAGCAGCAGTTCCGCGAGATCCAGAACGACACGAAGGACGCGTTGACGGTCGACGACAAGCCGCACGGCAAGCGGTTCGTCGAAGACGACGACGAAGAGGACGACGCGGAGCCTGCGGCGCCGAAATTCACGCCGCCGGCGTAAGTTGTGCGTCACGACTGCCCGGGCGCACGGGCGGCCGCCCGGCCGTGAAGGCCGGTGCCGTGGGCCGTAAGTGCTCGGCGTGATCGCCGGCACACGCGGTTCTCGCCGGCACACGCGATCGTGGCGGGTGCGGCTGCTACGTCGCGGCTTCGGCCACGCGGTCGTGAAAACCGAATTCGGTGGCAGTTCGGGTGATGTTCCCGGCGACATTCTGTCGATCGAGTCCCCGGGGAGGCGTCGCGTTTTGCCCTTAAAAACGCGGTTTTCTGACGGCGGGAAAAGAATTCTTCGGATTTTCGCCAAAGGCTCTTGCTTCAAACCGAAGCCCCCTATATCTTTCCGCCTCACTTGAACGGCAGCCAGTTGTTCGCCGGGCTTCACGGCCCCGAACGACCGCCGCTCTGGGAAGTCGGGAAGCCGACCGGAAAGTCTTCGGATTTTCCTTCCCGAGCACTTGACGGCTGCCGGCGACGTCCCGATACTCAGGGGCTCGCAAGTTCGCGTTGGAAAACTCCTGCGGTGAACTTGTCGACCGATATTTGACAATTTGGTGATGGAACTTTTGTTGAGTTCAGCAGTTGCGAGGTCGCTTTAGCGATGCTTCGTCGGCCCCCTCGGGGGTGTTTCGAAGCGGAGCAAAAAACGGCGAATCGCTGGAGGTCTTTACCGAGGCCTCCGGAGCAGAATCAGCTTTCGGTTTCAACTTGATTTTCCCGGGCGTTTCTTCGGAAGCGTCTGTGATGCAATACAAAATTGAAGGGTTTGATCCTGGCTCAGAATGAACGTTGGCGGCATGGATTAGGCATGCAAGTCGCACGAGAAGTTCGAATAGCTTGCTAGGAGAACGGAAAGTGGCGAAAGGGAGAGTAACGGGTAGTTACATGCCCTCAGGACCAGGATAGTGTCGGGAAACTGGCAGTAATACTGGATAACATCTACGGATCAAATGGTGTGATTCCGCCTGAGGATTGGACTGCTTACTATTAGCTTGTTGGCGGGGTAATGGCCCACCAAGGCTGCGATGGTTACCGGGTGTGAGAGCATGGCCCGGCTCACTGGGACTGAGACACTGCCCAGACATCTACGGATGGCTGCAGTCGAGAATCTTCGGCAATGGACGAAAGTCTGACCGAGCGATGCCGC
>CAYVRC010000173.1:0-12512 GCA_964453205.1 uncultured Pirellulaceae bacterium | reverse complement strand
TCGGGATGACAAGATTCGAACTTGCGACCTCTGCACCCCCAGTGCAGCGCTCTAACCAGGCTGAGCCACATCCCGCGACGGTCACAAGGTTAGTGAAATGCGTCGGCTTTGGCTAGCGTGGATTCTTGGGGGCCGACGAGGCGACCGGTGAGGCGATTTCTTGGGCCGTTCGCGACGGGCGTGGGCCGTCGCCGGTTTTTCGGGGACCGGTTAATTGCCGAACCCAGGAGGCAGCTTGAATCCGTCGGTGGTCCCGCCGGTCGGCTGGACCGCAGACGTTTCGGCACCTCCACCCGGTGCCGAGTATTGCCAAGAAGGCAAAACGGCCGAGGCGGGCGTCGCCGAGGTGCCGGTCGAACCGGGCATGGTGTAAGACCGCGTCTGGACGTTCGGAGTCGACGCGATTCTGGCCTCGGCGTCGGATGCTCCCGGTGCGGCTTCGGCGACCGCCGTGGACGGCTGCGAGGCTCCCGGAACGGCCGTGCCGGGCAAGCCCACCGCGGGCGTGGTGCCTGCGGGCAGCGTCGGGTTGGACGAACGGTCGATCTGAGCCAGCATTTCCCGGGACCGTTCGACGGCGCGTTTGATGGTCGTGTCGCCGGCACTTTCGGCTTCGTACTTCAACGCCATGTTCAACTGGGCTTTCGCGGCATCGGCTTGGCCCTTGCGATAGTGCAGGTAGGCCATGTTGAAGTGCGCGACGGCCGGCTGGTTGGCGTCTTGCAAAGTCTTCATCGCCGACGCGGTGTCGCCGGATTCGAATTGGACGCTGGCCAAGTTATTGACGTACCGCGACGTCCCTGGAGCCAGTTGCAAGGCGCGGCCGATCGTTTGGGCGGCCGGGCCGTGTTGCCCCAATCGGCTCAGGGTCAGGCCCAAGTCGTTGTACAGCCCGGCGTCTTCGGGGTTTTGCTGGATGGCCTGATGAAACGCTTTGGCGGCTTCGGTGTGGTTGTCCTGTCGGAAATGCAGTCGCGCGATGCTTGCCAACGCCGCGGCGTCTTTCGGATCGGTTTCCAGGGCCTTGTTGTAGGCCTCCATGGCTTTCGGGAAATTCCCCGTCGATTCCCAAAGTTGTCCGTTGGCGACGAAGACTTCCGATCCGATGGAGTCCGGCTTATTGGCCAAGCTGAGCGGATCGTCGTCGGCAACGACTTGGCCGTCGACGCTCGTTTTTCCGCGACCGAACAGGCCGGCGATCGAATCACCGGTTTTGGTCACCGCCGATTTCGTCGTGTGGCCGACCGTCGTGAAGGCGTTCTTGGCCCCGACGGTCGTCTTGGCCAGTGCCGTCGTCGCCCCCGACGTGAAACCGCCTGGGGCATCGCTGACGTCCGCATCCTTCTTTGAAAATGGGTTCATCGAAGCAAGTGACATCCCGCCCGATGTACAGCCTGTGTTCGCGACGGTTCCGGCGGCCAACAAGCACGCAAGTAACGCGCGGCGAGTTCGGGTTGTTGATTTCATGGCAAAGAGCTCCCTGAAAAGCTGACGCTTGCCCCGTTGAAGAAAAACTTCGGTGGAGTCTTGTGAGTGTTCTGTCGTTTGAAGGGATCGACCCGATCGTTCTGATACTTCAACGCGTTCCCGATCATTCCCGAAAAGCGCAAAAAAAACCGGCCGATCCTTGGGGGATCGGCCGGCAGGCGATTCGTTTTAGCTCAGGGACGCCGTTACGGGGCGCCGCCGCTGGCCGTCCCGACACCGGCCGTGCCCGCCGCCGATGTGCTCGGCAAGACCGGCGAAGGCATCTGGCTCAAGCGTTCGCGATTGATCTTTTCCGCCCACGGTCCTGGCGCCGAAGCCGGTTCGATCGAAGTGACCATGACTTGCGGCAAGCCGTGATCCAGTTCCAGGCGGTCGAGCGATTGGCGAACCGCATGGACACGACTGGCGGTTTCATTGCGAGTTTCACCTTGCAGCACGTACACGGTGCGACGTTGGTGGGGAGCTTGGCTGGCGATCCAGCGGACCCGTTCACGACCGGCGGCCAGCAAGGCTCCGTCGCCACGTCGGAACAAGTCGTGTCCGATCGTGTTGTGAGCCCGCCAGCCGTTGTGCGTCATGATTTCAAAGGGCGCGACCGTCTGCATCGCGTCGGCTTCGGTGAACGGTTCGGGCCAAGCGCGATTGCGAGCGTAGTTGACGTGGAAGTTGTGCCAAAACGAGTGCCAATCGGCGGCCGCTTGTCCGGCACCCAGGCCGACGATCAGCAAGACCACGACGGCGAATAAATTGACTTTCATACCGTGGCAAATCCTTTCAGAGGTCCGTTTCTTGGCCCGCTTGGTGCGTCGTGAAAAGCGTTCCGCTTTCACCGAGCCACCCGTCTCATCGGTTCATCCGTTTCAGGGGGCCGTCCGCCCGCAAAGCGGTTTGTCGGCCCTGTCAGCATCGACAACCGGGCTCGTCCGGCTTGCCTTCGATTGAAAACTTCGTCGCGATGTCGGTTCCGGTCGCCGTCAAGCTTCCTCACAACCGGCAAACTTTAATACGGTTGGACGACGACCCGTTGGTCAAAGAATTCGACGACGTCGCCGACGGCCATCTGTTTTCGACGCCGGGTTTCCACGATGCCGTTGACGGTGACCTCCCCGGATTGGATCAAGATTTTTGCTTCGCCACCGGTGCCCACCAGTCCGCTGCGTTTGAGGACATCGTCCAAGCGAATGACGTGGACGTCCGGCGTTTGATCGTCAGCGGTCATGGTGTGTCATTTGCGACGGCGACTTGGTCTTCGGATTCGTCCCGGGCCGTCGTCTCGGTTTGGCCGTCGGCGACGAGGAACCGGTTGCGGATCAAACACGGCATCTTGAAACCGGCGTGCAACTCCGCCGTCTCGCCACGGGCCGGGATCGCGTGGACGAAATCCCAAGCGGTTTCTTTCGTCAATTTCAAGTCGGGTTTCGCCTGCCGCAAACGCTCCAGATCGGTTTCACTGATCTCGCAACCGCTGACGTTCAGCTTTTGCAGGTTCTCGATGCCCATCAAGATGTCGATCGCGTCGGGGGGCAAACGGGCATCGGCCAGATCGACGTGTCGTAGTCGCGGGAGTGATGCCAGTTCCCTCAAACGTTCGGATTCGATCGTCATGCCGGCCAGCCCGAGGACGCTCAGGTTTTTCAACTCGGAAACCACCTCCATGGTCTCGTCGGTGACTGACGTTCGCGCCAGCGACAAGCCTTCCAATTGAATTTGTGTCATCAGATTCGTGACCACTTGATCCGTAATCAAACAGTCGTCGAGAACCAACGCCTGCAGGGAAGGCGGGAGATCCCAGGAAGAGATGAATTTATCGTCGATGGGACAGCCCGCCAGGTTCAGTTTTTTCAGCTTCCTGAGCGACTTGATTCCCGCGAACGACTCCAAAGTGGCTTGCGGATAAACGATCGACAAGCGTTCCATGTCGGAAGCTTGCAAGACTTCTTGGACCACGTCATCGGTGCAGTTGGCTCCGCCGCTGGCGAACCATTTCAAACCTGGCACGCCATCGATTTCGCAGCGACAAGGTGCCGGGATGCCTAAACCCTCCAGAGCCGGCAAGTCGGAAACCAGGGCCGCGTTGACATCGTCGGCAAGCTTCAGCGGCGTGTGGAATTGCTTCAAATTGACCAAGCTCAAGGTCTTGATCAACGCTTCATCGAATTCGCCCAAACGAAGTTCACTGAGCGCGCTGTGATTTCGAAACTCGAACGTCTCGGCGTAACGGGGGCTGACGGTCAAGCGATTCAGATTCAGAAAACTCTCGTTGATCCACCGAAACGTTTGCGGCTTCAGGGGAATGTCGGTCAAATTCAAAGCCGCCAAACCGTTCATTTTCAGCAACGTTCGGACGCTGTTCAGGTCGATCTTCGCACCCGAAAGATCCAATTCGTCGATCCCGACGTTATAGGTCAGCGGTGCCAGATTCAAATCCGACAACGTCATGCCGGGCAGCCTCAAGGTCTCCGGGCCGGAGATTTCGCCGATCGATCCGATCAACCGCTGGCGGACGGCTTGGTCGATCGGTTGCGGCGGTGTTTCGCGATTCGCGACCGCTCCGGCGCCCAGCAGCGTCAACTCACGCAATCCGTCGCAATCTTTGATGGCGAAATCGCCGATCGACTTGGCCTCAAAGATCAGCGATGCGGTACGGTCGCAACCGAACAAGGCGAAATTGCGCACCCACGCACCCGAGCCGTAGGGCCGGGCCGGGCGGGGCGCTGTCAGATCGTCCAGCGAATTCGATTTGTCCACCAAGGCAAAGTCGATCGTTGGTAACGGAAACACGCCACGAAAAACAGGCAAATCGGTACCGGTCAAGTCGATCAACTGGTTCGGCGCGACGATGACCGCCTCGAGTTGCGGCAACGCTGGGGCGGAGATTCGCAAGATCTCGTTGTTGGCGGGGCCGGGAGGAGACAGGATGGAGACTCGCCGCAATCGGAACCATTCCTTCAGCGGCAACGTCGCGCTCTCGCCTGTCGGGCAGGACACGATTAATTCCTCGACGGATTTTTTTAGATCGCTACTGCCGATCGAAAACAGAGACGCCTTGCTTCCCAACAGCGACAGTCGGGACAGCTTCGGAATCTCGGCGAGAAATTCCAATTGCTCCTTTTCGATCGGCGAATCGGCCAGGTTGACCTGGAATAACAACGGACAAGCTCGCCAACTCTCGACGGTCTCGGACGCCAGACCGTGTTTGTAGACTCCCAAATCTTGCAGGTATCGAAAGTTCGGCAAGTCACGCAACCGAGCTTCGTCGTACGTGCCGTCGGACAATCGCAAGGACCGCAGTTCGCTTTGGCGTAGCGCCAGCTTCAACATTTCGTCATCCGGCCGATCCAGTTTCGCCAAGACGATCCTCAGCCGTGAGCGACTGAGGAACTCGGGGGTGATCGGCGCGATCACTTTGGGCAGAAAAGCCATGCGGACGACTTGGCCCCGTTCGCCGATCTTTTCCGCCGCGCTGGTGTCTGCCGCGTATTGCAAGTGCAGCAAACCGAAATAGGCCAACACGCCGGCGACCGCCACGCCCGTCGCGATCGAGTAGGCGAATTTGCGACGCCAACGCTTGGCGCGGCGGAGGTGCTGGCGGCGGGGCCAAAAGTACAGGCCGACGGCTGACATCAAAAAGCAGCCGACGAAGAAATCGATCAACAGGTTCCCCAGGCTCCAGTTGCCCACCGACGCATCGTTTCCGGTGCTGTGTCCGGTGTAGTACGAATAGGGCCAGCCCGCCTTGGACGGTCTTTCGAGCGTCGCGACATCGATCGGGAACTCGGTCGCCGCGGCCACGTATTCGCCTTCGGTCAAGACCGGCACTTGCGCGTAGGGCAAATTCGCGATGATCAGCGACGCCATCGTCAGGGCCAGCGAGATTTCGAAGACGCCTTTTTGGGCGTCGCTAGCCGACGGGTCGAACCGGATCGGGTTTTTCAGCCTTCGCAGCTTCAAGCGGCGAAGTGAAAATTTGCGACGGCGTGATGGCATCGATGCTTGATTCAAGTGAGAGAATGGCCGGCGGAAAAATCAGCCCACAGCCTAATTCGGATCCCTCGATTCGTCAGCGAACAACTCCCTCGGTGTCGCCCGGGCCACGGCGGCAACCGGCAGAATGATTTGATTATGCCTGATTTATGAGCGGACTGTCGCCGGCCACCAAGGCCCCGTCGATCAATTCCAGCCGCCGGTTCATTTCCGCGGCCAGCGATTCGCTGTGAGTAACGGCGATCAAAATCGCTCCGTTGGCCGTTTGCAGATCCAGCAGCAAGCGGGTGATGGTCTCGGCCGTTCGACGGTCCAGATTGCCCGTCGGCTCGTCCGCCAAAATCAGGGAAGGTGCCATCAACAAAGCTCGGGCGATGGCCACGCGTTCTCGTTCGCCCCCGGACAGCTGGCCCGGCCGGTGTCCGGTCCGCCCCCCGAGCCCGACCGCATCGATCAACTCGGCCGCCCGTTCTTGGTGCTGCGGCGTCGGCCGCCCGATCGCCAGGGCGGGCACCAAGACGTTTTCGGCGACCGTCAAATGCGGCAACAAATGGTGGTCCTGAAAGACGAAACCGACCGTCTGGTTGCGAAATTCCGCCAAACGATGTGGCGAAAGGGCGAACGGATCGGTCCCATCAATGTTCACAGTGCCTTCGTCCGGCTGTTCCAGCGTCCCCAGGATGTGCAGCAGGGTGCTTTTGCCGCTGCCGCTGGGGCCGACGATCGCGGCGGACTGGCCCGCGGACATCTGCATCGACAAACCCGACAGCACCCGCAGGGGTCCCGCCGGTGTCGGAAAGCTTTTGCTTAAACCGTTGACAGTAAGTTCGGCCATGGATGATTCATCGATTCGCCGCGGAGATCGACTCCGCCGCCTGCTAAGCGTTTCCGCCGGGATTGAAATATTGCGGCTCGTTGCCGGGTTTCCATTTGATGTTGCAGCCGATCGAGGCTTTCTGGTCCGCGGCGGGCGAGCGGCCGGCCAGGACCTCGTCCAAGGCGGCTCGCAAATCCTTTCCCGTCAGCGGCGTTCCCGAATCCGGGCGGCTGTCATCGAGTTGCCCACGGTAGGCCAGTTCCCTTTGGTCGTCGAACAGGAAAAAGTCCGGCGTACAGGCGGCCGAGTAATCTTTGGCCACGGATTGATCGGCGTCGTAGGCGTAAGCGAAGTTGTAGCCTCGATCGGCTTTCTCCTGCTTCATCGCCTCGGGACCGTCTTGAGGATACTTATCGGCGTCGTTGCTGCTGATCGCGACCACGCCGACGCCTCGTTGCATGTATTCGTCGGTCAGCAGTTTGATTTGCTCGGCGACGTGTTTGACGAACGGACAGTGATTGCACATGAAGATGACCAGCAAGGCCTTCTTGTCGGCAAAGTCCGAGAGCGAAACGGTACCGCCGTCACATTCGGGCAGTTGAAAGTCCGGAGCGGCAGTGCCCAACGGCAACATCGTGGAAGCGGTGCGAACCATAGCTGAATTGAAGGGAAAGGGGTTGATGGAAGGGGAACGGGGCGAGGGTGCGGAGAACACGGTGAGGGGTTCGGGAGTCGGTCAAGGCGTCCGACACGTCCGTTTCTAGCTCGATTTGTTCATTTCTTTTTTCATCACGTCCAGCAAACGTCCGGGGCTGCCCATCGCGTGATAGCCGCCGTCGACGTGCAATATTTCTCCGCTGACACCCTCACTATGAGGGCCGAGCAAGAACGCGCCGGTACGACCGACCTCTTCATGAGTCACGTTGCGTCCGAGCGGCGCGATGTGTTCGTACATTTTCAGCATGTCGTCGACGCCGGCGGCGCGACCGGCCAAGGTGCGAATCGGGCCGGCCGAAAGCGCGTTGACTCGAACGCCTTGGGGGCCCATGTCGAAGGCCAGGTAGCGCACGGTCGCCTCGAGTGCGGCTTTGCAGATGCCCATCACGTTGTAGCCGGGCACGCACTTTTCGCCCCCGAAATATGTCATCGTGGCGATCGCGCCGCCCGGATTCATGATCGGCTTGGCCGCCGCCGTTGCGGCGATCAGGGTGAATACGCTGGCATCCATGGCCAATCGGAATCCGTCACGACTGGTGTAGACGGTATCGCGTGACAGATCGTCGCGGTCGGCGAAGGCGATCGAATGCAGCAGAAAGTCGATCTTTCCGAAATGTTCGGCGGTTTTCTCGAATACGGTGCGGATGTCGTCGTCGTTCGTCGCGTCCATAGGCAGCAGGAAAGCCGCATTGGCTTCTTTGTCGGTCAACTGGGACACCCTTCGCCGATTCCGCTGACGTTCGTCGTCGGGGCGGTCGGGCAAATGAGTGAACCCGCAGGTGCCGCCTTGATCCATGATCTGCTTGGCAATCGCCCAAGCGATCGAATGATCGTTGGCGACCCCGAGAATCAGACCTTTTTTTCCTTGAAACTGCATCAGTCAACTTCCTGGCAAAATGATTGAATTCGCTGTCGGTCGGAGCCATCCGAGCGGCCTCGCCTCGGAGGCGTCGAAGCCGCCGGGGCGCCGGCGGATCTCGTGACCGGCCGCGCGAGAGCGGCGGGCACGTCGATCGCGTCGTCAACATACCGACCCGGTGTTTCCAGGGCCACCGTTCGACCGATTTAGCCATTTCCGAGCATGAACGACAATAAACCTGTTGCCACGCACCGCTACGATGCTAAGAGAGCCCCACGCGTTGACGGGTCGATCGTCCAGGCGATGCGGTCCGGCGGTTCGCTCCGTCCGGTTCTCGATTCGTCGCTTTCCGCCGGCGATTTGTCGCGTTGGTTTTCGGAACAACCAGAGACCAAAACAGCCACCATGTCGCGCGAAGGATTCTTATCGAGTGTGCTGCCGTCGTTGTGTCAGTGGGTCGGTGCGAAGGAGATCGGCTTGGTCAGCAGCCTCGACGGTCGCTGGCAGTGTGAAGCCGCCTGGGCGGATCGGTGCACGGCAGCCAAGCAAAAGGAGGCGGTCGGCCGAGACCCGGCGGCGGCCGAATCTTCATCAGCCGCCTGCTCGTTGGCCGAATCGTTGCCCGGCGACCTGATCGCCGAAGCGGTCGATTCGGGCGAATTGTTGACCGGGCCGAGCGGCTTGCTGGTGCTGCCGCTTTCGACGACGGCGGAGTCGGACGACGGCCAAGTGCCGGGACGAACCTCGGCGTTGGTTTTGCGAGGTTCCTTTGCCGCCGAAACACGTTCGATCGTCGTCGCCGCCGGCGGTTGGATCGGCCAAGCCTTGCAGGCGATCGAAAGCAGGCGTCGCCAGGACCGACGCGTCAAGCAACTCCGCCGGCTGTTGGAAGCCTCCGCGTCGTGGCAGAAATTCGACGACGACGACGAATTGCTCGCCGCGATCGCCGACACCGCTTGCGAATTGTTGACCTGCGAACGGGCCAGTATCTTTCTTTGGGATCGTCGCCGCAACGTGCTGGTCGGGCGACCCGCGTTGGGCATCGAAGGCGGCCGGCTGGAAGTCGCCGACGACGCAGGCATCGTCGGTGAAGTCTTGCGTCACGGCGAAGCTTGTTTCTGGACCGACAAGAGTGATGCCGACGGCCGCATCAACCGCAGCGTCGACATCTCCCAGAACTTCGAAACCCATTCGCTGGTCGCCGTGCCGATGCTGGGAACGTACGGCAAGATCATCGGTGTCTTCGAAGCCATCAATCACCACGACGGTGCGTTCGATCCGCTGGACGCGGAAGTCTTGTCGGATTTGTCGCTGCACGCCGCCGTGGCGATCGAATCGCTGCGGGTCAAAACCAAGCTGACCCGATCTTGTGACCGCTTGGTCGACGACGCGGCTTCCTCGGCGGTTCTGATCGGGCGACATGCCAGCATCGAAGCCGTCCGCCAAGGGGTCGGCAAGGTCGCCCCGAGCGACTTGGCCGTTCTGATCCGCGGCGCCAACGGAACGGGCAAAGAAGTGCTGGCGAAAAACATCCACTTCCAAAGTGGACGCCGACACGGGCCTTTCGTCGCGGTCAACTGCGCCGCTCTGGTCGAATCGCTGCTGGAAAGCGAACTGTTCGGACACGAGAAAGGTGCCTTCACCGACGCCCAGTCGGCTCGCGCCGGCCAGTTCGAAATGGCCCACG
The DNA here is from genome assembly GCA_964453205.1 of uncultured Pirellulaceae bacterium. Classification (GTDB taxonomy): domain Bacteria; phylum Planctomycetota; class Planctomycetia; order Pirellulales; family Pirellulaceae; genus Crateriforma. The sequence continues at coordinate 2,960 of CAYVRC010000173.1, read as the reverse complement.
GCGGCACGCTTTTCTTGGACGAAATCGGCGACATGAGTCCCGGCGGGCAGGCCAAGTTGCTGCGGGTTCTGGAGGAAAAAGTCGTCACCCGCGTCGGTGGTTCGCAAACGATCCCCGTCGACGTTCGCGTGATCGCGGCGACCAATCAGCCCCTGGAAACGTTGATCCAGGAAAAACGGTTCCGCGAGGACTTGTTCTTTCGCTTGAACGTCGTCCCGCTGACTCTGCCCGACTTGACCGATCGCGGCGAAGACGTCCTGATTTTGGCCGAGCATTTCTTGTCGCAGTTCCGCTACCAGATCGGCCGTGCCGATTTGCACCTCGGTGACGACGCCAAAGCGGCGTTGATCCGGCACCCTTGGCCCGGCAATGTCCGGGAGCTTCGCAATACCATGGAACGAGTCTGTTACCTGGCGTCCGATGCTCGGATCGGCTCGGCCGACCTGATGCTCCGCGGCGCGGCGCGGTCGCCGGTGGCGGCGAGTTCGATGGATCACCCGGGCGGTTTGGCCGATCCCGGTTCGGAATTCCCGTCGGACGGATCCTTGTCCGACGCGACGAGGACTTTTCAGACCCATCACATCCGCGGGGCCATCGAAGCGGCCGGCGGCAACATGACCTTCGCGGCCGAAAACTTGGGCCTTCACCGGTCCAACCTGTATCGCAAGATGAGGCAACTCGGCATGCCGACCTCGGGCGAGTAGACTGCGGGAAAATCGAAAGTCCGCTCCCCCATCCGCCGGGTCTCCCGTTGACCGAACCCATGCACGATTCGATCTCTGATGCTTCCCGCCGGAATTCGTCGTGTCAGTCGACCGATGATGCCCGGCCGGGCCGATCCGCCGGCCCGCTGCCGGACGTCTTCCCCGAGCCCCGGATCACGCAGTCAAGATTTGGCGATCTAGACTGCATCGTCGTCGACGGCGGCCCGACCGCGACGATTCCGGTGATCGTTTGTCACGGCTACGGTGCCCCGGGGCACGACTTGGCCGGGCTGTCGCTGGAATGGCTGCGGATGCTTGACGAAGTGGGCGGCCACTTTCGGTTCGTCTTTCCGGCCGCCCCGATTTCGCTGGCCGATCAAGGCATGCCCGACGGTCGGGCTTGGTGGCCGCTGAACATGGCGCGGCTTCTGGACATGGCCGGCGCGTCTCGCTTTGACGAACTGCACGACGAAGAACCGCCGGGCTTGGATACCGCTCGAGCGATCCTGACGGCCGCGATCGATCAAGTCCTGGCGGGCATGAATCGTCCGTCCACCTGGGCGCTGGGCGGATTCTCCCAAGGCGCCATGCTGTCGCTGGATACCGTGCTCCGTGGCGGCCTGCCGACGCCGAGCGTGTTGTTCCAGTTCAGCGGAACTTTGGTTTGCCGGACGATCTGGGAAACCAAGCTGGACCGCTTGAAAGAGGCCCGGGTGCTGCAGTCACACGGCCGCGTCGACCCGATCTTGCCTTTTGACAGCGCCGTGCGACTGGAAACCTTGCTCTGCGGCGCGGGCGTCGATGTTCATTTCCATCCCTTCGACGGGCCCCACACGATCGACCCCGAAACCGTCCGGCTGTCCGGCGACGCTCTGCGGACGTTGGTCGCGCCGTCCCGGGCCGATGAACCGTCGCCGAGCGACGCGTCCTCGGGCATTCAGTCAGCGGGCATTCAGTCAGCGGGTGGCCAGTCCTCGGAGCACCGGAACTCGTGATGAGGCCACGTCCGAGCTCGGGGCCGGTTTCGCGTCGACCGGCCGACGACGAGATCTCCGTCGACGACCACCGCGACCTGATCGAACGGCTCCGCGGAGATTGCGTGTTGAAGATCTTTCAGCAGCAATCGTTCTGGCTGTGTGAATTGGCCAGCAGTTTGTCGACCGAACAGATCGACCGGCTGCATTCGCCGTACACGTGGACGATCCGACAAGTCGTCGAGCACTGTGCCGACGCCGAACGCGTGTTCGGCGACCGCATGATGCGGATCGCGGCGGGCGATCAAACGGATTTGCCCGCGTGGGACGAAAACGCTTACGCGGCGAGTCGTTTCGGACTGGGGAATTTCGGTCACTTGGTGACCGAGTTGGGTTTCCTACGCGAAGCCAACGCGTTGTTGCTGCGACGCATCGGCCCCAGGGTTTGGGACAACCGCGGCAAGGTCGACGGCAAGTCGGTCACGGTTCGCGGCTTGGCCTGGGTCGCAGCAGGCCATCTGGCCCATCACCTGAGGATCATCGAAGACCGCTGCGGGGTCACGGTGAAAATGCCGCCCGGCGGATGACCCCAGGATTGCTCAAGGCGAGCCGCAATGGCGTGATCTGAGCACTTGCTGTGGATTTCTCACCTAAAATTCGCTTCCGCGACATAAAATCTTGATGATCTGAGCATCTTTCGCTAAGGTTGATGCCACTGATTGGGGGTGGCGTCTTCGGTTGGTGCCGGCGAATTCTGGCATCCGTGTCCGTCGCGGATGCGGGGTTCGCGAGGCGATCTCTTTCGATTTGTTGCTTTGAGTCCGTTTTTTCACGCGGATCGTTCGCCGGGGACGGTGAACGGCGTGCGTCTTTTGAAGAGGTTTTTTTGATGCGATCTTGTTGTCTTTCGCTCGCAGCGGCGTTCGTGCTGTGTCTGTCTGTGGGATGTGGCTCCGAGCCAGCCGAAGTCATGCCCGAACCGACACTGGAAGAAGAAATGGAGCGGACCGCCGTCGAGATGGAAAACGAAGCGGCGATGGAAGATCCCGCCAACCGCTAACGCCGATTTTTTGGCGTTTTTTTTTGGACGTCTGATCAGCGAAAGCGATCGGCGTCCGGACGTTTTCAGGTGGACCGATTTGTCGGGCCGCCACCGTGTTTTGTTTTGGCAATTCTTTGCCATTCGTTTTTTCTTTTTCGAGGTCAAGTCATGAATGTTCAGAAACAGAGGGCCGGTGGTTTCACGCTTGTGGAACTGTTGGTCGTCATCGCCATCATCGGC
>CAYVRC010000172.1:0-12568 GCA_964453205.1 uncultured Pirellulaceae bacterium | reverse complement strand
CGAGTCACGATCGTCGCACCTTCGGCAAAGCAATCACCCCGAATATCGGATGCGAAAGAACCATTGCCGAGCAGACCCGGTTGTGACCGCAGAGCCAGTCGCCGTCGCCCGGACCGGGAGTCGGATTGTGGTGAATGTTGGCCGCCTCGACATGCCGTCCATAACGTTTGGTGGGCGAATCGTCTAAAGCCAATGTCCAACAGCCGTCTTCGCCGGCTTGACCCCAGCGGATCGAAACCAACTGGCCGCCGTGCGACGTCCCCCGGCAAGTATCATCCCGGCGATCACGATCGGCAACCGAAAGGCGATGCGGGCATCAAGCATTTGGCCCATCGACTCGGCAAGCCTCTGAAGGTTCCCAGGCAGCGGCACGTTGGCACGAGTCGTCCGCGCTCGCCGGTCGTTCGGGCGGGTGAGTCGAGTTCGTTTATCGTGTTGAGATGGTTTTGTGCTATCGGCATGTTGAGCTTGTGGCGGTCGGCCGTTGGGTTGACGCTTTGCCATCCTTGGCTCCGTGGTGATCGGGTTGGTGTGCTAACCTCCATTCTCCACGCGAGCCTTTTTCGTGCCGACATCAATCCTGAGTCGAAAGCTTTTCCCCTAAAGTGCAGTTTGTCCACAAACGATATCGGGATCTGGGAAGGACTTCGACTGTAGCATGAAGCTCTGCGGATCGGATACGTTCAATCAGTCGATCAACTTCTCCCCGGTTTTTCTTCGCGATGGAAAGCTGCAACGCATCTCGGCCGGTTGGCCGTAGACGGAGAGGGGAAAGTCGTCACGCGATTCTAGCTTGAGTTGTCCCACGACGATGTCGTACTCACTTGGCGACAGGATCAATTCGATGCGAGTAAAGCCGCTTTCGTCGCGAACCGTCGGAAGTGGTTCAAACGATTCGAGCGTTCCGACATCGCAAGGAATTCGGACGAAGCGAGTGGCACCGACCAGCGGTGATATTTTGGAGAGGAACTCCGCTTCCATCGCCGCCGGAAACGTCGCGACGAGTCGGCGGGCGTTTAGACCGCCACTTTTCCTCGCCGCGTGCGGGTTGTCGGCCAACGGACGCAGCGAATCCAGACCGCGAACCTCAAAGGCCAATCCCTCTTGTTCAAAATCACGTTGGACTTCGGTCAGCTTTTCCATCACGCTGTGATCGACCAACTTTGCATTCGAGACATCTACGATGAGGTTGCGTTTTTGCACCAGACCGATCTCTTCGATCTGACGCTTGAACGGAATCCAGTTGCTGAAAACGGCGGATTGATGGGCGATGATTTTACTGGTCTTGTCGTCGACGATTTCCACTTCCAAGTACGGCTTGAACAACGACTTGAGCGGTACTCCGTTGGCCACGTGAATGACCATCTTCAAAACGATCCCGGCGGCGACACCGATCAAAAGGTCGGTGGCCAGGACCATCACAAGCGTTGTGACGAAGATCGCAAGTTGTTCCTTGCCGATCCTCCACACGTTCAAAAACTCGGTCGGGTGAGCCAAACGGAATCCGGTGTAGACCAACATCGCGGCCAGCGCCGCGAGCGGAATGCGGTGCAGAACGGTCGGAATCAAGGCGACGCAAAGCAACAGAAAGATGCCGTGCCACAGATCGGCGAAACGGGTCTTGGCACCGTTGTCGATGTTCGCCTTGGAACGCACGATTTCCGAAATCATCGGCAAACCGCCGACGCTGGCCGCCGCGAGATTGGCCACACCGATCGCAATCACATCGCGATTCATATCGGTCTTCCGTTTCCACGGATCGAGCGAGTCGATCGCCTTGGCACTAAGCAGCGATTCCAGCGTCCCGATCAAAAAGAACATGGTGACCCATTTCCATGCTTTAAACTGCCCCAAAACGGCCATGTCCGGAAATGTGATGTCATCGAACATGCCAAAGATACGGTCGGGCATCTTCACCAAATACTGGTCACCCAGTTGGTATTCGTGATCGGCCAGCGTGTAAAGATGGGTGTGCAGCAAATCGAAGCCCAAGCCCATCGGGACGGCAACCAGCAGAACGACCAGCGGAGCGGGAATCGGCTTTAGAAAGGGCACTCGCTGACGAACCGCGGGCCACGCGAACATGATCAGCAAGCTGGCAACCCCGATCGCCGCAATCGCCGGGTTCGCCTCGGCGATGAAGTGCGGAACGTCTCTCAACATCTCCAGTGGTTCGCCCCCGGCACCCAGCACTCCCAACGCGACAGGGAACTGCTTGATCATGATGATCACGCCGATCGCCGCCAGCATGCCGTGCACCGCTGCGGCGGGAAAGAACTCACCCAAAATGCCGGCACGGAAAATCCCAAAGATGATTTGCAAAACCGCCGCGGCGACACCGACCGCCAACGCCGCTTGGTAGGCTGCTAAATCACCCGCGTCCCAACCACCTGTCATTCCGTTGCCGCCGAAGTCCTCGATGCAGCCGATGGCGATCACGATCAAGCCCGCCGCCGGACCTTTGATCGTCAATTCGCTGTCGCTTAAGAACGTTGCCAAAATGGATCCGATGATGGCGGTGAAAATCCCGGCAATCGGTGGATATCCACTGGCCAGTGAGATTCCCAAGCACAACGGCAGGGCGATCAAGAAGACGAGCAAGCCGGAGGTCAGGTCGCTCTTGAGATAGCGAGTGAATCCGGCGAGGTTTCCACGTGGGATATCTTCGTTCATTTTGGTGGCCACAAGGGGCGACTCCTAGTCCTAAAACGTGGAAAACTACTCTTCGTGCAAACGCGAACAATCGGCGCGGCCTGCCTCATGACGCGGGAGACTCTTCCGGCGAAGCGGGCTGCTGTTGGGGTGGAGGAACTGCTCCAGGCCTTCGTGAGATTAATTGTTGGGCCGCGTGATGCCGTGACGATACGCCGGGTTGTGGAAAGACGCCCCCGCCAACGATCAAGAATGTCAGCACGATGACAGCGATACGTTCCGACGGTTTCGCGGCTAACGATATCGGTGACGTCACTTGAGTTCCGGTGAAGATTCGAAAGTACGCTCGAATGATGGCGATGCCACACAGGGCCGTCGCCACCACGACGGCGGCTCCAACGATCGGCGATACTGCCGCGGCGCCTTCGATCATCAATTCGGTTCCCACAAAACCGATGGTGCCCGGGAATCCGATCGAAGCGAGCCCGGTCAAAAAAAACAATCCGGCCAGCACCGGAGCGTGATCGTGCAAACCGTTGTATCGAGCCAAGTCGACACGTCCGACTCGCGATTCGATGCTGCGGAGCACCAGGCCGAGCCCGCCCAGTGACAAACCGATCGAAATCCAAAGGCACAGCGCCCCCGTCAAACCGATCGTCGTCACCAATTCCAGTCCGGCCAAGACGAGCGACGAATGACTGAGGAACAGATAACAATACAGCCTTCGCGAGTCCGTTTCGACGACCGCCATCGACGCGGCGTAGACAGCCGTGATCAGTGAGACCACGGCGATCGCTTGCATCGCCCAGACCGGCGCCACGGGCAACACCAGCCGCATGATCGCATACGCACCCGGCATTGGAGCGACGGTCAACATCGCCGTTCCGAAGCTTGCGCGATCAAACAGGTCTGTCATCCAACAATGAACCGGTGCGATGCCGCTGCGAATCAGCGCCCCGAACGTCAGCAGGCCTCCCGCAATCAGCGTCATCCATCCCGGATGATCCGGATCCAGGATCGCGCCGGCGGGCAGCATCGCGTATCCGAGCGTCATGCAACCGATGAAGATCGCCATGTGGATTCCATAAACGCGCGAGGATTCCTTGCGACGAATCGTCAACTCGTAGTAAACCGGCACAACCCCGACCGCCAGCAACGCGATCAGCAACCATCCCGATCGACAGCTGAACGTGGCCAACAGGATTGCTTCGGAGACCAACGCGCCGCTCATCGAAAACCGACTCACCTTGGTCTTTAAGGTGGAATAGATCGTGAGCAAGTACAACAACGCGGCAAGCGGAAACAGCGGGGCGCTCAGCTCATCGATCACCAGCACGTTTTGGTGCGCGAAGGCGGCGACCATGTCCCAGTGGTCGTGAGCTTCGAATTGCCCCAGACGAACGAAGTCGATCCATTCACCGGTCGCGGCAAGCAAAGTCGCCAACGCGAATCCGACGCACATCCGTCTCGCCTTTTCCCGATCCTTGGGGAACCGAACGACCAGCGATCCGATCAAGGGTAGCAAAATGGCGATTTCGAGCCAAGGGAAATGAAGTTCAGGCATCAGTGTACCTCCTTGACGGCCGGGCTCGTGGGCGATTTTGTACGCGAGGCATTCGAAGCGTTCGGCAACCAACTTTGGTGATGCCGCGCAGCGTCTCGGGGCGGTTGGTTGCCGGACAGCCACGTCGTCCAGCGATCTTCCAATGAACCGGTCCACAAGAAGCATTTCGTGAATGGGCTAACGAGAAACCGTTGCAACGCCGCATCCAAAAATCCGCGTTCATACCAAAACCGGTACCCCGCGACGTTTTCCGCGTGATCGTTCGCCGACGACAAATTCGCGAGCCTATCAGACTGGTGATCGCCGATCGCGTTTTCGAGATTCTGATGATCTTGCAGCAACGACGGCGCACGCAGCAGTTGCAGCGTCCGCAGCAACGCATGACCGATGATATGAACCAACGCCAAGTAGCGGAAACCAAGTCCGATCTCGACCACGATGATCCCGAGTTGAGTCAGCGAGGCGTACGCGAGGGCGGATTTGACATCGGTCTGCACGCGAGCTGTATAGGCACCGAAGACGGCGGAGGCGAAACCCACGACAACGACGGCGATGCGAAGCGGAAGCGATGCTTCTAGCAGCGGGCCGACACGAAGCAGCAAGTAGGCTCCCAGGTGAACCGACAACGCGCCGTAGAAGATCGCGCTTGATGGTGTCGGACCCTCCATCGCTCGGGGCAGCCAACCCGAAAACGGAACCATGCCTGACTTCCCGGCCGCCGCCACCAACAGCAACAGGCCGACCAGCATTGCCGACGTGCCGTCGATGTTCGCGATGCTTTCCGGCCACACTCCGTTACCCATCATGCCGGTAAAGTCGCCCGCGCCGGTGAGGTGATGGAGCGTCAAGGCGGCGGCCAAAAACGCGGCGTCGGCGATCCGGTAAACGACCCAAACGTGCAAGCCGTTCCGCACGGGGATCGGCCGCTCTTGAAAGTACGCGATCAACAAAGCTGACGAGAGACCGACCAATTCCCAACCGAGAAAGAGCGTCTCGATCGTTCCGGCAAGCGCCGACACGACCATCCCCAACAAAAACACGGCATAGAACAAAAAGAACCGCTCGAATCCCGCCTCCCGATGCAAATAGATCTTGGCGAACGCGCCGACGGTTCCACAAAGCACAAACGACAGGATCGCGAACGGAACCGACAATCGGTCAAAGACAAACTTCAAATGAAAATGAAAATGCTCGGACTCGAGTGAGATCCAATCGCCGATCTCCACGGGAACCTCACGCCGGCCCGTCGCCAACATCGCCGCCAAAACTCCGCAGCATCCCAGCAAACCGAACGCGACGCCCGATTGGGTCAATCGTGCCGTGGCGTGTTCGCTCAGTCGAACGTTCAACAAACGCGTGACGCCGATGGTCACCAACAGCAACGCGGGACTGGAGACGGCGAGGATGCCAAAGGCTTGAAAAAGCACTGTCGGATTCATCGCTCACCCCCACGATCCGTTTGACCGCTGGCGTCGATATCGCTGGCGGTCACGAAAACGGGAGCCAATGGCTGGCGATGTCCGCCGAACCAGTCACGTGAAACCTTGACGACGGGAAGGGGGCGTTGATTCGGTTGATAGGGATTCGGTTGATGGGGAACGAACGTTCCAGATTTGAATTGCGAAATCTCGCCCGTGTCCGGATCCATGATTGCCAACTGCACCCACTCACCGCGACACAGTCGGCCGATCGCTTCGTTTTCATGAATGATCCTGTTCATGACCGCCTCGGTCGTTTCGATCACAAACATCAATCGCATCGGCTCGTGGATCTCCACCATTTGCTGATACAGACCCGTCCGCAGATCGCTCGCGGCGCCCTCCATCACACCCAATAGCGACACAAGGTTGTGTGGCAGTTTGGAACCGGAACCGTACTTCGCGTTGTCAACCGTCGAGAAGTAGTATTCCAAATTGATCCCTGCGCAGACGGGAATCACGGCGGCCAAGATGCTCGCCAGGATCGTCCCGTGTGCGTCGTCAATGCCGGGGTCGTACGAGGTCAAGAAAACGCGGCGATCCAAAAACAAGCTTCTCGACCAAGCTCGCCGACCGACGAAACAGAGGGCATCGGTCGCATGGTTGTACTCGGGACGCACTTGAGAAAGATCTTCGCTCCGCCGTTCGACATGACGCAGTGCCTCCGACGGTGTAAGGTCCAGCGGCGCGGCTTCGAAGCGACGGCATCGTTCCTGGGCGTTTCGCAAGATCGCTTCATCCACCGTCGCCTTCGTCGCTTCAAAAGTCTCGAAATGGGGCGGCGGCATGCGGTCCAGGTCGTACCAGACCACACTCTCGTCGCACGTGTTGTGATAGGCTCCCAAAAACCAAGTCTCGTCGGGGATGGAGATTTCCTGCTGGGCCAATCGTTGACGAACTCGAAAATCATTGGCCATTTGCGCGAACGCGCGAGCGTTGGGCCCGCCTCGCTTGCCGGCACATGCGCCGCAGTTGTAGGCCGACATGTGGGGATTGTTGACACTCGACGATCCGTGTCCCGTCATCACCATCAAACGAGCGAAACCGGAGGTCAGACCGATGTCTTCGAGCAGACGCTTGACGATCGCCGTCATCTCGTCGAGCGTATAGCCGATGTGACCGCCATGATCGCCCGGCGGTTCCTGGTGCCGCTGCAACTGCAACTGGGTCACCGGCGGCGGACCGAGCCAGCGCCCTGCACGCTGACGCAGACGTGACGTCAAATGCGGAAACAGCACCCTTGCAACCAGCGGAAACGCGGCCAGGGATCCCAGCACGGAAGTCAACGCGCCACCGAAGAAGGAACGGCTGCCCGTGTGAACTTGACGTGTCAATCGACCCAGCGTTTTGCGAGCCTCGCGGCGACGTCGATGATCGCCGGTGAACGTAAACCCGACATTCTCGCGAACGAAATGGATCGGCGTGACCACGGCGGGGCATAGCGGTTTGTAATTCGCGTCGGTGACCCCTTGATAGTTCATCGCGACGGCAAAGAAACCCGCGGCTCCAAAAGTTTCGCACCTAGGATCGATTTCCTCCAAATGACGGCGAAACGATTCCTCGCGATCATCAATGCAACAGCAAAGCTGAAAGCTGAGGTTCGCGTTCAAACCAGAAGGATCGGGAACTCCGGCCGGAAAAGTTTTCCGAACCGACGACCCGCCGTTGATCGCGTCCAAAATCCCGTGGTGATAGTGACGCTCGTAGGCTTCCTGAAACAGACGTCGACGTGCGATGGAATCGAAGGATTCGATCTCCTCGATCAAGGCATCAAAGTTCGACAGCGAACGGAGCAACGACGGTGACCAGCCCATCAACTGGGCCCACTGAAACACGTCAAAGGCGACTTGCAGGTCTTGATTGGCGAAGGAAGGATTGCCCGATTCGGATGGTCCGTGCCCTTGATCGGACGGCATCACGCCGATGTGGTTCTCTCGGGCGACAAATTCCCAGGCGGCTTCATCGAGGATCAAACGGATGGCGAGGAACTCTTCGAGACTCCCCGGCGGAGCCGAGTGTTCGACCCACTCTGGTGCGTGTTCCATTTGATGGACCATGCCGGCCCAACCGGGAAGGGCCAACAAGGACTGGATAATGAATCGATCCCAATCGGTCTCGTCGATGTTCATGCCGGACAGTGAACGTCGGACGCTTTCGACTACCGAGGTACCGGACGTTTCGAGCTGTCGCAGTTTCGCGGCGACGGATCGCAACCAAGGGGAACTCGCGAACGACTCGTGCTGGTGCAAGAAATGAAAACAACGAAAGAAGCCCAAGTCGCGATTGGGAAGTGGTCGACTGGCATAACCTTGATCGAGGAACGCGGCGGTGAACCGAATCAAGATGTCGGCGACCATCATGTCCGCATCGGTGCCGGTCTCGGATAACAACCCATCACGTCTGCGAAGGGAGAACGCTGGGTCGCGATCGCTACGAAACGTCGACTTCGCGACGCCATCCAGGCAAGCGTTCCACAGACAGTGCAGATACCTGGCATGCGGCGTTTTTCCGGTGTCGCAAAAGTCGGCATCGGTTGCCCCGCCGATCGATCGCGTTCGAACTGCGGGGTCGATGTCGGCGCGAAACATCTCCAAGGCGTCGGTTTCGGCGACCACCCAGTGCAACTGAGCCACATCGCCCCGATAGTTTTCATGCCGCATCATCTCTCGACGCAGCGACGCCCGATCGCCCAATTCCGGATACAGCCCGAACACACCGTCTCGCTGCGACTCCGCATCATCGGCCAACACCGCGTCGATATCCTCGCGCGTGATCCGGCCGGCGGATAACAACTCGCGGAATCGTGACTCGCTGAGGTAAGGCTCCGCACCGTAGAGCTCCCAACCTTGACGAACGGCTGTGTGAAACGGCAAGTGTTCAAACGCATGCAACGTGTTGTGATGGACGAACACTTCGATCGGCCCCTGCGCGGGCAGCAGATGCGCCGCTTGGGTGATCATTTCCCGGATGCGGCGGTCCGGCGAAACCGTTTCTTTTTCTTGGGAAAGATTGGTCGCGGTCAGGGGCATGGTCGGCGGAGCTGTTTTGAACTCATGGTGCGATTCGATGTCACCGAAATCCCTGTGCTCACGCGGTGCCAATTTCACAGCACGTTTCGGCGCAAAGCGGCATCGGGCTGCCAGCATGCCGCTTTTCACGGACTTTGACGGCACAATCGATTTCAGGAATCACTGCCGACGACGGATGGCGTGGCGCGGGGCCTGCAAAAACTTGCAGAACGGGCTGCAAGAAGCTGCATCAGATCCATTTCGCCCGGTGACCGATTTCCCGTTTCGGCCGACCTGTCATAATCACATCCATGTTTCGAACCCAACGTCAACGATCTCGCCGCAAGCTTCGGCTTGTGATCCTCTCGCTGCTGATGCTGAGCGTCGGGTCGCTGTTCATCACCTTGTGGTTCGTCGTGGATTTTGGTCGCGAACAAGAGATTATCCAAAAGCTCGTGCTTGATCTGCCCAGTCGCGACCTTCCCACGGCCAGAGGCCTCGTCAGCGAACTGCAGTGGCAATCCCGCTGGACCATCTTTGTCATCGTGCAGGTCGTCGCGACCGGTTTGGCGGTGGTATTACTGTTTCGAGCGTACCTCAGCGCTCAAGACAAACTGAACGATGTCAAAGCTCTGGCCGGCGACATTCTTTCCAGCATGGAACAAGCCGTCGTCACCTCCGACAACGACGGATTGGTCACCAGTTTGAATGAACGCGCATCCGCACTGCTCAGCTCGACCGGCGAATCGGTCGGAAAATCGCTTCGCCAACTGACCGACCAGATCGACTTGGTTCGCTTTCGCGCCGAAGCCGAATCGCATGCGGGGCACAGCTTGGTAAGAGACTACCCTGTCACCAAAGGTAGCGAACATTTATGGTTGCGAACGTTTTGCCAACCTTTGCGGGACGCCGATGGTCGGACGATCGGCAACGTTTTTCAACTCAGGGACGTCACCGCCGACCGACATCTGCAAGATCGCGCCGGAAGGATGGAGCGGTTCATGGGGCTGGGTTCATTGGCGGTCGGTTTGCATCACGAAATCAAAAATCCCCTGGCGGCCGTGTCTCTGCACGTGCAACTCGTCGAAGAGTCGCTCGCCGGGCAAACGTGCCCCGACGACGTCCCCGAGATGCTTGCGGTCGTCAAAGCCGAAATGAAACGGATCGAGCACGTGCTGGAAAGCTTTCGCGATTACGCGTTTGCCGAGCGGCTTCATTTGGTGGAAACGCCACTAACCGATCTGTTGATGCGGCAAGTGGATTTAATTCGTCCGGTGGCGGAGGCGGCGAACGTGTACATCGAATCTTGCATTGGCGACGATTTGCCGGCGCCGATGGCGTTGGATGCCACGCGTGTCGAACAAATCATTCACAACTTGTTGGTCAACGCCATCGAAGCGATGCCCGACGGCGGCGAACTGAAGATGGATGTCAAGCGATTTCACGGAGAAGATTCCGATGGTGTATTGCTGACGTTTGCCGATACCGGGCCGGGGATTCCCGAGAACATCCGGCCGCACGTGTTCGACGCCTACTTCACGACAAAGGGTGACGGCACTGGGATGGGATTGGCACTGTCCGACAAAATCGCTCGGCTGCATGGCGGGCAATTGACTCTGGCGGGTGCCGACGACGGCACCAAGTTTGAATTGTTTCTTCCCATCATTCGTCCGAGCGAGCAGCGAACATGACGCGACTTTTGATCGTCGACGACGAACCGCATATCCGCAGCGGGCTGCAGCGCGGGCTCAAGAACGAAGTGACTTCGATCGAAACGGCGGGTGACGTCAACAACGCCTTGGACCTGCTCGAAGCCAATGAGTTCGATGCCATGATCGCCGACGTGCGGCTTCCCGGCGATCGCGACGGGCTGGAATTGGTCAACATCGCGTCGCAGCGATATCCTCGCATGACGGTCATCGTCATCACCGCGCACGGCACTGTCGAAATGGCGGTCGACGCAATGCGACGCGGCGCGTTCGACTTTATCACCAAGCCGGTCGATCTGGACTTGATTCGCCAGCAGGTCCGGCGCGCGCTCGATCACGGTCAGCTTCGCGCCGAAAATCATGTGCTGCGGGACCGCCTCGCCGTGGCCGGTGAAATTGCCGGCATCATCGGCAAATGCACGGTGATGCAGGAACTGTTTCACCAAGTCCGACAGGTCGCCGATACCGACGCGACGGTGTTGATCCGAGGCGAGAGTGGGACGGGGAAAGAGCTGGTCGCACGGGCGCTGCATGACCTGAGTGACCGCAGCGAATCGCCATTTGTCGCTGTCAACCTGGGAGCCCTCCCGGAGACGTTGCTCGAGAGTGAATTGTTCGGATTCGAGCGGGGCGCGTTCACCGACGCCGATCGCCGTAAAGCCGGTTGCTTTGATCGAGCGGGATCGGGAACGTTGTTCCTCGACGAGATCACGGAGGTGCCCGGCAAGTGCCAAGTCGACTTGTTACGGGTTTTGGAATCGGGAGAGTATCAACGCATCGGCGGCGAAGCGACTCTGAACGCCGACGCGCGGATCGTCTCGGCCACCAACGCAGACCCCCAGGTGATGATCGAGGAAGGTACGTTCCGCGAGGATTTGTTTTATCGATTGAACATCGTGCCGCTGTTCATTCCGCCGCTTCGAAATCGCAAAGAAGATATCCCGTTGTTGGTCGACCATTTTCTGGCACACTTTTGTGCCCGCCACGGTCGCGGCATGAAGCAGATCGACGACGACGCGATGTCGATGCTCTGTCAAGCCAAGTGGCCGGGTAACGTGCGTCAATTGCGAAACATCATCGAGCGACTTGTGGTCATCGTTTCCGGCGACGAAATCAAAGCGAGTCATCTGCCGCCCGATCTGCTCGAAACGTCTGCTTCGAAATCGAGCGGCGTGACGACGCTGGCCGAAGCGACCGAAGCCGCTGAGCGCTCCGCCATCCAGGCCGCCCTTCGCGAAACCGATTTTCATCGCGAGCGGGCTGCCAAACTGCTTTGCGTCAGCGTCCGCACGCTGCACTACAAAATGAGCCGCTATGAATTGCACTGATGGATGGCTGTTTCCTAGCGTTTGTGAACAACGGATTTCGATCGCCGATTCGTCTTTTTCAACGAGAGAGGCTGCTGCACACCGCACAGGACGACGACGGACTCACGCCGGCAAGACTCGGCGACGGCCAGCGAGCAAGCCTGGTAACTGACTATCCGTCGAGTCGAAGCATCACGTGCAGAAACGGACACGGCAAACTCCAAGGTTTCGAGAAAGCCCGGAAGCCGACGATCGTAAAAGTTGATGCTTTCACCAAACGCTTAAGACTCCGACGATCGCGGCGGGATCCTCGACCGCGATCGGCGCGGCCGGCGTTAAGCGTTGACAGCTCCGTCGATCTTGGCGGGTGGATTACCCACGCCGGCGGCCGCTTTGTTGACTTCGCGTTCGAATTCATCGAGATGTCCGCAGAGCGTTTCGGTGATCTTTTGCAGTCCGGCCAATCTTGTTTCTGCTTCGCGGACTTTTCCGGAATTGTACATCTCGACGATGTCCAAGCCTTCGCGATGGACTTGCTGGTGTCCTGTCACCACCACCTGAAATTTGGGCAGTTTGCCAAAAGACTCGTTGCCGTCCTGTTGGATCCAGCGGCCGAAATCGCAGTGCAAATGATCAGTCGGCGGTTCGACGTGGCCCACGCTGCCCTGAAGAATTTGATCGGTCAACTTCATCCGCCAGCGGGCATGCGCTACCTTGATCTTTTCGGCGTGGAAACGGCACTCGTCGGTTTTGAATTGATTCATCAGCGTTTGCAGTTCGCCGGTGAGTTCCAAGAGTCGATGGCTGGTTTGCTGGGAGGCTTCGGCACCGCCGGAAGTCTTCCGGACCG
>CAYVRC010000171.1:0-12753 GCA_964453205.1 uncultured Pirellulaceae bacterium | reverse complement strand
CGAACGGGGGTTAGTCGTTCGGGAATGGAACATTCCGGCCGGCTGAGCGTTCCGGCTAGCTGAGCGATCCGGGTGGCCGAGCGATCCGGGTGGCCGAGCAATCCGGGCGATCGGTCGAATCAGCGTCGTCGCTTGACTTTGCGGTGCATGGGGTTCAGCTTGGCCGCTTTTTTCGGGGCTTCTTCGGCAACGGGCTTTGCGGTTTCGACCTTGGCGACCGATTCAAAGCCCTCGATGTCGTCACGGATCAGTTCTTTGTTGATCCGCTGCTCGATGCTGGTCAGCATTTCGCCTTCGCCGGGCACGATGAAGGTGAACGCGATTCCGTCGCGGCCCATTCGGCCGGTCCGACCGACACGATGGACATAATCGTCGCTGTCCTGGGGCACGTCGTAGTTGATGATGTGGGAGATCGTCGAAATGTCGATGCCGCGTCCCACGACGTCCGTCGCGACCAGGATTTTCAGCTTGCGATCGCGGAGCTGTTGCAAGACTCGGTCTCGCTCGCGTTGCTGCATGTCGCCGTGCATACTGCCGCAGCTTTTGAACTCGCGGCTGAGTTGTCGAAACAGCCGATCGGTTCCGCGTTTGGTGCGGCAAAAGACGATCGCCTGTTCCGGATCTTCTCGTCGCAACAGGTGTCGCAGCAGTTCCGTTTTTCGATCGTGGGCGACGGTGAAGTAACGCTGTTCGATCGTCTCGACGGCGACTTCTTTTTGGCAACAGTCGATGATTTGCGGATCGACCATGTAAGACCGGGCCAGACGCTGAACACCTTCGGGCAGGGTCGCCGATAGCAGCAATGTTTGCCGGTCCCGTGGGCATTTGCGTAAGATGCGTTCGATTTGCGGCCGAAATCCGATGTCCAGCATCCGGTCGGCTTCGTCCAGCACGACGCACCACGTTTTGTTGGTCCGCAGGGAGCCGCGTTGCAGGTGGTCGTGTAACCGGCCCGGTGTTCCGACGACGATCTGGACGCCGTTTTGAAGCTGGCGGAGTTGGCCGTTGATGTTCTTTCCGCCCGCCAACACGGCGATTTCGGTCGGAAACCCGTAGGCCAATCGGGCGGCTTCCGCGCCGACTTGGTCGGCCAGTTCCCGGGTCGGAACGATGATCAAGGCTTGCGGATCACGGCAATCTTCCAGTGGTTCCAATTGTTCCAGGATCGGAATCGAAAAGGCGGCCGTCTTGCCCGTTCCCGTCCGGGCTTGGCCGATCACATCGCAACCGTCCAGCGCCAAAGGGATCAGCGATCCCTGAATCGGCGACGGTTTGGTGAACCCGAGCCGCGCCAGCGCCCGTCGCATGACCGGTGATAAATCCAATTCGTCAAATGATTCGTAGTCCCCGTCCATGGGATACAACGTGTCTGTCTTTTCCATCAATTCTGTATTCATGCAACCGAGTTTACCTTGGAACCGCGTTTTGCACTACGGACGACGTAACGAAGCACGGCTTCATCGAGCGCGACGCTGGAGAGCAAAGCCAACCCGATGATTACCATTTCCCATTCTTGCGGGATGCCGAGGACCACGATCGCCTTGTAAAGGCATCGCATGACGGCGGCTCCGGCGATCACGCCCAGGACCGCGCCGCGTCCGCCACGCAGCGAACAGCCGCCCAGGACGGCGGCGGCGATCGCATACAATTCATAAAAATTTCCGCTGGAACCCGGCTGGACCGAATTCCATTCCAAAGTGAACAGGATTCCGGCCAGCCCGGCCAAGAACCCGCACACGACGTAGGCCAGGACGATCAACTTGTCCGTGGCCACGCCGCTGTAGCGAGCCGCTTGTTCGTTTTCACCGGCGGCGAGCAAGTGACGTCCCCACACGGTCCGGTTCAGAAACAGCCACCCCAGGACCGCGACGATCGCCAGCAAGACGCCGGTGACCGGAAAATCCACCCACACGATTTCGGTCCAGCTTTCCGAGACGCCGGAAATTTTTCCGATCCCCGGCAGCGGCAGCGAAAACGCGGCGCCGGTCACCAGCGACTTGAAACCGCTGAGGGCACTTTGCAAACCGACTTGATCGTCTCCCGTCCAAACCCGGGCCAGCCCGCGATAGATCAACAGTCCGCAAAGCGTGACCACAAACGGCTGCAGATGGACCCGCGTGATCAACAATCCGTGGATCAGCCCGAGCATCGCCGCAAACGCCAGCACCATCGCGCAAGCCAACACCGGAGGCGTATAGCGAATTTGGCTTAACGAGACGGTCGTCCCCGCGTTTAACATGCGAACCGAATCACGTGACGTCAAAAAAGTCCGTCCCGCATGATCGATCGTCCCGCTGACATTCAAAAAGGATTCGCCGATCGTCGTGCGGTAGACCAATCGATCACCGTCACGAAGGGGTGGCGGGGGATCGGCCAGCAGCACGACCGACGAGTCTCCGGCCCGATCCCGCACGGTCGGGGGAATCGCATCGGCGGCCGCCGCCGGATCGGAATCGGCCGAAGCGATCGACCGGATCTGGCTGGAAAAATCCGCCGCCTCGTAACGGATGTTGACCACCTGAACCAACATCACGCCGCACAAGGCGATCATCGATCCGATCGACAGGTCGATGCCGCCGGTGATGATGACCATCGCCACGCCGAGGGAAATCAATCCGTACAAACTTGTGTCGCGGATCAAGGTCTTCAGATTGGCCGGATCGACGAAACTGCCGTTGATGCCGCTGGCGATCGCGATGATCGCCAGCAACAACACAAAGATGCCCAGGTTCTTCAGCTTCCACATGTAAAATTTCGCCTGCGATTCCCAAGTCCGACTGGATGAACCCACAATCATGATCCATCCCCACGGCGGACGCCATTCGTCTTTTCTTGCCAAGGCAACGACATGCAGTACCACTTGAATTACGGTCGTGGCGAACTGGCCGTCGAAATTCCCGAGCGGGCCGACGTGACGCTCGTTCGAAAACCGGCGATGCCCACCTTGGACGCTCCCCACGCCGCGGTCGCGCGGGCCCTGGATCATCCGATCCGCTGCGAACCGTTGGCGGCACGGGCCGCGCCGGGAAAAACAGCATGCATCGCCATCTGTGACGTCACCCGCCCGGTCCCCAACGGCCTTTTCCTGCAGCCGATGATTCGGCGGTTGATCGCCGGCGGGATCCGGCCGGCGGACATCACGGTCATCGTCGCGACCGGTCTGCATCGCCCCAACGAAGGCGACGAGCTTGCCGAACTGATCGGTGATCCCTGGGTCCAAAAAACGGTCCCGGTCGTCAATCATTTCGCCCGCCGCGACGAAGATCACGTGACGCTCGGCGTGACCCGCACGCGGGGCACCGTTGTCCGCTTGGATAAACGTTTTGTTCAGGCGGACGTGCGGATCGCGACGGGCTTGGTCGAACCGCATTTCATGGCCGGCTATTCGGGCGGTCGCAAGATCATCGCACCGGGATTGGCTCACGCCGAAACGATCACGACCTTCCATAGCGCTCGCTTCATGGCCGATCCGGCGACCGCCAACTGCAACTTCGAGGGTAACCCGCTGCACGAAGAACAACTGGAAATCGTCGAGATGCTCGGCGGCGCGCTCGCCCTCAACACGGTCATCGATGAACGGCGTCGGTTGTCCTTGGTGAATTTCGGCGAGATCGTTTCCAGCCACGCCGCGGCGGTTGATTTTGCTCGCGGTTTCTGCGAAGTCGATCTGCCGCGAAAGTTCTCGACCGTGATCACCAGCGCCGCCGGAGACCCGTTGGACAAGACGTATTACCAGACCGTCAAAGGCATGGTCGGCGCGATGAACATCTTGAAACCGGGCGGCAACCTGATCATCGCCTCGGAATGCAGCGAAGGCATCGGTTCGCCGGAATTCGCCGCGGCCCAACGGAGGCTTTCGCGATCCGACCCGACCGCTTTCTTGAAATCACTGTTGGCAAAATCTCACGCCGACATCGACGAATGGCAGACCCAAATGCAACTCGGCCCGATGTCCCTGGGCGACGTGACGCTGATCAGCGGCGGCCTGGACAAGGCCGATCACCCGCTGACCTGTGTCCGCGTCGTGCCCGCGACCGCCGCGGCGATCGGCGAACTGATCGAAAAGTGCGTGGCCGACCGCGACGACGCCGCCGTCGCGGTCATCCCCGAGGGCCCGTACGTGGTACCGTTTCACCGCCAACGGCGGCCCGCATGATCGCTTCCTCGTTGATGTCCGGCCCGGTCAGTTCGCCGGACAGCCGGCGATCGTGCATGACCAGGACGCGATCCGAAAGCGCGATGACTTCCTCCAGTTCGCTGCTGACAAACAAGATCGCCAATCCTTCACCGGCCAAGCGATCCAGTAGCGTGTAAATCTCTTGCTTCGCACCGATGTCGACGCCGCGCGTCGGTTCGTCCAGCAACAAGACCTTCGGGCGACGCAGCAACCATTTTCCCAACGCGACTTTTTGTTGGTTGCCGCCGGATAAGGTGTTGATCGTCGTCTGTTGCGAAGCCGTCTTGATGGCCAGTTTTTCGATCAGTTCCTGCGTCGAGGTCGATTCCCAACGTTCACTGATCCACGGTGCCGAAGGCGAATCCGGCAAAGCCGCGACGGTCGCGTTGCCACGAACGCTGCTGTGAAGCAGCAACCCGGTCCGTTTTCGGTCCTCCGGAACCAAGCCCACGCCCGCCCGCATCGCGGCGCCCGCGTCGCCGGCGGTGATCTTCTTTGACAGCACGCGGATGTCGGACGGACTGGAGCAACGGCGGACGCCAAAGACGGTTTCCAACAACTCCGTGCGTCCCGAACCCACCAGGCCGGCGATCCCCACCACTTCGCCGGCGTGCACGTGCAAGTCGATCGGGGATCCGCCATCGATCGTCACGTTCTTGACGCTCAACACCGGCTTCGACGTCGACACCGATGGGAGGGACGGATCGGCGGTCGGCCGGGCCTGTCGCTGATAAAGTCGGCTGAGATCACGGCCGACCATGGCCGAGACCATGGCGTCATGCGTGCACTGGCTGCGCGACAATGCACCGGAGTTCCGGCCGTCCCGCAAGACTTCGACACGATCGGCCAGACGCTGGACTTCGGCCAAACGGTGGGAGATGTAAATCACCGCGACGCCGTCCGTCTTCAGTTTGTCGACGACTCGGATCAGACGTTCGGTTTCCTGCAGGCTGAGACTGCTGGTCGGTTCGTCCATGATCACGACGGCCGCGCCGGTGGACACCGCTTTGGCGATCTCCACCAACTGTCGCGAGGCGGTGTTGAGTTCTTTCAGCGGCGTCGCCGGATCGACGTCCAGGCCGACGCCGGCCAAATGAAGGCGACTCTGCCGGTCCATCCCGCGACGATCGATCCATCCCCATCGTGACGGTTCGCGGCCGAGGAACAAGTTCTCGGCGACCGACAAGTTTTCATGCAGATTCAATTCCTGGTGAATCAGCGAGATGCCGCGATCGATCGCGTCGGCGGGGCCCTTGAGCACCACGGGCGTGCCGTCGATCCGCACTTCGCCCTCGTCGGGCCGGACGATTCCTGCCAGCACTTTCATCAGCGTGCTTTTGCCGGCACCGTTTTCACCGATCACGGCCAGCACTTCGCCGCCCGCTACGCCGATGCTGACGTCGTCCAGCGCCAGGACGCCGGGGTAACGTTTGCAAACATGAGTGACTTCGAGGTGCATCGGAAAGGTTACGCGAGCAAGTCGCCGAGCACGCCGCCGTCGCAGAAATCTGGGTTGCCGAAGGTTTTGCGGGGGCAATCCATGCCTTGCAGGAACGTCATCAACAAGCGGTTGTGGTTGACGCCGCCGAAATCCATGGCCTCACCCGTCTTGAAACCTAATCCGTCGCCGACGAGCACAAAGGGGATGTTGTTGCGGGTGTGCGAATTGCCTTTGCCCAGTTCGTTCGTCCACACGATCGTCGTGTGATCCAGCATCGAACCTTCGCCACCCGGTTCCGGCGTCTCGTCGAGACGCTTGGCCATCAACGCGACCTGCTCGGCATACCAGGTGTTGATTCGGATCAGCTTCTCGTAGGCCTCTTCGTTGCTGTCGGGTTCGTGCGACAGGGAGTGGTGACTTTCATCGATGTCCAGCCAACGCATTTTCGGATTGCCGACGCTGTTGGTGATTTGGAACGTCGCGACGCGGGCAAAATCGGATCGGAAACTGTTGACCAACAGCTCGATTTGCATCTTCGCGATCTCGGGAATGTTGTCGTTGTCTTCTTGGACGTTGGGCGGCAGGTCGGGGACGGCGTGTCCCAAGTCAGCGGATTCGTTTTCGGCGGCCGCTTGCGTCGTCTGCTGTTCGATCCGCATGTCCTTTTCGACGCGGCGGACCATCGACAAATGCTCGTCCAGCAGTCGGCGGTCTTCGGCGCTGACCATCCGTTTGACTTTCTTCAAGTCATCGGTCAGTTCGTCCAACACGCTGGCCAAAAGTTTGCGGTTGTGCGTTTGTCCGTACAGGCGATCGAACATTTGATACGGGTTGTCGATCGGTGCGACCGGTTGGTTGGGGCCGGCGTAGGACATCCGCGTCCAGGTGTCCGCCCGCTCGGGCACCATCACGCCGAATTCCAATGAACCGAAACGGGTTCGTGTCGCGGCATCGGCTTGGTATTGGTTTTTGATTTCTTGGTCGACCGAAATGCCCATCGACCAGCCGGCCGGCGTGTCGCTGCCGCCTTGCACGTCACCGGGAAACAGTTCGATCCCGGTCAGCAGACAGCCGATCCCACGCATGTGGCCGTCGCCGTCGCCCTTGATTCGATTGTTAACGCCGTGCAGGGTGGTCATCCGCGACTGGAAGTCGGACAACGGTTCCAGGATCCGCTTGACGTCGTAGTCGCGTCCCGGGTTTTCCGGCCAAAAATGCTTGGGGATCACGCCGTTGGGGCTAAAAACAAAGACCAGTCGCTTTTTTTGCGGCGACGCGGCGGCGGCCCAACCCAGGCTGGGCAGGGACAAGGCGAAATGGGCCGCGGCGGTGCCGATGCCCAAGGACTTCAGAAATTCGCGACGCGAATTGTGGAATCGACGTGAGCTTCGAGTGATTTTCTCTTGCATGTTCAACTTTCCCCCAGAGGTCTTGCGGCGGCGATCGTCGCGATTTCAACGATCAGTTCGCGTATGCTATAGTCGGACGCTTCGAAGTTTCGGATCAACTG
The DNA here is from genome assembly GCA_964453205.1 of uncultured Pirellulaceae bacterium. Taxonomy (GTDB): domain Bacteria; phylum Planctomycetota; class Planctomycetia; order Pirellulales; family Pirellulaceae; genus Crateriforma. The sequence goes on along the minus strand of CAYVRC010000171.1, from coordinate 5,625 downwards.
ATCCAAGGTTTGTCGGCCGTAGGCGGCCGGCGGTTGCTTGGTGAAGTGCTGGAACAATCGGTTGACGAATCCTCGCACACTATCGTCACTGGTCGCCAAGTAGTCGGCCAAATCCATCGGGCCGGCCAGCGAAACCGATTCGCCGTCACGGCTTTCATAAACGCCGTTCGAGTCGATCGGCCGGCCCGATTCCGAGTCGCGATGACGGCCCGTCGCGTCGTAGTTTTCCAAGGTGAACCCAAGCGGGTTGATCTTGGAGTGGCAAACCTGGCAGCTCTGTTCGCCCGTTTGCAACTCGACACGCTGTCGGGTCGTCAGATCCGGGTGCAGATCCGGACTGAACGGTGCGAAGGCGGCGTTGGGCGGACGCAGCGTCCGACCGAGCATGTAACGGATCAGAAAGACGCCGCGGTGAATCGGCGAGGTCGCGTCATGATAGGCCAGCGAGCTGGTCAAAAACGGATGGTTCAGCACGCCGCGACGATCGGGCGAGGGCACGCTGATTCGCAAATGGTCCGGTTGATCGTCGACCAACCCGACGACCTTTTTCGTTCCTTCGGCTTGTCCGTTTCCGACGCCCCGGTCACCGGCTTGGGCCCGCTGCGTTTCCCAGGCGTCGCCGTAGTAAGCCGCCAGACGATCCGACGTGTAGGCCCGCGGGCGTGTCAGCAGGTCTTGGAATCGTGTTTCCGGGTCCGCGGCAAAATCCGCCAACATCCAGCGAAACGAACGCCTCGAATCGGCGGCGACCGCGTCATCGAAGTCGGCAAATTTTTCTTGATCCTTGTCCAAGTCGTGCAAGTGGTCCAGATTCAGCCAGCCGCTCAAGAACTCCAGAAACTTGGCGTCGGTGCGTGGATCTTGCGACATTTCGCGGGCATGGTGGCGAATCTGATCTTCGCTTTCCAGTTCGTCTTGTCCGGCGGTTCGGATTAATTCAGTCCGGGTCGGTATCGAATCGTGCAACACGAGAGCCAACCGGTTGGCGGCTCGTCGCGAGGGTGATCGGTCCGAGTCGATCGTCGGGTACAAAAATCGCGGCGACTTCAGCGCGACCAATAAGACGCGTTTGACCGCGTCGATATCGGCAGGCGTTTGGTCGAACGGTCGATCGACGAATTGTCTTTTCAGTTCATCATCGAGCGGGTGCCGAAAGGCGCGGCCGACGATCTCGACGAGTAATCGTTTCAACTTCGTCCGGTCGTCCCCATCGTCTTTGCGGTGTCGGCGTTGATACCGCGGCCACAAGTCTTCGTAAACGACCGTCGCGAATTCCAAAGCCGCGGAGGTTGTGGATTCGTCCCAGGCACGATCGACCGAAATGCCGCGGGGATATCCGTAGCTGCGGTCGTCCGGCGGCAAGTCGCTTTGAATCGTGTAAGCCGGCGGCACCGAATCGGCGACCAAGTTCCGTGTCGGGATCGTGTGTTCCACGCCACCCGGCGGCACCCACGCCAAGCGGATGTCGGCGCTCGGCAGTTCCGTCTTGCGTTTGCGTTGGATGAATTGAATGGAGAACGGGTACAGACGGCCCGCCGACAAGAACAGCGACCGACGAAATTCGGTTTTGTCGCCCGATTGGACGTGATTGTCGATCAAGACTTTGTCGCCATCGCCGAATTTCATCGTCATCGACAAACTGCTGTGAACGACGATTTCGTAACGTCCCGATCGCTCGGGCTTCAAGGCGCCGGACCACAAGACGTAAAAGGCTTCCGAGGAGATTTCATCGCCCGGTGATTCGTGACCGAAATCGAAGTCGATGAACGGGTCGATTCGCTCGATCCGTTGATTCTCTTTTTTCCACCGATCGCCGTCGAAGTACAGGGCGTTGACCCCCGGCTGCGTGGGCTTGACGGGAATCCCGTCGACCGTCGCGTACAGGTCCGACAGCGATTGGCGAAGCTGGCGGGCGGTCAAACGCTGCAACATCAACCGCGGCGGCCGGTTTCGGATCTGAGCGGCTTCGCTGTAGAACGCTTCGTGGATGTAGGCGGCAACGGCCTCCGCATCATCGCCTTGACACAACTCCGGTTCGCCTTCGGGCATCGTGTCGGCGATCAATTCGGCAAGCTGGCCGGGCGAATCGTCGCCGATCAAAGGATCCGGATAAAAATCCTCGTTGCCTCGTCCGCGATCTCCGTGACACTCGGCGCACTGGTTTTCGTAAATCCGCCGGCCACGATCTTCGGCGTCGCCGTCGCCTGCGGAGACGTGCGCAGCGAGTCCACAAGCGAGCAAAGCGTGAACGACGAGAAGTGACAGAATCTGCGGCGACATCGGAGGATTCGGCGATCGGAGAAACGACAACTTCGCCGGTGAAACCGGATCAGATGAAGTTTCGCTGAGGGGTAGGGCTGCTGTCAGGCGGGGCCGCTCCAGACCTCGAAAGCTGCGGAAAGCTCCGAGGTGTGCAACGAAAGCAGTGACGAAATCTTACCCGAATCGAGACCGCATCGGCCAGTGTTCAAGGGTTCACTTTTCCGGTGAAGGCAAAGGATCGTCGTCGTATCAGGGCCGAATGCTGTTGCCACGTTCGAACGCTTCGCGTTGGGTTTCGTAGATCGCGGGCAGCGACGGGTTGCCGACTCCGGTGCGGAACCCGGACTTGACGGGCGGGAAATCGGTTCCACGGGCGGCCGAACCGAGCGGCGTCGTCAGCGAATCGTCGATGGTCTTCAAATACGAATCCAGCTTCCAGGTCGGGATCACGGTCACGCCCATTTCTTGGGCGGCGGCGATCAGGATGCCTTCATTTTTCAGCTGATCCTGCTCTTGCCGATTCATGTCCGACAGGTCTTGCATTCCCAGTCCTGCGGTCGCCGACAATTCCGTACGCTCGCCTTCGACCAGGAAGCGGACCGAGTTGTCCAGGCCGATGACCCGATCGCCGACCACTTGCGTTTCGACGACTTCGGCACCGGCGGCTTCGATTTGCGACTTCACCGCTTCGTTATCCGGTTCACCGTCGCCGTCGACGTCGATGTTGCCGACCAGGGCGATCTTGACTTTTCGGCCGGGAGCCCAGAACGGCGAGTAGACCTTGTCGCCTTTGATGATCGGCGTACCGACGCCGGATCGTTCGACGACGCGGGCATCGGCCATGTGCGAGTTACGGATCCGCGTGACACGGATCGTCGCTTTGACTTCCGCATCCTCGGGACGGGTCGCGTCGCCGTCCAGGACGCCGAAGGTCACGCCGGGACGGAGTTGGTCGGCGGCACCCAGGTCGATCATCACCACATCACCGCCGGAGCGGCCCTGCACGGAAGTGATTTCGCCTTGGAAATTCTCGAAACGATCGCTGCGTAGCCGATTCAGTTCTTGGCGTTGGCTTTCGATGGTCGCGGTCAGTTGGGCGACCTTGGCTTTGTGTTGACTTTCCATCGCATCCTTGGCGTTGTTCAAAGCATTCAAATCCCGATTCTTTTTGGTCAGTTCGTCGACCGTCTTTTCCATCTCCAAGTTCTTCTGTTTGCGTTCTTCGGCAAACTGCTGCTGGGCGTCGGCCAAGTCCTTGGCGGCGGCTTCGGCGGCGTCTTCGGCGACCTTTTGTGCCGCGTGAGCGTTCGCGACGCCTTGATCCCGGTCCGCCTCGGCCTTGGTGACCGCTTGGCGAGCATCGGCCAAAACTTTGCTTTGGGAGCGGAGCGAATTGACCAAGTAGTCGGGCAGCTTGGGATAGTTTTGGTCCTGCGGGGCGACTTCTTGGCCGAAATAGGTCATGTCTTTCTGGTACTGGGCCAAAATCGTTTCCATTTCCGGATTGTCGGCGACACTGCGGGCCAATTCGTCGCGTTCGGCCTCGGTCGCGCCGCCGAATCCCAGCATCGCTTTCATCAAATCGGCTTGGTCACGCAGCGTGCGGAGTTCGTTTTGGGTGCTGCTAAGCTGGGTCTTGGCGTCGGTCGCCGTGCCGGCTTGGGTGTCCCCCCACATCCACAGGAACACGTTCAGTGCGAAGGAGAGGACCAGAACAACAAGAGCGGCAATCAAACTGCCACGGATGACGGAATCGTCGCGTGCGACCATGATGAGCAGACGTCGGCTGTGCGGTCGGAGGAAAAAATCACGGCGACGCGAAAAACGCGTCGCGACGATTGATCCGCCGGGTTCGCGGGGTGGGAGACGAGTTTCGGCGGGCGGCTTGGGTGTACCGCCAGCCGGCTACAGATTAATTCGGCAGCCCAAGACTATTTGGGTTGCCACAGACTATTTCAAACGTTCCCGTATTCTACTGACTAAGCGGACAAATTGATCGATCGCCCGAAGCGATTCCAGCCTTTTTACCGGTTGTACCGCTGAGGGACGTCCGCCGGCCGGCGGTGAGGCCGACCACCAGGCGGCTGGTTTTCCGGCCCGGCCGCCTGTCGCGACCGCCCCGATTCGCCCGTTCTGCCGCCCGACCCGAACGCGAAAACCCGAGCCCGATCTCCCCCCAACGCGACTGCGCGATGCCCCGTAAATCACCCCAGCAGCAGATGATGTTCGACGACTTCGCGGAACCGCCGCGAGGGGGCGAACCGACGGCCGCCCCCACCCCGGCCCGGGAATCGTCGTTACCCCGGGGATCGTCACAGGTGTCCGAATCGTCGCCGGTGTCGACGACCGGCTCCACGCCGCCGCCGGCGGCCGGCAAGGCGGCCCACCGCGCCGCGGTCGGCATCTCGACGGGCAACCTGCCGGCGGTTTTGCTGCACGAGATCCTGCCCGCTCGCCCCGAACCGCTGCCCGATTTGACGGACAAGTTGGTCGTCATCGTCGACGCCCACTCTTTGATCTATCAGGTCTTCCACGCGCTGCCGCCGATGACCAGCAGCGGGGGCTTGCCCGTCGCGGCGGTCTACGGCTTTGTCGGCGACATGCTGGAACTGATCACGCGGAAAAAGCCGGACTACCTGATCGCGGCTTTCGACAAAAGCGAGATCACGTTTCGCAACGAGCTGTATCCCAAGTACAAAGCCAACCGTGATTCGATGCCCGACGAACTGCGGCAACAGATTCCTTTGATCCGCGCGGCCGTCGACACGATGGGCATCGGCATCATGGAACAGGCCGGTTACGAAGCCGACGACTTGCTGGCCACCGTCGCCGACCTGGTCGATCGCAGCGGCGGCCGATGCTTGATCGTCACCAGCGACAAAGACTGCCGGCAACTGATCAGCGATTCGGTGTCGATCTACAACATCCGCAAGGACATCGAAACCGACGCGGCCGCTTTGATGGACGTTTGGGGCGTCACGCCGGCGCAAGTCGTCGACTTTCAATCGCTGGTCGGCGACCCGGTCGACAATGTTCCCGGGGTGCCGCTGATCGGCCCCAAGTTCGCCCGGCAACTGCTGGAGGAATTCGGCACCTTGGACGCCGTCTTGGACAACGCGGATTCGATCAGCGGAAAGAAGCGCAAAGAGAATCTGAAAAACGGACGCGAGCAAGCTTTGCTCAGTCGTGAACTGGTCAAGCTGTGCCGCGACGTCGATTCGCCGATCCCGTGGTCACGGAGCGTGGCGGAGGCCGCCGACGTGGCCCGCGCCCAAGCCCTGTTCGACGAATTCGGCTTTCGACGCTTGAAGACTCGCGTCGCCGAGGTCTTGGGCGGAAAGCACGAACCCGCCGCCCCGGCCG
>CAYVRC010000170.1:0-12787 GCA_964453205.1 uncultured Pirellulaceae bacterium | reverse complement strand
GATGGGTTTGAGAAACGATGATTCGGTGACGTTTTCATTCCTGCTGGCGATCCCCGCGATTTTGGGGGCGACCGTCCTGACGGCGAAAGACCTTCTGGATCCCGAGGCCGGACAGGCCGCCGGAGGGCAAACGATGATGTTGATCGCCGGCGCGGTCGTATCGTTCGTCGTCGGCATCGTCGCGCTGCGTTGGCTGATCGGTTGGAGTCGGCTCGATCGCCTGCACTGGTTCGCTTGGTGGTGCTATCCGGTCGGCTCGATCGCCTTGGGGTTGTGGGTCGGCGGAATCATCGCCTAAGAAGACGTGACCGTGGCGGTCGCGATCATCACTTCGCGTTTCCCGCCCGACGGACCGGCGACGCGGCGGACGTCCAGTCCCGCGTCACGACACGCGTCACGGACTCGGCGGCTGACGCAGTACGTGACCAACCGACCCTCCGGTGCAAGGGACTGCCGCATTCGTGCGAAGATCTCCACGGACCACGACGCGGGATCGGTCGCCGGCGCGAAGGGGTCGAAATAGATGGCATCGAAGCCGGCATCGTCGTCCGGCCGGAACGCATGAAAGTCGGCCAAGCGGATTTCCAGAACGACGTTATCGGCGGGCGACCAGCAAAGCGACTCTGGGATCGATGAATCCGACGCCGATCGCCAAGCCAAAAACGAATCGGCCAACCGAGGATCGTCGACCCAAGTTTGTGGCAGCAGACCGGCAAGCGTCTCGGCATCGGGCAATCGCAAGTCCAACGCGACGTAACGCAGCGACGCGTGATAACGGACCGCCAGATCGATCGTCATCAACGCGTTCATGCCGGTTCCGAAACCCAATTCCAGGACGCGTGTCGCCCGCCCGTCAGCTAAACGGTCACGGACGCCGCTGTTCTGCAGATACACGTGTCGCGATTCGGCGATCGCACCGCAACCGCTGTGATAGGCATCGCTCCGATCGGTACGAACGAGGGTCCGGCTGCCGTCGTCGGTGATCTGGATTTCCAGATCCGGTTCGGCGGTGGGCAAGTGACGTCGCGCGGGGATCGGCATGCTTCGGCTCGGCCGGATTCGGCGTCGTAAAATGAGTGTCGAGTAAAAAACGTGTCGTGTATCGTTTGCCGGGAAGCGTCGCTCCGGCTGCTTGGCACAGCAGGGACGCGACCGTTCATTCTCTCCGATCGCTGCAGGTCTCAATAACGCTGGGGACTTCACCAACGTTCGTAGGCCAAGAATCCCAGCACCGCGCCGATCAGCAGGCTGATCGGAACGGCGACGGCCAACGTGACGGCGATGGCCATGGCGTGACCGGGTCGAGGCGAGGTTTGCAAGCCGGCCAACTCACGTGCCACTTGCAAGATTTCGCCGGAAGGATCGTCCGGCGATGAATCTTGACCGGGAACCGGGGGGGCGACGGATTGCGAAAGTTGTCCGCCGATCGAGGCCGATCCGCCGCCGGAGTCCTCCTCGTCGGCCGATCGGATCGCGGCGTTGTCGGGGCGGTAGCCGTCCGGATCGTCACTCGTCTCCATCGGCGGGGGCGGCGCCGTCCACGACTGTCGGTCGATCGGCTGGTCGATGGCTTCTTGATCGACATGCGACCAAGGTTCCAAACGCTCGGCGACTTCGGCGGCCGAAGCGATCCGGCGCTGCGGGTCCTTTTCCATCATGTCGGCGATGACTTCGACGAAGTCTTCGGGCAGGTCGGCCGCGAATTTCCGCGGGTGCCAAGGGGTCTGTTCGCAATGTCGACGGCATTTGCTTTTCGAATCACCGCCGGGAAAGGGAACCTTGCCGGTCACGGCGTAATAAAGCGTACAGCCGAGCGAGTAAACGTCGCTGGCCGGCCCGACCAACAACGGACTGCGGATCTGTTCGGGCGACAGATAATCCGCCGTGCCGACGATCTTGCCGGCGCGGGGATCGTCGCGGATGCCCATCGTCCAAGCGGCCAAACCGACGTCGGAAACCTTGGCGTGGCCGTCGGGCGTGACCAAGATGTTGCCCGGCTTGACGTCACGGTGGATCAAACCCAAATCATGAGCGTACTGAAGCCCCATGGCGGCTTGCGAAATGATTTTCGCGGCTTGGTGATAGGGCAGCGGGCCTTGCACGCGGACGTACTTTCGCAGGTCGGTTCCCGGCACGTATTCGGTCACCAAGTAATGCACGTTGCCGTCCCGACCGGCGTCGAACGCGCGGACCAAATGCTCGTGATCCAAGCCGGCTTGCAGACGAATCTCGCGGGCAAAGCTGTCGCGTGATTCTTGCGTCGATTTTTCCAACGGCAGCACCTTCACGGCGCATTCACGCCCCATCACGTTGTGGACGCCTTTGAAGACTTGGCCCATGCCGCCTTGGCCGATCCAATCGGTGATCAGATAGGGGCCGAGGGTCAGTTTGCTACGACCACTCCGCAGCTGCTGTGCCTGATAAGACGTGATCACGCCGCTGTGGACCAACGCCTCGGCGACCCGCTGGGAATCAGGAACCTGATCCGAGGCCGCCCATTGGCCTTGCCCCGCCTCGGCGGCCTGGCCACGGCGAGCGATCTCCACCGCTCGCTGCCAAACCTGTTCGTCGATCAATTCGCTGTGCAGCGCCGCGTCACGAAACAGGGCCAGCATGTCGGCCGGCGACGCCGGTCGGATTCCGGAATCACGTCGTGAAGGTTTCTTGCCGGATCGTTGATTCGATTCCGCTTCGACGACCGCTTTCAACTGTTCGGCGATGCGTCGAGCTTCCGCGTTCGCTGGGCCGGATCGCTCGGCTTTCAGCGTGTCGTCCGGGCCGGGGTTCGTGTCGGTCACGTCTTCGTTCCCTCGCCGCCGTCGGCTTTCGTAAAGATCACCAACAAATCGACGACGGCGTGACCGATCAGCGACAATTTGACCTTGTCTCCGGTGCATGGGATTGTCTTGGGTAAGTCGTCGACGGCCGCTTCCAAGATCGCCGGGTCGTCCTCGACGCGGCAAGCCTGCCGAACGTCACGACAGAAACGCAAACTCACCTTCGTCGACTCGCTGCTCGTTTGCACCAGCCGCACCACGCCGGCCAGGTGACCATCGCCACGCCGAAAGACTCGCAGTTCCGTGACATCGATCGTCGCGGGCGAGCGGTGGATTAACCATCCTTGTCGACTGATCGGCGGGTCGCCGGCGTGCCCCAGGCTCAGTGCCGACGGCGGCACGATCAGCGATTTCGCCATCGCCACGGCTGACTTGGGATCGAAAACGTAGTCCAAATGAAAAGCAGTCTCCGTTTCACCCGGGCAAGTCAACAAAGTGTCGACGAACCGATCGCCGGCCCGCCGGTGATAGGCGTAGCCGTGTGATGCGATCAGGGTTCGGCGTTCCGTTTCGTCGATCAGCAATCCGAGCGGTGCGACCATCCGTCGGCGGCCCGAGCGGTGCAACTTGTCGCGGACGATGACACGATCGATCGCCGCCTCGGTCGCCGTCGCGACGCGGGCGGCGATGTAGTTGTTCCAAGGATCGCCGCCGAGCGGGACGCCGGGACGCAGGATTCCCGCCACCGAAAGGGTCCGGCTGCCGCGGCGGAGCGAATAGTTCAATTGAAACTCGGCCAAGTCTTGGTCGTCACGGACCAACCGGCCGGTCGCGCGGATGGTCGCTTCGTCACGACCGTTACGAATCACTTGCAACGTGTCGCCGATCATTTCCGACGCGGAGGACTTGGCGGCGCCCGCGGATTCCCCCGTGGCCACGTGGACCAACCGCATCGAGAATCGATTGCCCCGGGTCGCGCCGCTGAACACCGATCCGATGCCGCCGGTCGACTCCAAGATCCTTGCTTCCAAGAACTGATTGACCAACACGTCGCCACGTGCCACGCGGCGGTCGCCGCGAAAGGTGCGTCCCAGCCAACCGTCGCCGCTCAGCAGGCCGCCGCCTTTGAAGTCACCGTCACCGGTGGTGACCGAAAAGCCCAAACCCGGCGTGTCGACGGTCACCGCGGCGAACGACGATTCAACGCTCGCCCCGTAGACGTGTTTCAGTTTCTTGGAGGCCGGGCGAATCAGGTGAAGGTTCCGTCGATCGCCTGCACTGTGCGGGTTGACGACCAAGACCGACGCGGCGACCTCGTTCGATCCGAAGGCGTCGGTCTTCGGGGCGTCGACATCGAAACCCAATGTCGCTGCCAAACCGGACGTTGCACCGGAGTACGTCCCGGTCGCGTCGTCCGCCGGCAGGTCGCCGCCGGCCAAGGCGATCAAGCCGACCATCCGCCCGGCCGCTTCCTCGGCGACCGCGTCACGGGTCTGCCGGGCCAACGCCGAAATCGGATTCGACAGGCCTTCGCCGCTACGCTGCGTCAACGCGTCGGCCGTTCCACTGCTCAGGCTATAGGGTGAAGCGTGGTGGTAAGGATGTTCGCCGTCGACGAAGTAATCTTCCAGGTGCCAGAATTTACCCAAGGCCAACGACCAAGACGCCGCGCGGCGGAGGTCATCGAAGCTTTCGCAAGTTTCGCCCGGCCAGTGAACGAGCAAAGCCGTGGCGATTTCACCGCTGTCGATCGACTCGCCCAGTTTGGCCAGCAGGTTCAAGAACGACGCGTCGCCGCTCGCGTCGATCGGTTTGGCGGTCAACGCGTCCAGTTCCACGCCGCCAGTTTGCAACACCACTTTGGCTTCGTCGCCGTGACCGGTTCCGCGGGCAAAGTCCATCGGAATCACGCCTCGATAGCCGAGTCGAGAAAGCGTCGGCGTCAGGTCCGACGGCGTCGCGCCGCGGGGGCGGGCGTAGACGGTCGGAGTCTGTCCGATCACGTCGGCGGCGTGGTCACGGGCGGCACGCAGCGCTCGTTCGCACTGGGCGAACGTCAACTCGTCGAAGTGCAATTCGTCGGTCGGCGCGGCCCCGGCCGGCCGAGAGGTCTCGGCATCACCGTCGCGCCCCCTGGTGGCGACCGGACCACCGCCGGCCCAACCGATGTCGCGTCTTGCGATCGCTTCGCGAAGCCAAACCGACGGCGAATCCGGGCCGGCCGAATCGTCGTCGGCCATCGCGGACAAGGTCGGGCCGTCCAACAAGACGTTGCCGATCGTCGACAGCACGACGACATTTTTGTCGGTGATCGATCGTGGGGGAACGGATTCGCCTTGGACCGAGTTGTCCGGGCCGATCGCGTGCTCGGCGGGGATCGCCGCGGATTCCTTCGCCTCATCCGCGTCGTTTCGGATCCGCGACGGGAAACAGAACTGTCGGGGGCTCAGTCGCGGCAGGGTCCCCGGGGTCAACAAGATCAGGTCGATCAAGGACGGATCGGAGGCAAAGTAGTGGTCGCGTTCTTCGCTGATCAGGTCAAAGGCTTCGTGCATCGCATCGATCGCGTCACCGGCGGCGCCGCCGACGAAATGTTCCGCGGCGTTTTTGACGTGACGCCGCAACGCCATCTCGTCCAGGTTGCTGGAATAACGCAGCCGCCGCGTCATGATCTGGATCTGCAAAGACGTGTACGCCAAGGCGAAAAAGTCCGGCGGCGAGATCGTGCGCTGCGCCGAACCGTGTGAGCCGAAACGAAGGGAACCGGGAAAGTCGCCCCAGAAAGCTCGGGCCGCCGGGTCGTCGGTCGGGGAACCGTCGGCGGCAAACCCCAGGCCGGCCAACATCGCGGCGCGATCCGGCCCGGCGACTTTGCAAGACGCCGTCTGATCGGCTTGGAAGGCGGTGGCCGGATCGATCAGGCCCAGCATTTGATCGGCGGGGACCATTTCGGCGGCGGATTCCGGGACCGCGACCAACCGGCGGCCTTCGCGGAGCGGCGCCGCGTCGGCGCGGTACCAGGCCGGACAGCCGCCGCAGGCGACGATCACCGCCGGATGCCACAACACGCTCCAGGCCGCCAGCAGGTTCCTGCCCTCCGCGTGGCTACCGCCCTGGGGGAAATCCTCCAGGGTCGAACACGGGATCAAAACACAGGACTCGTCAAAAATAGGCATGCTGGGAGGCTGGTCCTTGGAGAGAGCGGGCAATCAGGCGGGAAAATCTTTTCGCGAAAATTTGACGTTTCACGGCGGAAAACATTACACTAGCCGGAGATCATCGGTGACAAGGCGACCACACCGCTCTGATCATTCTTTTCAATCCTTTTCCTTTGATGGGCCTTTTCCCATGGTGGGATCGTGATCGACTTGCAAACGATCATCGCACCGGATCGCCGCTCCCGCCGTACTGACGACCAGTACCTACGATCGATACAACCGTTGCGACAAGTCTTGGCGGTGCGTCCGTCAATGGCCGAAGTCGCTCTCGGTGGCCGGTTTGGCGCCGTCGCCGCGCCGCATCGGTGTAATCTAGGGCTTCAAATCGTAATCCCGTTTACCAGAACGAAAGACTGACATGGCCGGAAGCGGCAGCGTTTGGGGAATCGAAATCGGACAATCGGCGCTCAAGGCGCTGCGATGCTCGATGGCCGGCGGCGAAGTCATCGCCGAGGCCTTCGATTACGTCGAGTATCCCAAAATATTGAGCCAACCAGAAGCCGACGCCGATGCGTTGGTCGCCGACGCGCTGGCCCAGCTTTTGGAGCGGAACGACGCCCACTCGGGCAAAGTCTGCATCAGCGTCCCCGGCCAGAGCGGGTTGGCCAAGTTCTTCAAGCCGCCGCCGGTCGAAGTCAAGAAAGTCGCCGACATCGTCCGCTACGAAGCCCGACAACAGATCCCCTTTGACCTGGCCGACGTCGTTTGGGATCACCAAATGATGCCCGGCAGCATGATCGAGGAAGGCTTCGCCGTGGAAAGCGAAGTCGGCCTGTTCGCCATGAAACGGGAACAGGCGTATCGTCAACTCGCGCCGTTCGACAAAGTCGATCTGGAAGTCGACATCGTCCAGCTGGCACCGATCGCCCTCTACAACACTGTCGCCTACGACCGCATGCACGAGCGGGTCGAGAACGACATTTTCGACCCCGACGATCCGCCCAAAAGCACCGTGATCCTGTCGATCGGCACCGACAGCAGCGACCTGATCGTCACCAACGGGTTCCGAATCTGGCAGCGCAGCATGCCGATCGGCGGCAATCACTTCACCCGCCAACTGACCAAAGACCTGAAACTGACGTTCGCCAAAGCGGAACACCTGAAGCGGAACGCCAAGGACGCGGCGGACCCGAAACTGGTTTTCCAGACGATGCGGCCGGTCTTCAACGACTTGGTCACCGAGGTCCAGCGGTCGATCGGTTTCTTCCGCAGCATCGATCGTAAGGCGGAAATCGGCGAGCTGTTGATTACCGGCAACACGGTCAAAATGCCGGGTCTGGCCGCGTATCTGGGCAAAAACCTGGGCTTCGACGTCCACGTCCTGGACCGTTTCAACCGCCTCAGCGGCGAAGACGTGTTGTCCATCCCGCAGTTCCGCGACAACGCCCCGACGTTTGCGGTTTGTTACGGCCTGTGCCTGCAAGGCCTGGGCGTCGGCCAGGTTCACGCCAGCCTGGTGCCCCACGAAATCCTCCGCGAACGAATGATTCGGGCCAAAAAGCCTTGGGTGCTGGCCGGTCTGGCGGCGCTGCTGGTCGGCCTGGGGGCCCACTACTGGTTCACCGAACGAACTTGGGCGTCGACCCACGAGGACTTGTGGAAAAACGCCAGCTTCGAAGTCACGCAGATGGACACCCACAGCACCCGGCAATTCAATCGCGACGCCGAACTGACCAATAAGTTGAACTTCTTGAACGAAGTCGGCAAGGAGCTCTCGGGCAACGTCGAACGGCGTTTGACTTGGCTGGAGATCATTCGCGTGGTCAACAAGAGCGTGTATCGCGAAGATTATCCCGACGACAAGGAACCCAGTGCGGCAGAACTGCCCCTGGACGAGCGCCGAGACATCCACATCACCGCGGTCGACACCAAGTTCTATGAGGATCTGAGCGAGTGGTACGATGAAGACCGCAAGCCGCGATTCATCGACGAAATGCGGAACTGGCGACGGATCATGGATCGCGAGGAGATTCCCTATGCCGACCTGTTCGAAACCGGACCGACCGAATCGGGATGGGTGATCCAGTTGAAAGGATATCACTACTTCAACAGCGACAAACACATCACCGAGGGCGGCAACACCCATGTTCGCAAAAACATGACGACGTACTTTTTGGAAGGCAAGTATCAGTTGCCCGGTGAGGACGGCCAGTTGATGGAGTTTTCGCCGGAGGAACTGGGGCTGAGTTTTCCGCTGCTGCTGGACGAAAACAAAGCCAAGCCGGAGATGCTGCCCAACCCCGATTTCGATCGCACCGCTGCGATGGCCGACCCCGAAAACTACGACGTGCCGCCGCAAATCGAAGTCGGCAAACTGGATTTCACTTACCAGATCGTCTGGAAACCGAACTTGCTGACCGATCGCTTGGAAGCCCGTGCCGAGGCCGAGAAAGCGGCCGCCGAAGCCGCCGCCGCCCAAGGCGATCTGGAACCGGACGACGAACAAACCCTGACGAACCTGGCGCCTTAGAACATTTTGTGCAAAAACGTTGCGAAATTTACGCAAACATCCGGGCAACGCCGCGCCGCTAGTCCTTACAATCCGGTGAAGCGAAGTCGATCTTCCGAGCCAGCTCGTATCACTGCCCTTTTTTCCTCTTCATCACACACTGCGATACTCTGCGATGGGTCAACTGAAAGCAAAGCTGCAACCGTTGTTGAAAAACGGTTTCTGGGTCTCCGCCGGCATGATCCTGTTGGGCGCTCTGGTGATCTGGTTCCTGGCGTTCCGTCGTTTGTCGCAGGAAAACGCCGAGCGGACGGCCACCCTGGACAGCCAAGTCAATGCCGTGTCCACCGTCCGCGGGCAATTGGACGTTCATCCGAATGAGCTTTCGCACGCCGAGATGGATGAACTGATCGGCAATCGGACGGACGAAGTGTTGGCGTCCTGGCAATCGGTTTACCAGCGTCAGCGAGGCATTTTGACCTGGCCGCAGTCGCTGAAGTCGGACTTTTTGAACGAGTTCGAAAACAAAGTTCCGGTCGAACGCTACATCCCGTTTCCGATCCCCGAGGAAGTCGAACGGGCCGTCACCACCGACTTGCGTCTTCGCTACGAAACCTACATCAAAAACTCCCTGCCTGCCGTTGCGGAGTTGGCCGGCGCCGAATGGACCGCCGACTTCGACGCGGCGACCTTTGCCAGTGGCGGCGACGAATACGGCGGTGACTACGGTGGCGGTGAAGACATAGGCTACGGGACGACCTCCGCGGCCAGCGTGTTCGACGACGAAGGGCCGCTGGTGAATTGGCCGAAAAGTAGTCAAGAAGAGACGCTCAGCGATTTGTTCCCCTGGCGGGGCGGCGGACGACCCACCGTGCTGCAAGTCCACTACAGTCAGGAGAACTTGTGGATCTTGAAACAGTTGATGGAACTGGTCGGCGAATTGAACGGTGACGCCAAGCAATCCTTTCAAGCCAAAATCCGTCAAATCGTCTCCGTCGACATCGGGGAATCGGTGGACTTCGAAGTCGGTGACATCGCCGATCCCGGTAGCGACGCCGAGTTCGGCATGGGCGATTACGGCATGGAGGACATGGAATCGGGCGACGACTATGGCAGCGATTACGGCAGCGATTACGGATCCACAACCTCGACTTACGGAACCGCGGAAGTCGCCGCCGATCCGGCCGAAGGCCGGTATCGCGACTTGCAGAACCAACCGTTGACCGCCGCCCGCTTGCGATCGGCGCTGGAAAGCAACAACCCCGAGGACGCGGGCTTGGCCGTCGCCAAACGAGTCCCTGTCCACATGTCGGTGGTCATGGACCAACGTTTCATCCCCAACTTGCTGGCACTCTGTGGCAGCGCCCCGCTGACCATCGAAGTCAAACAGGTGCGTATCCTGCCCGAAGACGCCGCCGCCGCGGCGGCGTCCGGCGGTTACGGGGCCGACGACGGGGGCGGGGAAGACATGGATAGCGGTTACGGAGAGGAGGACGGCGGCTACGGCGACGACGGCGGCTACGGCGGTGCGGCGATGATGATGCCCGAGGAAGAAGTCGACGAATTCCCCTTCGACGTGACCGTCCAAGTGTACGGAATCATCCACATTTACAATCCGCCCAACGAAGACGCCCTGGGGCTGGAAAAAGTGACCGATGACGAAGTCGTCATCGACGGCTCCGACGCGGCCGCCGAAACGCCGGCCGCGCCGACGCCTCCGCAAGACGTGACGGTTCCCGCCGACCCGGCTCCCGCGACCGGCGGATCGGCCACGCCGCCTGGCTCCGAACCGGCTCCGGCCGATCCGGCCAACGGAGACCCCTCGGTCCCCGAATCTCCCTCTCCTCCGGCGGCGCAGCCCGCCGGCGAACCCACCACCCCGGCGGTTGCCCCGCCGACAGCGATCCTTACGAACTAATGGCAGGATGAGCGATGGATAAAGACCGTATCAAAGAATTTTTCGTCAAGCACGTCGAGAAAGTCGTCTTGGGCTTGGTCGGCGCGTTCGTCCTGCTGCTGATTTATCAGGGCGTCACGCAAGAACACTACGACGACATGACGCCCGAAGAGCTGAAAACTCAGGCTCAACAGGTGCGCGTGCAGATCGACGAAGACCACACCGAAAACTTCGTCGCAGAACGTCGCCAAAAGACGGTCGAGTTTGACATCGTCCAGCGGACCGAGCGATCCAAAACGGCCGTGAACGACCTGCCCTACAAGCTAGAAAATACTTGGGTCCGCACCTCGGTCGATAGTTCCATCCGCCGCACCGATCCGACACTCGTCCCGCCGAAAGAATTGATGGCCCAAGGGGTCGCCGCGATCCTGGCCCGTCGCGATCCTCGTTCGGGCGAGTACCCGCTCACCGAATTGGAAGGTGCCGACGAGTTGGAGAAAATCGAGAAGAAGAAAAAACGGGTCTCCAAACGAGACCAACGCCGGGCAATGATGATGTCCGGTGGCGGCGACTACGGCGACGGTTATGGAATGGAATCGGAAATGGAGGACTACTCCACCGCCAGCACCTCGACCGGCGCGAATCGAAAATTTCCGTCCGCTGCGAACTTTGGTGCCAACCCGCAAGCGACCACCAACGTCAAAGACGACAGCATCACCGAACAGCCCGTGCCCGCCACGGTCGCCTTCATCTCGGGGACGGGAATCATGCCCCATGCCGAAATGCACAAGGCGTACAAATCGTCGCTCAAGGACGCGACCGGTTACAACCCGCTGCGGGATCAACCCAAGTACATGGACTACGAAGTCCAGCGAGCCGATGTGACCGACCGCTCTGTCGATGAATTGACCGACGAGGACTGGATCACGATCACGAACTTCCTCAACACCGCCACCCTTTACGGCACGTCCTGGTCGGGCATCGCGCCGGAGCCGGTGCCGGAGGAATTTCGCAACACTTTCTTGACGACTTGGTTGCCACCGGTCCTGCTGGACGACTACCGGTTTTTCGGCATGCACCCGAAAATTCCGTTGAAATTCGAAGAGGGCGAAGCCGAACTGTCTTTGGAAGAAAAGCTCAAACTGATCGAGGAAATGGAGCTGAAACTGAAAACCGCCGGCAGCAGCATCGGCGGTGGCGGCGACTACGACGACATGGAAGAGGGCTACGGCGACGGTGGGTACGGCGGCTATGGCTACGCGATGATCGAGGAAGACCCCGTGGATTACAAGCTGATCCGCTTCTTCGATTTCCAGAACCCCCGCAAGCCCAAGACCTCGCCACAGCCAGGACACAAATACGTGTATCGAATCCGCGTCGCCGTGGAAGATCCGAACTTTCCAGCGGTCGATTCGTCGATCCCCGAGCTGAAAACGATGTCACCGGACGTGTTCGCCCGAGTTTCCCCGCTGATCCCCGAAGCGATGAAGTTGCAGGGACCGTTGAACGACACCCGGCGTCAGGAACTGTCCAAGATCTGGACGGACTGGAGCGAGCCGACGGCACCGGTTTCCTTGCCCGACCTCGCCGATACGTATGTCGGTCCGGTGACGGAGGTTCGCACGCAAACCTTCCAAATCGGTGGACGCAGCGTGGAAATGCCACGTGACCTGCCCAAGGTCAAGATGGTCACCCGAGGCATCCACGCGGGCTACAACGGTTTCGTTCCCATGTGGATCGACGCGACCGAGGGCACGGTGCTTGCCGAGGAATCCGATGCCGGCGAAATCGTCGACCCGATCACCTTGGAGGTCAAAAAGCTCCCCGAGGGCCAGAAAGCCGTCATCAACACCCAGTCCACCGTGATCGGGATTCAGGGCGGTGAAGCACTTTCGATCGTCAAGGATGATGAAATGGTCCGGCCCAGCGCGGTGCTGCTGTTCGACGGCGACGGCAAACTGCGTGTCGGCAGTGAGATCGGCGATCAAGAGGCCTACCGGGCTTGGTCTTTCATGGACGACCGCGAAGCCGAGTAGACGCGGGGCCGAGTAGACGCGGGGCCGGAAAGCCCCGGCCATCGAGCTGACAAGCGGGCCGGATCGCTCCGCGGTCCCGGCCAGAACCGACCGGTCCGCCGCCTTATCGGGGCCGCATTTGCGGTGGCGAATTTGCGGACGCCCGCTCGGCTTCACGCTCCCTCGAGTTCCTTGACGGCTTCGATGACTTGGTCGTCGTGGCCGTCGACCTTGACGCGTTTCCAAACTTTGGCGACTTTTCCCTCGGCGTCGATCAAATAGGTCGAGCGCTGAATGCCCATCGATTTTTTCCCGTACATATTTTTTTCCCGCCACGCACCGTACTTCTCGGACATCTTGTGGTCCGCGTCGACCAGCAAAGGAAACGGCAGGTCGAACTTGGCGCGAAACTTTTGGTGGCTCTCGGCGGT
>CAYVRC010000169.1:0-13011 GCA_964453205.1 uncultured Pirellulaceae bacterium | reverse complement strand
TCACGCCCAAGTTGTAGGCGCTGGTGTTGTACCAGCCGATGTCATCGCCCATGATCACGAGAATGTTGGGCTTGTCCTGTGCATCTGCGATCCCTGTCAGAAAGGCAATGACGACTGATACGATAAAACGTGCTTTCATAATTCCATCATTCCCAAGGCTGGCTTGTGGTTTTGTTGGTGCAGCTCTTTCAACGCGAACGACGACGGCAACCGGACCGCTGCTAGCCACTGTCATCCTGAAAACCGCGGCATCATGATAACCTCCGTGGCGCACTTGATCGAGCAAGGCAAGGGTGTGGAATGGGTGACTTTTCTATCCTGGGAGTTGTCGCTGGGTGCTCAATGCGACAAGTCCTGGGATGAGAATCAAAACGATACACCTGGCTTGATCCATGATCGAAATCGGATCGCAAAGCCACAGATGCTGGGCAATCGCTTCATCGGCGCAGCAGCGAACGGCCGATAGGTGGGATCGGGACCAAGGCTAGGCGCGACCAGGCTGTTTTTGACCGTCTGGCGTCAGATCGGGTGGACAAGCCGGTGCGCGGCTGTTAGTCGGCAATGAAGACAGACTTGTCGGGGCCGTGGATCGCCGGCCCGTTGCCGACGCATCGTTCGAAGGTGCGCCGCGTGGTGTCGTCGCTTTTGCCGCGGGTGTCGATTTGGAGGACGGCTATCCGCTGACCGCCGCTTGGGATTCTTCTTCGGTCTGGGATTGGCAATACGAGGTGTAGCCGCCGCTGAGGTTGGCGACGTCGAAGCCGTGTTGCAGCAAAATTCGCGTCGCCATGTAGCCCCGTTGGCCGACTTTGCAATACGCCACGACCGAACGGTCCTTGGGGATCTCGTCCAGTCGATCGCGCAGCTCATCGAGCGGGATGTTGGTCGCCCCGGTGACGTGGCCGCTGCGAAATTCCGCTTCGGTTCGTACATCGAGCAGGAAGGCGTCGACGAACGAATCGGCTCGGATCGCATCGCTGTGGACGATCGGATGATCGCCACGCAGGACGCCGCTGGCGACGAAGCCCGCCATGTTGACGGGGTCTTTGGCGTGCCCGAACTGGGGCGCGTAACACAACTCGGTTTCTTCCAAGTCGTAAGCGGTCATCCCGCCTTGGATCGCCATCGCGATGACGTCGATGCGTTTGTCCACGCCGTTGGTCCCGCTGCCTTGCGCGCCGAGGATGTGTCCGCTGTCGGGATCGAACAGCAGTTTCAACGTCATCCCTTTCGCGCCTGGATAGTATCCGGCGTGATCGGACGGATGGATGTAGACCTTTTGATACGGCGTGCCGTCGCGGCGGAGCGATTTTTCGTTTTGGCCCGACATGGCGAGGACCATCCCGAACACGCCGACGACCGCGGTGCCTTGCGTGCCACGATAAGTCGTGTCGCGACCGAAGATGTGATCCGCCGCGATGCGTCCTTGACGGTTCGCCGGTCCGGCCAAGGGGATCTGGACCGGCTGGCGAGAAACGACGTCCGTGACTTGGGCGACGTCTCCGACCGCGTAGACGTTGGGGTCGGAAGTTCGCATGTGCGCGTCGGTGACGATTCCGCCACGGCGGCCGCAATCGATTCCGGCATCAACGGCCAACCTGCTTTCCGGTCGCACGCCGATGCTGACGACGGCAAAGTCGGTCGTCAAAGACTCGCCGGACTGCAGATGGATTTTGACTTGTCGCCCTTCGTCGATGTCTTCGAAACGCACGGCCGAGTCGCCCAGCATCAGGCTGACTCCGCGGGACCGTAGATGGTCCTCGACGTTCGCGACCATTTCCCGATCCCAAGGCGGCAGGACTTGGTCACCCAGTTCAACGATCGTCACAGCCATGCCTCGGCGGACCAAGTTCTCGGCGACTTCGATGCCGATGAAGCCCGCCCCGACGATCACCGCATTCCCGCCGCCCGCGGTCGCCAATTGTTGCATCCGATCTGCATCGCTCAGGGTGCGGAGTTCCAAGACGCGGGGACCGTCGATGCCTTCGATCGGGGGACGAAACGGGGACGCTCCGGTGCTGATGATCAATTTGTCGTAGGTCTCCTGATAACTTTCGCCGGTGCGAAGGTTTTTCACGAAGACCCGTTTGTTCGCTCGATCGATTCGAGTGACCTCCGAACGCGTCCGCACGTCCAAGCGATACCTCTGACGCAGTCTTTCGGCCGGCGCGACCAACAACTTGTCACGCGATTCGATCTCACCCCCGACGTAGTAGGGCAGACCGCAATTGGCAAAAGAGGGTTCTTCGCCCCGTTCGAGCAACACGATTTCGCAGGCTTCGCTCAGACGTCTTGCCCGCGCCGCGGCCGACGCGCCTCCGGCCACCGCACCAATGATCACCAGTTTCATCGCTTCGAATCCTTCGCTTTCCTTCAGGCGGATCAAAAAATCAGAAAGTCTCGTCTGATCGCAAGTTGATGAGATGTCTAGACGCAGGCGACTGGGGACAAAAGGGCGGGCAGAAACCTTCGTTGAGCCCTCAACGCGTCGATTTGCTTGATTTCAAGAAGCGGCCTTCGACGCACGCCATCAACTGTTCCAAGTGCGGTTCGGCGACCTGGTAGTACACCCGTCGGCCCTCGCGTTGGCTGTCCAGAAACCGGCATCGCTGCAGCAAACGCAGATGTTCGGACGCCGCGTTGTCAGGAATTTCGCAGTCCGCGGCCAGTTCGCCCACGGTGTAGCGGCCGTGCAATAAGAGTTGGACGATCCGTAAACGGACCGGATGGGCCAGCGTTTTCAGGCACTCGGCGGCCTCGCCAAAGTCCGCCACGCTTCCGGCCGGTGGACGCACCGGCGTCTTGCCACGTTTCGTCGCTGATTTCGTTTTTGCCATCATTGAAAACCTCATGTCCAATATATCGTAACTTCGCGAGGTGTCAATGAATCTTTCCCGGCGAATTTCCCAGTCGTGGGTTCAACGACCCGTTCGCCGCGACGCCAGATGGGCAGCCAAGCGGTTCAAGTTTTCGGCCGTCACCTTCATTTCGATCACCGGCGAAGGCGACGTCTGATCGGCCCGATGATACCGCAGTCCGCCGTCGGTGACCCAAGCTCCACGATCGTCCTGGGCGTCGATGATCCGCCGGATCGATTCCGCGTCCACGTCGGACTTCCGCGGTTTTGGACCCGCCGCTTCGCGACCTGTCGGGCCGGCGATCAGTTTTTCGTAACGACGGCGCAGTGATTCGATGCGACTGGGAACCGTAAACGAATAATGCGTCGGCAAGTCGTCGTCGTCGTAGGTCAGTTCGTAGTCGGTCGTGAAATAGAGCGGCCGATTGGTTTTCAGTTCATAGAATCGCGCCAAACGTTTGCCGGGCAATTGACTGGATTCCAAATAGTCCAATGCCGCGGGAATCGGCTGCAGATATTTCTTATCGCCGGTTCGTTCGTAGAGATCGATCAGGGTAGCGATCACGCCTTGGGACTCGCCGCCGGTGACCGCGGGAGGTTCGAATTTTCGCGCCCAGATCGGTTGCATGGCGAAGCTGTATTGTTGCGCCCAGGCCGGTTGCGGTGCCGGCAACTGGGCCGACAGTATCCAATCGGCGAACCGGAGAGCCGCGGCCCGATATTTTCCCGCGTCGCCGGTATTCTCCCGCGATGACTTTGCGCCCGAACCATAAACTTCGTCGGCTAGGAACAGCGTGCTGAGCACGTCGGGTGCCAGGTTGTCGTTCAGCGTGGCGCGATGCCAGTATTCTCCGTGACCGGGATAGTCACGAGGCCAATCGTCGGGAAAGCTTGCCCTGGCGTCCGGTGCTGAGCTCCCTTCGATCACCTGGTCGGTCCAGACTTGTGGAAACCCGCCGCCGGGCATCTGGCCTTTGGCAATCAGATTGTCCAGGGCATACATCGCCATCTCGTGCACCGCATCGTCTTGAAACTGCAAGGCGCGATCCAAGCGGATCACGAAACGCAGCGCGGACTGGGTTTTGTCGTCGTCCAAGCTGGATTGGTCTTTCGCCTTTCGAGCGAGCGGGTCGATGCGGTACGCCCATTTCTTTCGTCGGTCCTGGTCGAATTCGATATGAGCCTGCCAGCCGCCGCTGCGCATTTGTCCGCGTCGCAGCGCTTCGCCGACTCGGCGTGCCGCCGACAAGAACTGTTCGTCGCCGGTCGCGTCGTACAATCGCAAATAGGATTCGCCGATCGTCGGGGTGCCCGGTGGTTGCACCCAAACGGTGGCATGCTGGACGACGCCTTCGCCCTCGCGGAGAGTCAGGTCGGAGGAGTATCGCCACAGGTATCCGCCGTGGGTGCTGACGCGGTCCGTCAAAAACGTCGTGGCCAGTTTGGCAGCGGCGAGGGCATCCCCGGCGAGGGAATCTTCGTCGCGTTTGTCCTGCGCGTCGGCACCCGCAACGGCAGCGCCGAAGGCCAAAACCAGGCACAGCGAAAATCGAACAGACATGATCGGACTCTTGGTTACAGGAGCGGGATGGCACAGCTTACAGATTAAACGGTTCCGACGGCGGCCAAGGTTTTCGACATGAACGAACCGGTCGGGGTGTCGGTTCGTTCGGCGATCCGCTCCGGTGTGCCGGCGGCGACGATGCGGCCGCCGCTGTTTCCGCCGCCGGGTCCGACGTCGATGATCCAGTCGCACGCGGCCAGCAGGTCGAATTGATGTTCGATGACCAAGACGGTGTTGCCCGCGTCGACCAATCGTTGCAGCACATCGACCAACCTGGCGACGTCGTCGAAATGCAATCCGGTGGTCGGTTCGTCCAACAAGTACAGCGTGTTGCCGGTCGCCAGACGCGCGAGTTCCGTGCCCAGTTTGATCCGCTGAGCCTCGCCGCCGCTGAGCGTCGTGCTGGATTGACCCAAGTGAACGTAGCCCAGCCCGACGGCCTGGAGCGAGGTCAACAAGCGATGAAGTTTCGGGACGTTTTCGAAGAACTCCGTCGCTTCGTCGATCGTCAAATCCAAGACGTCGGCGACGGTGTGGCCCTTGAATCGCACCTGCAAGGTTTGCCGATCGAACCGCTTGCCGCCGCATCGTGAACAAGTCACGTACAGGTCGCTCAAGAAATTCATTTCGATCTTTTCGACGCCCAGACCACGGCATTGATCGCACCGCCCGGCGGCGGCGTTGAAGCTGAAGCGGTTCGCCTTGAAACCCAACGTCTTGGCCTGCCGGGTCGCCGCGAACACCTTGCGGACTTCGTCCAAGATCCCCGCGTAGGTGGCCGGGCAACTGCGTGGCGATCGACCGATCGGCGTTTGGTCGATCGGGACCAGTTTGTCGATGTGCTGAGCGCCCAGCAGGCGATCGTGCGGCCCGGGCATCGGCCCGACCAGGTCCAGCTTGGCGGCCAACGCGGGGTACAACGTGTCGTTGATCAACGAGCTTTTGCCGCTGCCCGAGACGCCGCTGACGCCGACCAGCAGGCCGAGCGGAATTTCCACAGCGACTTCTTTCAGGTTGTTCGTCGTGACGCCGCGAAGTTTCAAACTCTTTCGTTTGTTCGGTGTTCTTCGTGACGTCGGCACGGGAACGGTTCGGTCGCCACGCAAGTAAGCACCGGTCAGACTGGCTTGGTCGCCGCTGACATGCTCGGGCGTTCCGATGCTGATGATCTGTCCGCCCCGCGGTCCCGCGGCCGGCCCGATATCGATCAAGCAATCGGCCGCCCGCATCGTCGCTTCGTCGTGTTCCACGATCACGATCGTGTTGCCTTGCCGTCGCAGGTCGCGGATCGATCGGATCAAACGATCGTGGTCGGCCGGATGCAGACCGATCGACGGTTCGTCCAAGACGTAGCACACGCCGACCAAGCCGCTGCCGATGCTGCGGGCCAAGCGAACGCGTTGCGACTCGCCGCCGCTGAGCGTGTCGCCGCGACGATCCAGGGTCAGGTAGTCGACGCCGACGCGTTGCAGGAACTGTAAACGCCGATGGACTTCGGTGGCGATCGGTCGGGCGACTTCTCGATCCATTCCGGACAGTTTTTCGGTCAAGCCCCGCATCCGATCCGCCGCGTCGCCCAGCGGCAGCGCCGTCAAGGCGGCGATCGAAAGGCCGTCGACCGTGACGCCGCGACCGACCGGGCCCAGTCGCATTCCCCCGCAGTCCGGACACACCTCGGTCCGGTCGGTCTTGCCGCGTTTGTCGGTCGATGCGTCCACGGTTCCCAAGCCGCCACAGGTCGGGCACGCGCCGTAGGGGCTGTTGAAGCTGAACGTCCGCGGTTCGATCTCGGCGAAACTCTCCCCGCATTGGGCACAAGCCATGGCGGTGTTGTAGATCCTTTCCTGCCAACCGCCGTCGCCGTCATCGACCAAACTCAGCAGGGCGCCTTTGCCGATCCGCAGCGCCAGGGTGACGCTGTCGTGAAGCCGTGACTCGATGCCTTCGCGAATGACCAGGCGATCGATCACCGCTTCGATCGTGTGGTTCTTTCGCACCGCCAAGGGGGGCGCGTCCTCGAGCGAGTGAATTTCGCCGTCGATTCTCGCTCGCACCAAGCCGGCCGCTTGGATGGATTCCAAGACGTCGCGGTGTTCCCCTTTGCGACCGCGGACGAGCGGACCGAGCAGCACCAGTTTGGTACCGTCGCCGAGTCCTCGGAGCTGGGCTTGGATCGCTTCGGGCGATTGCTGCGACACCGGCGTGCCACAATTCACGCAGTGGGGGATGCCGACACGGGCGTACAGCAACCGCAGGTAGTCGTAGATCTCCGTGATCGTGGCCACGGTGCTTCGGGTCCCCGACGATCCGGCCTTTTGGTCGATCGAAAGCGTCGGAGCCAGGCCGTCGATCGAATCCACGTCGGGACGCGGGATCTGATCGAGAAACTGTCGCGAATACGCGGACAAACTGTCGATGTACTGTCGCTGACCTTCGGCGAACAACGTGTCGAACGCCAGCGAGCTTTTTCCGCTGCCCGAGACGCCGGTGATCACGGTGATCGCGTCGCGGGGGATGTCGACGTCGATGTTCTTCAGGTTATGGACTCGACCGCCGCGGATGCGAATGTGATCGCCGGCATCGGTCGTGTCGGCATCGCGGCGTCGTCGGCGTGCCGAGGCGGTACGGGTGGGGGCCAAGTGGAAATCACCGATCAAAAGGAAACGCGGGAGGCAAAGGAGTTCGGAGGGCGGACGTCGGCCAAAAAGATCGCATGAACAAAAACATTCGGCCACCGCAGGTCCATCCGTTGTGCGGTTCGGCCGGGGTTGCCGGCACGCCCGTCGGCTGGGGATCTGGCGGATAGGCAAGCTGGCGAGATGGAATCGACGGACCGGAGATTACGACCTATCCTTGGGAAATCCCTGCTATTTTACCGCTTGAACTTTTTGGAATTCTCGTCTCCGATGTCTTCGCCGACCGAAGCGACGCCGATGATCGACCTGAGCCGGTACGCCGACCGCGAACACCTGCTGTTGGCATCTTACGCGATGCACAGTCGCGACACCGCCGGACGCGTCTTTCCGGAAAGCCGGCACGCCTATCGCGGGCCGTTCACGCGGGACCGCGATAGGATCCTTCACAGCAGCGCTTTTCGGCGATTGTCGGGCAAGATGCAAGTCTTCACCGGCGAGATGGGGATCTATCATCGCACGCGTTTGACGCACACCTTCGAAGTCGCCTCGGTGGCTCGCACGATCGCGCGGGTGCTGCGTCTGAACGAAGACTTGACCGAAGCCCTGGCGTTGATGCACGACGTCGGCCATCCGCCGTACGGACACTGCGGCGAAGACGTGTTGTCGGAATGTCTGGAAGACGTCGGAGGGTTTTCGCACAACCAGTTCGCGTTGACGATCGTTCAGGAATTGGAACAAAGGTATCAAGGTTTCCCGGGCCTGAATTTGTCGCGAGAAACGCTGGCCGGCCAGGACGTGCGTGCGCACAAGGCCGAAGCCGCCGTCGGCCGAGCGCCGATGTTGGAAGTCCAGGTCGTCGACCTGGCCGACTCGATCGCCTACGACGCGCACGACGTCGATGACGCGTTGCAGATGGGCCTGCTTTCGATCGACGACTTGTCCGAACTCGCCATCATCGAACGTTCGCTGCACCGGTTGCAAACCGCTCGCGGTGAACTGCCGCCCAGCAATCTGCGTCAAGCTTTGGTCCACGAGTTGATCGATTTGCAAATCGGCGACTTGTTGGAATCGGCAGCGGATCGGCTGCGGGGGTTGGTCGGATGCACGTCCGGCGACCTGTCGGCCGAAGGCGTGCGGATCGATCACAGCGATACCATCTCGCGCGAACGCAGCGAACTGGAATCGTATTTGTTCGAAGCGGTTTACCGCCATCCGCGACTGATGGAAGTTCGCCGTGCGGCCAGCGATCGACTGCGAACGCTGTTCGACATCTTGCTGGCCGATCCGGGACGGTTGCCGTTGCGTTTCCGAACGCGTTGTCAGGCTCAGCCGGCTCCGCGGGTCATCGGCGAATACTTGGCCGGCATGACCGATAGTTTTTGCGACGCTCAGTTTCGATACATCCGCGGAAACAACACCGGCCCGCTGGCCGATTGGTGACCCGGCGTCGCGACCGCCTTGCCCGGCATTTCGCGATTCGCGGCGGAACCTTCAATTCGCGTCCAGCAATTCGTGCAGGTGGATGAACGACTTGCCCAGTCGGCCCCCGTAGTTGCCGGCGGTGATCCGCATCAGGCCGGGCGTGTCCGCCGCGGCGTGAATCGCTTTTCGGGTCGCCGATTTCAGCGCGTCCAAGTCGCGACCGTTGATGATGATCTCCATGATGCTGGCGACGCCGTCGGGGACCTTGGACCTTTCACCCAGCTTGTCCCTCAGCGTCGGACAAAACTCGGCGTAGGTCGACGCGATGGTGAAGTCGTAACTGCTGCCGGCTTTCGAACCGCTGGCTGCGACCCCGCCGGGGAACGTCGTGATCACATCGGGCGTTCGGTCGGCCGCCTCGGCGGCTTTTTCCGCCGCTTCGAGCGAGACGTCTTCGCTGGGGCCGAAGAACCACAAATTGCCGCCCATCACGCCGTTTCGGAATCCGAAGCGACGCGTCAAGTAGAACTCACCGCCCAAGATCGGGATGACCCAGCCCCGCGTGCCGTACCGCTCGTCCCGAAACTGATGACGGTCGCCGAAGAAGGCGATCTTGCGTCCCAGTTTGAAGAAGTCCTCCGTGTCCAAGCGGTTGAAACAGCGAGCCGTCGGGCAGGTCAAAACGTTTTGGCTGATCCTGGCCAGCATGACTTTTTCCAGATGCTCGCGCCGATCCTTGCGGAACCGTGGCACGTGGAATTGGACGACGGCACCGGGGCGGCCGTCGGGCGTTTCCTCGGGACCCAGCTTATGGGCGACACCGGCTTCGCAGTCGCACAGGATCGTGCTGGAGGCGTGCCCGGTGGCCGCGGCGGTGGCGTGGTCCAGCCATTTCTGGTCCCGCGCCGTGATCAAGACTTCGCCGTAAATGCTGCGAAAG
Source organism: uncultured Pirellulaceae bacterium (assembly GCA_964453205.1). Taxonomy (GTDB): domain Bacteria; phylum Planctomycetota; class Planctomycetia; order Pirellulales; family Pirellulaceae; genus Crateriforma. Next base: position 3,592 of record CAYVRC010000169.1, on the reverse strand, counting down.
CCTTCCGCGTACGTGTCCTCGACCAACGCTTTGAGTTGCGGCGAATTCAGATCAGCCACGGCCTTTGCCTTCGATCACACGATCCTCGGTCACAATCTTGTCCATGTAAATGTCGTGGTCCTGCATCGGAATCTGGTCGAACATCTGGCACTCGAAAGCCAACGCGACCAACGGCGTGTCAAGACGAGCGTTCTCCAACAGTTTGTCGTAATACCCTTTGCCGTGGCCCGTGCGTCCGCCCTGATCGTCAAAGCCGACACCGGGGACCATGATCAGATCCAATTCTTTGACGTTGATCCGTTTGCTGGCGACGTCGCGGAGGTCTTCTTTGGGTTCCAAAATCGAATACATCCCCAGTTCCAATTCGTCCATGGATTCCAGGTGAAACAATTCCAGTTCGCCGTCGACACAAAACGGGATCACGATTTTCTTGTCGCCGGCGATCGCCGCGGGCAAGGCGTGTCGGGTGCGGGCTTCGTCGCGAACGTCGACGTACCACATCACGCATACGGCGGCTTGGTATTCCGGCAAAGCGATCACGCGATCGGTGATCCGCTGGCTGATCGCGTCTTTGTCGTCCTGGGCTTTGCGGGCCGCGTGAGCCGCTTTGCGGATCTCGGTTTTGCGATTGGCAAGATCTTCGGTCGATGTCACGGCTTCAGGAACTCCGGGCGGGGACGGGTGTCAAGGCATTCGGGATTCCTAGTTGAATCACTGACCGGCCGTTTGGCAAACCCGCTACCCCCGATCGCGACCGGACAAAACGACGACGCCGTGATTCACGGGGCGACCGTGTCCATGAAGCCGATCATCATTTCATCCCAGCTTTGGTCGCCCCAGCGGACGGTGCGATTCGGGTCGGGATTGCTGAGATTCCGCTCGCTGTTGTCGAACGTCGCCTCGCACGTGATCACCGTTCCACGTGGCAACAACTTGGGCGTTTCCAAGACGTACTTCAGTTGCCAATTGAAATCGTAATTCGGCACGTCCAGCAAAATCTCCGTCTGGCCATCGGGATACTCGGCGACGTAGCGGAACGACTTGCCACGCAAGTGCATGTGCGGCGTCATGCTGATCAACAGCCGATCACGGTCGAACAAGTGACGTGCCTCGACGACGTGATCGGATTCGCCCGGCGGGATTTCGAAACGCGTGTTGATCGCGATCTCGCCTCGCAGCCGTTTCTTGACATCGGCCTCGTCGGCAAAGCAAACGCCGGCATAGCTGAGGTCGGACTGCGCGGTGCCGTTGGGCGTGTAGTGCATTTCGAACAACAACTTACTGCCCGCTTTGACGTGCATCGCGATCCCGTCATCCAACTGCACCGGTAGGGATCCGGGCGCGTAGCCGACCAGAACCTGTCGCAAGTCCTGGCGTCTTTGCCCCGGCGGAATGATGTAAACCAGGATGTGGTGCACAACGCCACGGTTTTCCGGTCGGGCCTCGGCCGCGACGATGTACTTGTCTTCGTCCCAGCCCGGATCGACCACGAAGCGTTTGTAGTCCACGACACCTTCGGCGGGGACGCGGAAAGGGCGATCTCGCATCGTGAAAACTTGATCCGGTGTCGGGATTCGCCAGCCGTCGGCGAACACCGGCGGGTCGGGCGAGTCCGCCGGGTCGCCTTCGGGCATGCCGTTTTCGACCCAGGACCAAATCGTTTCTTTCTCTTGTTCGCTCAGCCGCGCGTCGTTGGCAAACGTTCCGTGTTTCGGATTCGCGTACCAAGGCGGCATGCGGCTGTCGTCGATGACTTCCAAAATCGTGTCTTCCCAACCCGACACGTCGTCGTAACTGCCCAACGTGAACGGTGCGATCTCGCCCTCGCGGTGACAACTGACGCAGCGAGCGTTGAAGATCGGCGCGACGTGTTTCGTGTACGTGATCGTGCCGCTCGGCCGGACCGCTTTGACCCGACCGATGTGGCAACCCACCGCTTCGGTCGTCGGCGTCGATACCGGTTGATCACGCAGCAGCTCCGTCATCGCCGCGACCAAGGGCGAATGATCCGTTTGGTCTCGCGAATAGCCGACGCCGTATTGATCGTCGATGCGTCCGTGGTAACGAACGACACGCCGGGCATCCAACACGAACACTTCGGGAGTCCGCTCGGCACCCAACCGATCCGCGATGCGATTGCCGACGTCCTTCAAAACGGGGAAAGTCAACTCGTGCCGTCGGGCGTACGCGGCGATCTCCGACAAGCTGTCCTGCTTGTTGCTGTCGATGCCCAACACCGTGACGCCGTCCCCGGCAAAGTCGGCCTGGATCCGGCTCAGCCGCGGACCGTACAGCTTGGCCAGCGGGCATTCGGTGCCCAGAAAAGCCAAGACGACGAGCCTCGAATCGTCAAAGTCACTCAGCGAAACCGGTTTTCCGTAACTGTTGTCCAACGTGAATTCCTCGACCGGTTTCCCGATCGGCGATTCGGCCGGGACGCTCGACGCCAGCGTGACCAGAAGAGCGAACAACGCAAATGTCTTGACCATCGTCCAGGGCTTCCGCTGTGAAGGAAAAGCGATGTTGATCCGAAGCACAAAAGTATGCACGTTCGACGATGCCGAGTCGAGCGACACCGTTTGCCCGCAACGGCGGACGATCAACACCGGGGCGTCGGCTCGGGCGCGAGACCGAATCCGCCGGAGATCACGGATCGGGATCAACCGGCCAATTGCAGGCTCGTGGAGGCTTCGATCCATTTGCGAACGCGACGCAAGCTGGGCAATCGGCGTCCGCGAAGCTCTCGCTGGCCGCGGCTGCTCAACGCGAATCGCTCCATGTCGCGGTGCAGCATCGCCGGCGACTCGATCGCCAAGGCCCGCGTGGTGCGACGGTGGATGGCGACCAACAGCATCGCGTCCTGGGGCATCAGTCCGGGCACGGACGCGGCCAAACGTATCGCTTGCTGGTATCGCCGCAGCGTCGCTTCGGCGTTGGCCGGAACCTTCATTCGTTTGGTCATGCCCAACGGTTCCGCGGCGACCAAGTCACCGGCGGTGACGATTCCGATGGCCGACAACCGCCGGCAACGTTTTTCGCTGCACAATTTCAAATGGCGTAGTTCCATGCTGAAGACGCGGGCACGATGGTCCGGTGTGGGTTTCGGTGGCGCGGCGAACGCCCGCCGGTCGGATTCCGTCGTCTCACGGCCCTCGGGAGGGGCTTCTTCCAAGCCGCGAAAGTTTGCGAACAACACCACGTCGTCGGTCGAGACGAAAGGACGGCGATTCCGCCTCGAATCGTGACTCTTCCGGGCCATTAAAAACGACAAGAAAGTCCGCATCATCGGAACACCTGTTGGGCAAGAGAAGGCGGCCATGACTTTCGTCCCTGTCATCGCCGTGCTCGCCTGATAGCCGATCGGATCGGCCAGCCGCCAGGGCATTCGATCCGAAACCTTGCGGTGCCCGCGCGGGAATCGGAGTGCGGGCCGGCATTCGGAGTGCGGGCCGGTCCGCGAGCGAGCGTTCGCGGCCGGGCACATCGTGTGCACCGGCCCGTGGAGTTGTCGAAGGCAAAGTGTCGTCAAATGAATGACGCCACCCCAACCAACGATGTCAGCCCGTGGCCGCAAGCTGACCGCGTTAAACCC
>CAYVRC010000168.1:0-13058 GCA_964453205.1 uncultured Pirellulaceae bacterium | reverse complement strand
CCCTTGACCATCGATTCGTAGATCTTCGTGCGACCTTCGACGTCGTCGGACTTGACCGTCAACAGTTCCTGCAAGATGTAAGCGGCCCCGTAGGCTTCGAGCGCCCAGACTTCCATTTCGCCGAAGCGTTGGCCGCCGAAGCGGGCCTTTCCGCCGAGCGGTTGCTGGGTGATCAGGCTGTAAGGCCCCGTCGATCGGGCATGGACCTTGTCGTCGACCAGGTGGTGAAGTTTCAGCATGTAGATGTAGCCCACCGTCGTCTCCTGCTCCATCGGTTCGCCGGTTCGGCCGTCGACCAGACGCACCTTGCCGTGGGCGGGAAGTCCGGCATCGGCCAAACACTGGTTGATTTCCGATTCGGTCGCCCCGTCGAACACCGGCGTGATGGCTTGAAAGCCCATCTTGGCACCGGCCCAACCGAGGTGAGTTTCCAGGATCTGGCCGACGTTCATTCGCGAGGGAACGCCCAGCGGGTTGAGCATGATTTGAATCGGCGTCCCGTCGGGCAAGAACGGCATGTCTTCGATCGGCAAAATCTTGGCGATCACACCCTTGTTGCCGTGACGTCCGGCCATCTTGTCGCCGACGCTGATGCAACGTTTCGTGGCGACGTAGACCTTGACCATTTGCAGCACGCCGCTGCGAAGCTCGTCGCCACGCTTCATGCTGTTGAGCCTGCGGTCGCGGGCGTCCAAAGCATTTTCGACGTTCGGCCACTGGCTCTTGTAGACCTTTTCGGCATCCGCTTTCTTGTCGTCCGATTTGATCTGGTCCAAAACGTGATCGAAACGGAAAACGTTGGCCCGCTCGGCGACGAACTTGGGATCCTGACCGTCGGCCAGCGGCGTTCCGGTCGCGTCCTTCAGCTTCGTGCCGGCCGCTTCCTCCAGGTCGCGGATGAACGATTCGAACGTGCTCGCGATTTCCGCGTTGCCTTCGGTTTCGATCTCCTTGAGTTCCTTTTCGAACTGCTTCCGCTCGTCGTCGCTGAGCGACATGCGGCGGCTGAACTTGTGCGTGTCGATGACGATGCCTTCGATGCCCGAGGGGACCTCCAGCGAATCGTTTTTGACGTCTTCACCGGCCCGGCCGAAGATCGCGTGCAGCAGTTTTTCTTCCGGCGTCAGTTCGGTCTTCGACTTCGGCGAAACCTTGCCGACCAAAATGTCGCCCGGCTTGACGTAAGTCCCGACCTGCACGATGCCCGATTCGTCCAATTGGGCCAAAGCTTTTTCGGAAACGTTGGGGATGTCGCGAGTGAACTCTTCGCGGCCCAGTTTGGTTTCGCGAATTTCGACGTCGAAATCTTCGATGTGAATCGACGTGTACGTGTCGTTACGGACCAGTTCCTCACTGATGATGATCGCGTCTTCGTAATTGAAACCGTCGAACGACATGAAGCCGACCAGGACGTTGCGTCCGAGTGCCAGTTCGCCGTTTCGCGTCGCGGCACCGTCGGCGATGATTTGGTTCTTTTCGACCTTGTCGCCGACCGTCACCAGGGGCTTTTGGTTTTGACAGGTCCGTTCGTTCAGACCTTGGTACTTTTTCAGCTCGTAGTGATCGCTGCCGATTTCGATCCGCGTCGCGTCGGCGAAGGTGACTTTGCCGGCGCGGCGGGCGCGGACGACCATGCTACTGTTCCTGGCGACCTCGCGTTCCATTCCGGTGCCGACGATCGGGGGTTCGGCCACCAGCAACGGAACCGCTTGTCGCTGCATGTTCGAACCCATCAATGCGCGGTTCGCGTCGTCGTGCTCCAAGAACGGAATCAACCCGGCCGACACCCCGACCATTTGGGCCGGCGCGACGTCCATGTAATCGACCTGGGTCGGTAGCACGATTTCGAAGTCGCTACGGAACCGGGCGATCATGTTCGGGCCGGACACCAGTTCGCCGTCCTTGACCTCGGTGTCCGCCGGCGCGACGTAGGACTCGCTCTCCTCGTCAGCACGGAGCCACACGACTTCCTCGGTCGTCTTGCCGTCTTTGATTTTGCGGTACGGCGTGATCAAGAATCCGTAGTCGTCGACGCCTGCGAAAATCGCCAGCGAGCTGATCAAACCGATGTTCGTACCTTCGGGCGTTTCGATCGGACAGATACGGCCGTAGTGAGAGATGTGCACGTCGCGGACTTCGAAGCCCGCCCGTTTCCGGTTCAAGCCGCCCGGGCCGAGCGCCGAAAGTCGGCGTTCGTGCGTCAACTGCGACAGCGGGTTCGTCTGGTCGACGACCTGCGACAGCTCACCGCGGCCGAAGAAGTAATCGATCGCCGCCGAAACGCTCTTGGGGTTGATCAAGCTCCGCGGGGTCATGTCCTGGGCGTCTTTGACGCTCATTCGTTCCTGAACGGTGCGGCGGAGTTTCAAGAAGCCCTTGCGGAGTTCTTCGCAGGCCAATTCGTCGATCGTTCGCAGGCGTCGGTTGCCCAGGTGATCGATGTCGTCGATCTCCGCGCCCGAATCCGAATCGAACAAGTCGATCAAGTAACGAATCGCCGCGATCATGTCGGCGTGACGGAGCGTCATTTCGTTTTCCGAAACGCCCAAACCGAGTTTGCGGTTCAAGCGGAAACGGCCGACCTTGCCCAGACGGTAGCGGTTCGCGTCGTAGAACTTTTCTTGGAACAGCGTTTTGGCTTTTTCCAGCTGCGGCGGGTTCCCCGGTCGCAGCCGCTGGTAGATCCGCAGCAACGCTTCCTCGTGACTCGCCGTGTTGTCTTCGGCCAACGTGTTGAAGATCAAAGGGACCTTGGGCGCGTCCATCAATTCGATCGACTTGACACCGGCGGTGCAGATCTTTTCCGCGACGTCTTTGCTGATCCGATAACCGGCTTCGACAAAGATTTCGCCGGCCCGTTCGTGACCGCTGGGATAGACCACGTCATCGACGGCGATCTTGCCCTCGAGAGTCTCGGCCGATTTACTGGTGACCTTCTCGGTTCGCGTTTCGTAAAACGCGTTGAGCAAATCCGCATCGTTGGAAAGACTCGGGTCCATCGCCCGCAGCAACGTGGTCGCGGCAAATTTCCCGCTCTGGTCGATCCGAACGGTCAGCGAGTCCTTCTTGGTGACGTTGACTTCGATCCAAGAACCCCGCTCGGGGATCACTCGGCAACTCGGCAGCTTGCGGTCGGTCGTCGTGTCCTGCTCCAAAACAAAGTCGACGCCGGGGCTGCGGTGCAGCTGACTGACGACGACCCGTTCGGCACCGTTGATGATGAATTCACCACCGCCCATCATGATCGGCAAGTCGCCCAGATAAACCTCTTCCTCGTGCGGTTCCTCGCGATTCAGCCGTAACCAGATCCGCAGCGGGCGGCCGTAGGTCAGGCGAAGCTGGCGACATTCCGGACTGGTGTAGCGAGGCTTGCCCAGCTCGTAGTAAAGGTACTCCAGCGTCGTGTTGCCGTCGTAACTCTCGATCGGGAAAATTTCTCGCAGAACACTTTCCAGACCGAAGTCCTTGCGCTTCAGCGGGTCACTGTCCTCCTGAAGGAAATCCGCGTAGGACGCGGTTTGCAGTTCGGTCAGGTCGGGAAGTTCGAAGTTACCCAATCCGGTGCCGAACTTGCGGATTTCGGTTGGTTCCAGGCGTCGCTTGGTCGTCGTTGCCATAGTTAGGTGTGGGCTCCGTTTGGGAGTGACGTTGGGCTGGAGGTCGGGGTCAATTCAGGTGGTGGCGAAGTCATTTTTTTGCAAATAGCCGTGTTTTTGCAAATAACAGGCCAATCAAAGGCGGCGGGATCAGGGCAGCGTTAGGATTCGAGAGCGATTCAAGGCAGTCTTCCTTGCGGGTTGGCTTGCACGAAGGGTCAGGGCGAACGTAGCGCGAACGCTCAGCGGCATCCCGGAAGCATCGCGTTTTGCCATCCGAGGCAGGTGAAGGCGATATTCAAGGACTTTGTGGACAAAAATCGTGGGTCAGACAGAGCCGTCTGCCCTAAGAAGGCTGAAACGAGCAACACGCCGAGCGCAAATCCGGGGCCGATATTCACTCCGTCAGACTATCAGGAAGACAAATTTTCGAAAAGGGGAACTCCGGCAATTTTGGCGCGAATTGTGCTTGACGACCGAAGGGCCTCCCATGGTCGCCGGGCCACGCAAACCCGCCCCCCCTTCCCAACACCCCCGACCGGGGCGGCGTGCCCCGGATCGCCACCCCTCTAGGCCGCAAGGCCCGGCGGATGCAAAGTGTTTGCCACCCGGGCCGTGTCGAACACGCCGATTCCCCCCACTCCCCACCGCCGAGCCGCATGAACGTCACCGAATTCATCGAAGAACACTTCCGCCATTTCAACGCCCGAGAGACCTTGCAAGCGGCCCAGGGTTACCGTGACGTGGTTTCCCGAGGCGGCCAGATGATGGTCACGCTGGCCGGAGCGATGTCGACCGGCGAGATCGGACGCTCGCTGGCCGAGATGATCCGGCAAGGCAAAGTCCACGCGATCACCTGCACGGCCGCCAACCTCGAAGAAGACGTTTTTAATTTGGTCGCCCACGACGAATATCGCATCATCCAAGACTGGCGGGCGTTGTCGGTCGACGACGAAATCAAGCTGCGTGACGAGGGCTTCAACCGCGTCACCGACACCTGCATCCCCGAGACGGTGATGCGGCACATCGAAGGCCGCCTGCTGAAACTGTGGCAGGCCGCCGCCGCGGACGGCCGGTCGTACAGCCCGTCGACCTACATGATGAAGCTGTTCGACGATCCGGAATTCACCGCACACTTCCAAGTGCCGCGAGAAAACAGCTGGCTGGCGGCGGCCAAGGACGCCGGCATCCCGGTGATCGTCCCGGGATTCGAGGACAGCACGCTGGGCAACATTTTCGCCGCGCGGGTGTACGAGAAAAAGGTCGCCACCCACGACGTCTATTGGTCAGGCACCCGGCAAATGGAACACCTGATCGGCTGGTACCAGGAGGCGGCCCGTCGGGGACCGATCGGTTTCTTTCAAGTCGGCGGCGGCATCGCGGGTGACTTCCCGATCTGTGTCGTGCCGTTGTTGATCCAAGACTTGAAGCTGGACATCCCGCTGTGGTCTTACTTTTGCCAGATCAGCGACGCGGTGACCAGTTTCGGCGGCTACAGCGGCGCGGTGCCGAACGAAAAGATCACTTGGTACAAGCTGGAACCGGACGCCCCCAAGTTCATGATCCAAAGCGACGCTTCGATCATCGCGCCGCTCGTGTTTGCGTACGTGCTGGGCTGGTAGCCGGACCTCGGCGTCGACCGCGGACGGCCCGACCGGAGATTCGACCGGCCGCTTCCGCGAAGTCACCCTAAGTCGTCTCGGACGCGGCGACGTCGACTTCGGAGGCGATTCGCTCGGCGACTCGCCCGGCTTGTCCGATCAACGGGGCGATGCCGACGCCGTCCAGGGCATTGCTGACCATGTGAAGGCCGGGGACCGATGCGAGCGAGGCTTTGATGCGGGCGACTCGTTCAAGGTGACCGACCTCGTACTGCGGCATCGCGTCGTTCCAACGCACCACGGTGCTGTGGACCGGATCGCCGGCCAGGCCGATCAGTTCGGACAGTTCGGCCCGCGCGATGCGGACCAATTCTTCGTCGTCGAACCGCAGAAGATGCGGCTGCAACATGCCACCGAAAAAGACTCGCACGATGACGTGGTCTTCCCGACAGCGACCGGCAAACTTTTCGCTCGCGAAGCTGCCCGCCAAAATGCGCCGGCCCTCGACCGGCGGGACCACGAACCCGAACGTCTTCGCTTTCATTCTGATGTCGGCGCGGCGGACCACCAACACCGCGATGGCTGCCGAGGCGGAAACGACGGACGCCAGTTCGGACGAGGCCGACGGCGTCAGATCGCCCAACAGTTTCGCACTGACGGCCGCCGGCGTCGCGACGACAACTTGATCGAAGGTCTCGGCGGGGCGATCGGCGAAGGCAAGCGTCAAACCGTCGCTCGATCGCCGAACGGATTCGACGCGACAGTTCGATTGCACGGCGTCCCGTGGCAAGGCGGCGGTCAGACTCTCCATCAAGCCGACCATGCCGCCACGGAATGCGCGGAACTGTTCGTATCGAGCACCACTGCTGGTCGAATCGACGCCGTCTTCTCCATCGCGTCGTCGTCGCAAGGTCGCGGCGGCGAGCGAACCGTGGCGACGCGCCATGTCTCGGATCGGCGCCATTGTCGCCTTCATGCTCAGCCGGTCGACATCGGCGGTGTAAATGCCGGCGACCAAAGGCCCGACGATGCGGTCGAGCATTTCTCCACCCAGTCGTCGTCGCACGAAGGATCCGACGCTCTCGTCTTCGTCATGATCGGGTTCGCGAACCAGGGCCTCGTAGGCCAATCGCAGTTTCCCGGCCGGCGACAATAGCGGCGTTCGCAGCATCGACCCGAAACGCGTCGCCCTCATCAGCACAAAGCCTTCGGGGATCGGGACCAACTCTCCACGGCGGACGATCATCGCACCACGACCTTCGACTTTCGGCAACAACAGATCCTCCGCCACGCCCAGTCGCGACAGCAGGTCCATCGCGGCGGGGGGCTTGGTGGCCAGCATGTCCGCCCCCAAATCCAGCACCAGGGGGCCGGCGTGCGGATGGTCCGACGTTTCAGTTCCGATCACACCTCCGGTGCGACTGCCGGATTCAAAAACACGAACATCTCGTTCGGGCGAATCGAGCTGCAGGTGACAGGCGGTGGCCAGCCCCGACAGCCCACCGCCGATGATGGCAACGCGTCGGCCGTGATTCGATTGCGTCACTGCCCGTAGTCGTCCCCGTACTCGTCGCCGTAATCATCCCCATAGTCATCCCCATAATCGTCTCCGTAATCCTCGCCGTACTCGTCCCCGTAGCCGCCGCCCCGGTTTCTCGAAGTCCCGCCGAAATCGATGCCCAGGTCTTTGGGTAACATCGCGGCGACGGCTTGAGCCCCCGCGTCGGCTTGCACGATCAAGGATTCCATCGCGACGTGGAATTGCTGGGCGTTGCCGGCATCTTTCAACGGTTGCAACAACGGGCCGACCATTGCCGGGATCATCTGGGCGATGCCCCCGGCGCCCAGGCTCTCGTCTTCGACCTCGCCGAGCGATTTCATCGCTTCTTCGACCCTCTTGTCCCAATCGGCCGCCAAGTCGGCGGGTAACCAATATCCGTCGACCCGCTGCAAGACGATTTCGTTCTTCGTTTTGTCGTCCTTGGCGATCGTCATCGTGACTTTGTCGTCCTTGGGTTTGCCGAACGTGATCTCGGGTTTCTCGTTCGTCGCGTCCGCTTTGGCCAACAGCGGGTGCAGGTAGGGTGCGGTCTGTGAGTCAAAGTTTTCCAGCCATTTCCCGAACGACTTGGTTCTCAGGTCTTCCAGCTTCATCGTCTGGGGATCGAAGCCGCTGCGGAACAGACCCGCGATGGCCATCAGGCTGCCGGCGACCTGATCGGACTGTTCGGCGGACATGTTTTCCAGACGCGGATGCGAGAGGACCCAGTTTTGACGGGTCACGATCGTGTCGCCGACGTCGTGGGCCAGACCGGTCACGGCGGCGAACGCATCGGGGCTGATTTTGCCGACGCCGGCTTGGATCAGCTTCTGCACGTCCAGGCGATGTTTCGGCGGCATCGCGTCGTAGAAGACCCGCAGATGCCCGCGACGGATCTGTTCTTGGAAATGATTAACGAATTCTTCGGCCGAGACGTCGACCGGCGGTGCCTGATACTCCGGCGCCGCGGCCGGCTCGGGCAGCGGATCGGGAGCGGGCGCCGCGGCGATCGCGGCGGATTGACGGAGGCGGTTGATCGTTTCCTCGCGTCGCTGGTCCAACTGCTTGACCAGGTCCCCGGCCTGGATCCGGCTGTCCGAACGCAGGTCCGCGATTTTCACCGTCACGCGGCGTCCGTCGGGCAATTCCAGCACGATGCTGTCTTCCCATTTGCCGATCATCCGCGCCTCGATGGTCTTGGTGCCACGCAAATCGGTCCAGCTTTCGCCCCGGGCGTAGCGGGTCCGCGCCGGACCGATCGAGACGGCCAAGACGGCCAAGCAATACAGCAAAATCGACTTGTTCATGGCATACCTGTTCAAGCGGAGGGGGGGCGGACGTCCCGACGCCGTCGACGTCTTTCAGCGGACCTGTTTCATCGTCTACAAGTGACCCAGTATATTGCAGATCCGGCAACGCTGCCGCCCAAAAGTTTTGGCGGTCCCGCCCCCGGATGATCAACAGGAGGCTGCCGTGAACGAACAAGATGTGCGTATTCGCCTCGGAGCGGACGAAATCCGTGAGCTGCGTGACAGGCATTACAACGCGACCATCATCCGGCGGGAAAACATTCACGAGGATCTGATCCGGTTGCAAATTCGCCCCGACGCCCCGATCCCGCCGTTCCATCCCGGCCAATACGTGGCTTTGGGCGTGGGCAATTGGGAACGCCGTTTGCCGGGTACGCAAACGGAAACGTTGAAACCCGACCGCTACCAAAAATTGGTCCGCCGGGCGTATTCGATTTCCTGTCCGATGTGGTCGGGCAGCCGGATCCTGACCGTGGGTGACGTGGATTATTTGGAGTTCTACATCGTCTTGGTTCGCCAGTCGCCTTCGCCCGATGACACGCCGCCCGCCTTGACGCCGCGGCTGTTCGCGATGCACGAAGGCGATCGAATGGTGGTCGAAAAGAAAATCACCGGACAATACCACTTGGGCAACGTGCGGCCCGACGACACGTTGTTGATGATGGGGACCGGAACCGGCGAAGCGCCGCACAACGCGATGGCGGCGGAATTGCTGAGTCGAAATCACGCCGGAAAAATCGTCAACGCGACCTGCGTCCGTCACAAGGTTGACTTGGGTTACCTGGACATCCACCGAGTTCTGATGAGCCGCTTTGCGAACTACGTTTACTTGCCCCTGACGACGCGGGACCCCGAGAATATCGATCCGAGTCACCCGGAATATTGCGGCAAAATGTATCTGCAAGAATTGTTTCAGTCCGGACGTTTGGCGGAAATGGCGGGCGACGATTTCTTGCCGTCACGCACGCGTATCTTTTTGTGTGGCAATCCGGCGATGATCGGATACGTTCCGCCGGGGGCCGATCCGCCGCGTCAGCCGGGGATGTTGCCGCTGTTGCGGGCGGCCGGCTTCATCGACGACGACCATTCCGGCGACGCGGGGCGTGTGCGTTTCGAAAAGTATTGGTGACGCGCTTCGTCGCAATGCTTTCTTCACGCCCGCCGATGCGTTACAACGCAGTGCAAAATTCCCCTCCAGCCGACTGTCCCCAACCAACAACCTCGCAGCGTCATGTCCGACCGAAACATCGATTTAAGCAAAACGATCGCCTTGATTCTCGGCGGCGGACGTGGGACGCGTTTGTTTCCGCTGACCAAGATTCGCGCCAAGCCGGCGGTGCCGCTGGCGGCAAAATACCGCTTGATCGATATCCCGATCAGCAATTGCATCAACAGCGGACTGAACCGCGCCTACGTGTTGACTCAATTCTTGTCCGAAAGCTTGCACCGGCACCTCCGACAGACCTACACCTTTGACATCTTCAGCGGCGGCTTTGTCGAACTGCTGGCCGCCCAACAAACCGTCAGCTCCGGCACCGATTGGTATCAAGGCACCGCCGACGCGGTCCGCAAAAACCTGGTCCACTTGCAGGAAAGCTGGATCGAACACGTGCTGATCTTGTCGGGTGACCAGCTGTACCGGATGGATTTTCGCGACATGATGGAAACGCACTTGGCCAGCGGTGCCGATGCGACCATCGCGGCGATCCCCGTGGGCCGTCAAGACGCCTCGTCACTGGGGATCATGCAAGTCGACGACTCCGGCCGCGTTCGCGGGTTCGTCGAGAAACCGCAAACCGAAGAAGAGCTGGCAAGGGTCCGCATGGACCCGGCTTGGATCGACGCCCGCGGCATCGAAAGCGGCGGCCGCGATTGTCTGGCCAGCATGGGCCTGTACATCTTCAACAAATCGGTGATGGTCGACCTTTTGGAAGCCAGCGACCATCAGGACTTCGGCAAAGAGGTCTTCCCGGCGGCCTTGGATTCTCACCGCGTCAACGTGCACCTGTTCGACGGTTACTGGGAAGACATCGGAACGATCCGCGCGTTCTACGAAGCCAACCTGAACTTGGCCGGCAAGAATCCCCCCTTCGACATTCGCGATCGAACCGCGCCGATTTACAGCCGTCCGCGATTTTTGCCGCCGACGATCATGGGCAACGCGACGATTCGCAACAGCTTGATCGCCGACGGTTGCCGGATCGGTGACAACGTGACGATCGACAACAGCGTCATCGGCCTTCGCACCGTCATCGGAGACAACGTCACCATCCGCGACAGCGTCGTCATGGGGGCCGACTTCATCGAACGAAGCGACGGCCCGCGGAACAACCGACTGCCCGTCGGCGTCGGAGCCGATAGCCACATCAGCACCGCGATCTTGGACAAGAATTGTCGCATCGGTAAAAACGTCGTCATCACAAACGAAGCGGGCTTGGATAATCACGGCGAAGATGAACCGTTGCAAGTCCGCGACGGCATCTCGATCGTGATCAAGGACGCCCAAATCGAAGACGGTTTTCGGTTCTAGGCGACGATTGGTTTCCCCCCCTTCATCTAGACACACCATGAATTCGAATCTTTGTCGCTGGGGTTTTTTGGGTGCCGCCGCGATCGCGCGAAAGAACTGGAAAGCGATCCGCCGAAGCGGTAACGGCGTCGTCGCGGCGGTTGCCAGTCGTGACCGACGACGCGCGCAAGCTTTCATCGATGAATGCGCCGCGGAATGTCCGCAAGTCGCCAACGACAAGGTGGTGGCCGCCGACGCCGTCGAAGGCTACGAATCGCTGCTGAACCGTGACGACATCGACGCGGTTTACATTCCGCTGCCCACCGGGGTTCGCAAGTCGTGGGTGATCCGTGCGGCCCAGGCGGGCAAACACGTCCTGTGCGAAAAACCCGTCGCGATCAACGCCGACGAGGCGAAGGCAATGATCGACGCTTGCCGTTCCGCCGGGGTGCAGTTCATGGACGGCGTGATGTTCGATCACAGCGCCCGACTGGACGGTGTTCGATCTTCCTTGCGAGACACCGAGACGTTCGGCAGCTTGCAGCGAATCAACACTCATTTTTCGTTCTGCGGCGATGAATCCTTCGAGGATTCCAACATCCGTGCGCAAGCCGATCTGGAACCGCACGGTTGCTTGGGTGATCTCGGTTGGTACTGCATCCGATTTACACTGTTCGTCACCGGCGGCCGGATGCCCAACACCGTCACCGCGCGTTCGCTGAAATCACTCGGTCAGGAAAAACAAGCCGACGGCACGCTGTCGGCAGGCGTCCCCGGGACGTTCTCCGCCGAAATGACATTCGATGATGGCGTCTCGGCGGCGTTCTATTGCTCGTTCCTGTCCGCGAACCAACAAACCGCGTTGATCTCGGGAGACCGCGGCTACCTGACGCTGGACGATTTCGTTTTGCCGCTCTACGGAGCCCGGTCCGAGTGGGAATTGCACCGACACGATTTGCAGATCGACAACTGCCAGTGGAATTTTGCCCGCAAGACCACCGGCATGGCCGTCGACGAGTACGCTTCGGGACAGCCGGATTCCCAAGAAGTCAACATGGTTCGTCGGCTCGCCGAGATCGCTTTGTCCGGGCGATTGTCGGAACACTACGCCGAACTTTCGTTGAAAACGCAACTGGTCTTGGACGCGTGTCGTCGCAGCGATGCTCACGGCGGCAAGAGCGTCCAGCCGGCACCATTCACGAAGGCTGCCTAACATCCCGCCGGGATCCAAACCGACCGCGGAGCGGTCGCAGACGGTAGCCGGAGGTAAGCGCAGCGCTACCCCCGGACAACGTCGCAACAACGACCGCCCGACCCCGAACGGGGTCGCAGATCACCCTTTGCAGCCGCGGAGCGGCGACAGCTCCTTGCCGGCGGCCTCGGCCGCCGGACCACCATTCACCCCACCCCAAAAGTCCCGAAGGGACGACAGCCGGCCGCGCGACGGGTGGCTGGCACCGTTTGTGGTCCTAAAGACCCGGCCGAAACGAGCCCGACAACGCCCGCGTCGGCGTGCGGCTTGATCGCCGCATGCCAGTAGTGCTGGCTACCGTTTCAGCATTGAGAAATTGCCTGCCATGCCCACGAGCCTCTCGAAAAGCCACCGCAACGCGTATGCGGTGAAAAGCATGCGTATTAGCAACAGTGGCGTTAGATAACGAGCATAGAACGAGAGTAGCACGTACGGCAGCAAGTAGCTGACGTATCCGATGACACAGCAGGTCAGCAATCTGCGGTCACTTCTCGACCGATCGATCGTCAACACGACAAAGCCCACGAATGTGAGCAGGTGCAACACCTGCGACAGGCGATGAAACCAGGAGTCACGCATCATGTCAATGACGTGAGGCAAGTTAACCGTACATGCGGCAAGTCGGCGTGTGACATCGGCAAGGTATATCATCGGTTCGCGTCGGATCGCGACCATGGCTTGCGAACGTTTTTCCGCGACGAATTTGATCTCGCCGAGCTCGCGATATCGCAATCCATGCATCCTAAACGAGCCGACCGGATGACTCTGCATCGCCTTCATCGTGAGGACGCCGGACGGTTCATCGAACAATGATTGATAGAGTTCGTAGCCCGCATTTGATTTGATCGGGACGAACCGGTGGAAAACGATCGCGTTTCGCACCATCCATGGGGCGACCACCAACAATGCGATCAGCCCACCGACCGCAACATGACGTCGACGGAGATTCTCCGCGGTCAGTAGTTGATAAGCGCTCAATGCGATCCATGCCATTGCGATCGTCGGGCTCGATAAGGCGGCAAGACCACCGACGCCCCCCCAAAGCCATGCGTTTGCCCATCGGTCCTTCAATCCTCGGTTCTGCCGGACCAAGGCGATGACCGCTGCAAAAACGCCCGCAAAGACGACCCCGTCATGAGTCGTTTGGAACACGTAGCGAAAGTCCACCAAGCAGACGATCAATACCGCGGCGATCCCTAGGGTGCGCGAGCCCCACCGTGAGATCTCCTCATACGCGTACGTGGCAACTG
>CAYVRC010000167.1:0-13334 GCA_964453205.1 uncultured Pirellulaceae bacterium | reverse complement strand
TGGTTTTCAGTTCGTCGGCGGCTTTCAAGTACGGCACCAACGTCAGGTGCATGTAAAGACAGTTCTCGCGACCGACGTCCAAGCTGAACTGGCGAATGGCTTCCAAGAACGGCAAGCTTTCGATGTCGCCGACGGTACCGCCGATCTCGGTGATCACGACGTCGACATCCTCACCGCCCATGCGTTTGATGACGGACTTGATTTCGTTGGTGATGTGCGGGATGACTTGGACGGTCTTTCCCAGGAACTGGCCGCGGCGTTCCTTTTCGATCACCGAAAGATAAATCTGTCCGGTCGTGTAATTGCAGTCGCGGGTCAAGGCGCCGGAGGTGAACCGTTCGTAGTGCCCGAGGTCCAGATCCGTCTCGCTGCCGTCGTCCAAGACGTACACTTCGCCGTGCTGGTAGGGGCTCATCGTGCCCGGATCGACGTTGATGTACGGGTCCAGCTTTTGCATCCTGACCCGCAGGCCCCGCTGCTCCAACAGCATTCCCATCGACGCGCTGGTCAATCCCTTGCCCAACGAACTGACCACGCCACCGGTTACAAAGATATGTTTTGTCATGGAAGCGTAATGTAGCGACTGTCGGGCATCGTCCTAGGCCTGATTTCGGACACGGGATTCGATGGTCACGATTTCTGCTCGATCCGGGCGACGAATTCGCGAAAGTCTTCCAACGTGTCGATGCCCGGCGTGGCGGCGTCGACGACGCGGGCGATGATTCGGCGGCCGGCCTGGATCGCGCGCAACTGTTCCAATCGCTCGGTTCGCTCCAGCGAACTGGGCGATCGGCTGGTGAACCATGCCAGGAATTCTCGGCGGTACGCGTACAGCCCGAGGTGCTGGAAGAACACCGGCGGGTCGGCGTCCGGCGTCGTTGCGGTGAATCCGTCACGCGGATACGGCACCGGTGCGCGGCTGAAATAGATCGCCCGCATCGAGTCGTCCAAAACCGCTTTGACGCAGGCCGGATCGGACAAGTGTTTCAGGTCTCGGATCGGCGTCACGATCGTCGCCATGTCGGCATCCACGTCGTCCGTCAGCGCGGCGACGACCAGATCGATCGCCGCCGGATCGATCTCGGGTTCGTCGCCCTGAACGTTGACAAAGATCTCCGTGTCGGTTTGCAGCGCGGCGATCTCGGCGACGCGATCGGTACCACTGTGGCAATTCGTCCCGGTCATCCTCGCTCGACCGCCGAACGCGTCGACTTCGGCGGCCAATCGTGGATCGTCGACGGCCACGATCACGGCGGGATCCGCGGTCGACCGCCCCGCGACGGCGGACCGCTGGGCGGCTTCGTAAGTGTGCTGCAGGATGGATTTCCCGCCCGCTTGGAGCAACAGTTTTTCGGGCAACCGCGTCGACGCGAGTCGCGCGGGGATGACGATTTGGGTGCGCATCTTTCCAGTTTAACCGATCGACGGATTTCGCGAATCGAGCATTGACAGCCATTCGGGTCGTGGGCAGACTTGGGCCAACGATCCACGGTGACGCGGTCGGCCCTTTGCCGGCCGTGTGAACAGGGAACTTCGGTGAAACTCCGAGACGGCCCGGCCGCTGTGTTCGACGGGAGCTTGATTGTGATCCTCTAGAGGGATCGCAGCGGCTCGGCTGCCAGATCAATCTTTTTGCCATTGTTTCTGTGGTTGCTTGTCTTCGATGAAGGCGAGCGGCGACACCGAAGCGAGAAGGCGATCTGTCAGTCATCCGTCGAGAGTCAGAAGACCTACCGGGGATCGGATGCAAGCGGCGTTTCTTTGTCAGAACCGCCGCGCGGCCTTCTTGGGTTTGAGGCCGGCATCGGAAGCTTTGCCGATTTCGGCAAAGGTCGCTCATTGAGGAATCCGTCCGTTGCGAATCGCGTTCGCCCCAGCGCCGCTGCGCCGACATTTCGCCGCCTTTACGTTGGTGGAACTGTTGGTCGTGCTTGCCATCATCGGCATTTTGGTGTCGTTGTTGTTGCCGGCGGTGCAATCGGCACGCGAAGCGGCGCGGCAGGTCAAATGCCAAAACAACCTGAAACAAATCGGGCTGGGTGTCGTTCAGCACGAGTCGACCCATGAGGCGATGCCGGTCGGTTGCATCGGCTGTCAATTCGTGCCGCCGAAGCCCGGCGGGGCATTCGTCCCACAGCGTTTTTTGGCTTGGAACATCCAGATCCTCCCGTTTTTGGAACAGTCGGCTCTGCACGACCGATTCGATTTTGACGTGCCGTCTTACCGGCCTCCCAATCGACAAGCCGGTTCGACGGTACTGGATACTTTCTTGTGTCCCAGCACGCCCGGCGGCGAGGATCGCAACGCACACGGTTTGTGGAAAGGCATGGCTTTCACCGACTACGGCGGCGTCTACGGTGTCGAAGGTTCGGGCCGCGATCGGACCGACGTCAACAGCACCCACTGGCTGGCCGCGGAGTTTTTGGGAGTAATGCTTTACGAACAAGCCGTCAAAGCTCGTGACATTCGCGACGGATTGTCACAGACCGTCATGATCGCCGAATCGCATCTCCGTCGGGTGACCGAGAACGAGTGGGCCAACGGGAACAACTTGTTCGCCCAAGAGGGGGCGACACCGATCAACGCTCCGTCGGGTTTGGGCAACGACATCGGTAGCCCTCACCCCGGTGGCGCGTACGTCTTGTTCTGTGACGGGCACGTGCGTTTCTTGAATGATTCCATGTCGCAAGACGTGCTCAACAGCCTGCTTACCAAGAACGGTGGCGAAGTGCTGGTCGACGTCTTTGAGTGAACGATTTTCTAAGCAAACATGATCAACTTCGAGCTTTCCTCATGAGATTTATTTTATTCATCGCCATCCTGCCGTTCGCCTTGGGCGTCGCCTCGGCACAATCGGTGGACTCCCTGGACGATATTCAATTTTGGACCGGGTCCGGAACCAACCGCGCGGCGTTGGTGTTGGACTGGAACGGCGCCTCGATGACCGATACCTCCTGGGTCTGGGGTTATCGATGGGACGGCGCGGCCACGGTCGAGGACATGTTCTTTTCCGTCGTCACGACCGACCCCCGCGTGTTCGCCAAGGTTTCGTCGCCGGGCGCCTTCGGGGTTTCGCTGTACGGGATCGGCTACGACAACGGTGACCTGAATTTCGGCTTGGACGACGGTACCGTTTTTGATGCCAACGGATTCGCGATCGACCCGTCGTCCCGTGACGGAGCCGCCGCGATGGACGTCCGTGACGAGTACGCCGAGGGTTGGCTGAGCAACGGGTTCTGGTCGCTGTCGACTGCCGCCGACAATCCGTTCGACGGCGGAATTTGGCTCGGCGCGAACACCGGCATCTCGGGCCAAAGCGTCGACAACGAAAGCTGGAACGGGTTGGCATTCGCGACCGGGTTCGTGTCTCCGTCGGTCGCGGCGAACCCGCAAGCGGCGGCGGTACCGGAGCCGAGTGCCCTGGCCGTGTTGTCCGTGGTTTCGGCCGGTGTGGTCTGGAATCGACGACGACGCTCGCGAAAGGGCCGTCATGTCATCGTTTGACCCCCCGCCGAATCCGTCCGCCTCGGTCGAATCTCCCAACCCGGTCGAATCACCCTGTGTACGGCTTTGCGTGCTCAGTCAATCCGGCGTGTGCATGGGCTGTTACCGCACCGGCGACGAAATCGGTCGCTGGAGCCGCGCCGACGCGAAAGAAAAACAGGCGATCCTCGCCGCCACGCAGAAGCGGCGTTTTCAAGCCGCGATCACGCAGTAGAATCTCCGTTTCGTCACCCGAATCAATCAAGGTCCCTATGAAATCGTCAGCCCCGTCGCAACTCTCCTGGATGCCCGAAGCCTCGTCCGCCCGATCGGCCTTGGCCGTTGCCGCTGCGATGGTGGCGATCGGCCTGGCGGCGCGTGTCCTGCCCCATCCGCCCAACGTTTCGCCGATCGGCTCCCTGGCGCTGTTCAGCGGGGCGTTCTTCGCGTCGCGGAAAATCGCATTGCTGGTGCCGTTGGCGGTGATGATGACCACCGACGTGTTGCTGGGTTTTCACGGAGCGATGTGGGCGACCTACAGCTGTTTCGCGGCCAGCGTGCTGATGGGCCGCTGGATTCGTCAACGTCCCGCGGGAACCGCCGGCGGTGCTTTGCGGCTCGGTGGGGCTTTGCGGATCGGCGGAGCCTGCCTGGCGGGTTCGGTTTTGTTCTTCCTGGTCACGAACTTCGCCGTTTGGCTCACTTGGTACGAACCGACCGCCGGCAGTCTGGCCGTCTGCTTCACCGCCGCGATTCCGTTTTTCCAAAACACCCTGATCGGCGACGCCGCCTTTACCACGGTGTTCTTCGGCGCCGCGGCCCTGGCGCATGCGGGTTCGTTCGAACGATTTCCAGTCGCGTCCGACGTTTCGAAGTGTCAAGCGTTCAAGCCGAATCGTATCGAACGCTGATCGGCCAGGAGCCCGAAACGAACGTCGCCCGCCCGGTTTCGGTCCGGGGGGCGTCACTCGGTTCGGGCAGAGTCACTCGGTTCGGACAGAGTCCTGACGGCTCGGCCGAGCATCCGGTTGAACACGGGCTGCTGGAAATCTTTGACGTGCCCCAAAGACGTGTAAAACGACCGGCCCCCGTCGCTCCGCTCGAACGTCCAGGCGACCGGTTCGTCGGCGACGCCTTCTGCACGACCGACCACCAGCGGGGTGGCCGCGGGATCGAGCGGTGACGTCTTGTAAAGCGAACCGCCTTGATCGAACGGCAAGCCGGATAACCCTTGCACGATCGGATGATCGCCCGCGCCGGCGGCGAGGTGGACGGTCGAACGCAGCGAATTTCCGTGGTGATTGGTGTAGTTCCCGCCGAAAACCTGACGATCGAATTCCGGCCAGTCGGATTTACCCTCCGGCGGTTCATCCCCCCGCAGGTGAAACGCGTGACTGGCCGTCCGTAGACCGATCACCGGCTTGCCGGCATCGACGAAATCTCGGACGACTTGCAGTTGTCCTGTCGGCAATGTTCGGCGGCGAACGCTGATCAGCAGCACGTCCGCATCGTCGATCGCTTCGATGCCGACAAACTCGTTCGGATCGTCCGGATGCGGCTGCACCAGCGTCACCTGGCAATCTTTGCCCAATTGCCGCAGCGCGAATTCGGGTAGCGATCGATCCGTGTCGTATTCGGATTCGCCGATCATCATGACCACGCGGGTCCGCCGGTCGTTGGAGAATCGAAACGGTTCGCCGCCGAGCAGTTGATCGCTGCTGATGGTCGCGCACACGTGCCGTTCGATGTGGCGGACGATCAAGTCCGTGCCGGTGAAGTGGCTGACGAACGGTTCGGCGGCCGGGTCGTACATGGTGTCCGTCATGTCGCGGACCAGCGCCACGTTCTTTCCGTTTTTGGACAGTTGACGAAGGCCGAAGGGGCGTCCCAACACGCACATGTTGGTGTGGACTCCGACCAACAGGACGTTGCGGACTTGACGGTTCCCCAGGATCGCCCAGATCTCGTCGCCCCGATCGCTGATGAAGTCTCGATCCGCATCGATCTCCAGTGTATCCATCTGTTTTTTCCAGGGTCGATTCGGATCCCGGCCCTCGGCCAGCAACCGCTTTTCCCAAGCGGCGTGTTCTTCGGGGGTGTCGTCCTCGCCGCCTTTGGTTTGGTCGATCGGGTAATCGGCCTGTTCTTCGGCGGGAATCTGGTGGCACCAATCGTTGATGTCCGCCGGTTGATCGGGACGCCCGGGTTCGGCTTCGGCCCGGCTGCGACCGGGGTGATTCGCGTACGCGTCCATGCAGCCGCTGGGCGCGTGGATGACCACCGCTCCGGCGTCGCGAGCGACGTGCAACAGCCGATTCATTCGCGGCGCCAGTTCCGTGGCACGCCGAACGGCGCGGTAGCAATGATGCGAATCCCACATGTCACAGACGATGATCGCCGTGCGATCCGCATCCCAGGACTGTGCTTCGATCACGGTGCGGTAGGCTTGTCCCGACGGATCGGCCGGGACTTGGCGACGAAGCGTCACGGCGAACGAGTCCGGTTCGGCCGCCGGCGCGAAAGCGGAGCCTCCGAGACACGCGAGGCAAACGACGATTCGCAACATCAGATGGGAACGACCCAGAGGGGTGACAACGGCCATGATGAATCGGCGGCTCCGTTTCGGAGATGAGCGAGGATCAGGGGGGACGGACGGTCCCATCATCGTACCTGATCAACCTGTCACCGACTTGATCGGCAACGGACGACCAAGAATGCCCGGTCGATCCGAACCCGTCTGTTTTGCCTCGCCACGATTTGCCTGAGGTCGTTCAGCACGACCGTTAGCAAGACGAGGATCGGAGCTTTGGGAGTTTTGGTGCCGCCCACCTATCGATCCCGGGTCAACGATCCGAACCTCGTCGACTGCCCATCCCTGCGAACACTTGGGGGTCAACCGCGTAGTTGATCGACTGGACCGATCCGCCGCACATGACCACGTTGACGCCGCCGGGATGCGGCGATCCGAAACGCTCGATGTCGTCGATTCGGCCGTCCCGCAGCGGCGGATGTTCGGTCCACCGGCGGATGTCCGCATCGTCGCCGATGAACACCGATTGATCATCGCCCAGCGACTTGCCGTCCAGGTAATGGTGAACAGCCAACGCCTTTTCGCCGATCGCGATCGTATGAGACAAGCCGTCGGTCACATCGCGGGCACGATACGTGGAACGCACGAAACTGATCCCGCTCGCTTCGATGTCCGGCCAGGGATACGCGCCGACGGTGAAAGGATCGTCCGAGTTCGGCCCGGCACTGACGCGGATCTCTTCGTCACCCGCGCAAATCGCATAGTCCGTCTTGGCGGCTTCGTCCGGGATCGAAGCGTTTCGCAGTGGAACGGATTTCAAGCTGTAAGGTCTCAGTTCGCTGCCGCGCCGACTGGGACACGCCAAGATCGGGATCGGCGTTTGCAACAAAGTCGCACGTCCGTCGTCGCTGCCCGTCAGATCATGAACGCGTTGCAATTCCAAAGCCGGCAGCAAGGGGTACACCCAGCCGCCGGGTTGATCCTTGCCGATGCCCTTCGTGCCATCGGTGACCCAGCCGAATCCCCAACCGTCACTGGGATATTGTCCGTGCGACTGTTCGACCATCTGCAAAGCCAATCCAAGTTGGCGAAGCTGGTTCATGCAGGTGGTTCGCCGGGCCGATTCCCGCGCGCTTTGGACCGCGGGAATCAGCATGCTGATCACCAAGCCGATCACGGCCAACACGGTCATCAGTTCGATCAGCGTGAAGCCACCCGTTCTTCTCATGTCACGGTGCATCGATCGTTTCCTCCAATTCAAAGACAAAGTGGGTGTTCCCGATCCGCTCGACGGGTTCGTCATCTTGAAACACGCTGTAGGGACTCAGCGGAAACATCAAATGGCTCGCGCTGACGACGTAGGTTCCCGGCGTCAATGTTTTCTGGTGCGGGACACGTGCCCACGGCTCTCGCCAACTGATCCAGGCGAAATCAACCGAGTCGGCCGGCAATCGCAAAACATCCTCTTGCATCGGAGGCGACGAAAGTGCGAAATGAATCGGCGGATCATCGTCCTTCCGATCGTCACGTGCCGCTCGCCACTGTCGCAGCCGATTCAAATCCTGCCCCCAATCGACGCTGCTGCCCAACAGGTATTGATAGCCTTGACGGCCGCCCCCGACCGATTCGTTGAAGTAACTGATCATGTTCGGATACTGAACCGCCACGCTGATCACGCTGGCGAAAAGCAAACCTATCATGGCGATCCGTCCGGCCCTGGAGGCCAACGTACCAAAGGCCAATCCCATCAAGACAAAGGCCGCAGGAAAGCAGGGGATGATGTAACGATAATGTTCGTTCATTTTCGTGTGGGCACTCACCACGAGAAAGGCGACCGCGGCCGAGACGCCCAGCATCACCAGCATCGCATCCCCGACACCCCACGGTCGCTGGCGATCCCGCCCGAATCGATGCCTCACCCAAATACCGAGCGCCGTGAGCGTGAGTCCGAGATGTCCGAGCGGTGTCTTGATCAGCCAAGCGAATCCATAGTAATTCAAGTTCCCGATCTCGCTCCACGTCCCGTTTTGATAAGCCCACCAACCGGCGGCATCGAAATCAGCTTTCTGTCGATCGATCCCCTCGACCAAGACGCGTGGCAGGGGAATCCACCACGAGGCCAGCGGCGTGCCGCGAAAGCGGTTTCCATATTGGGGATCGGGCGTTCGCGTCACGCCGTCGTCCGTGTGCAACAGTTCGCCCGCCATCAACGTCGACGCGAACGATGGCCGACCAAGCTGAAACGCCGGCTCGGACCAACCGTAGACGGTTTGCACCGTGAACCAGCCGGCGACCAAGGCCATCGCGAATGATCCGGCAAGCTTCGCGGCGCTGATTCGCCGCAAGCCCCATTCCAAACAAGCCGCCGCCCAGATCGGCACCAGGACCACCAGGCTGAATTTCGTGCAAACCGCCAACCCCATGCCCACCCCGGCGACTGCCGCCGCAGCGATGTCCAGCCGACCCATCCAGTGACCGATCGCCAAGGTCGCCCACACCACACCCGTCGCGGCAAACACGTCGGGTGCCAAGCTGGCCGCGTGTCCAATCATCATCGGACTGCTCGCCCAGGCGGCGGCTGCGAAGAATCCGGCCTTCGCGTTGAACCCGGTCGTGTCGCTTGCCGCGACGAGTCCGGCCAACCAAAAGCAACCCCAACACCCAAACATTGACCACAAAATGGAAACCAACTTGGCACGTTTGATTTGTGATTCGAAAACGTCGCCATGCTGTCGCATGAACGTGGCGTAAACGCGTTTTTCAGGACGATCGTGAGTCGCCTGCGGATCGACTCCCAAAGCGTTCTTCTGACCCAACATCACCGTGGGCAACGCCGTGGAGATGCGCAGCAGCGGAGGGTTCACCGCGTAGGGCCGCAAGTCACCGGTGTGAAGGCTATGAACCGCGGAACTGTAGTGCCGCCAATCGTCATACGGCGGGCTATGGGTCGCGGAAAAGTGCATGGCCACGAGGCCGTACAACAAGATCACCACCGCAGCACCGCGAGACCATCGATCTTGGGGAATCAGCGTCAAGACCCATCATCCGAGTTTGAACGCGTGGTCTTGCTCGTCAAATCCGCCCGGTGATGACTGATGTGACCGTACACTCGCACGCGTTGCCGCGCTCCATTTTCTCCCGCTTCGCTGCCGCAGCCCAGCACCAGTTCTTGATGAAACGAACCGCGTCGGTCAGTCGTTAGATCAGCCGAGTACAAGACTTCGATCGTGCCCTCGGGTCGCCACTGCTGGTTTTTGGCAAGACGAAACGTCAGCGGCCCCTCGTCTTGTGATTCCAGCACGACCTCGCGCGGCGCGTCTCCGTAGTCGCGAATTTGAAAGACCAACTCGCCCTGGCCGGTCCGCCGTGGATCTTCGGCAGGAATGTCCGTCGGATCACCCAACAAGATCGTGCCCACGGTCGTTTGTCTGGGTGCCAACGTCGCGACGGGCATCCCCGTGTATCGAAAGTCGACGACCAACGGTTGCGACGATTTCGGTTCGGTGATCAATTCGATCGTCTGCTGGACGACACCGACTCCGTTGGCGTGCAGCTCGAACTTCATTTCCACCGACTCACCCGGCGGCAGCAAAGTCAGGTTGTCCTTGGCGGCCAAGCAGGAACAAGTCGTCTTGACGCGGGCGATCTTGACCGGTCGGTCCTCCCGGTTCGTCACCGTCACGTTGGCCATCCGCGTGTCGGTCAAAGGGATTTCACCAAGGTCCACTTGATTGGTGGAAAGCTGGATGTCGGAAGTCGCCGAGTCCCAACTGGCCGCGAAGTAGCCAAACAACATGGCCAGCGGAATCACCAGAACCAGCCCCGCTTGTCGCCCTGGCAGCCATCGGCGGGAGAGCATTCGACCGGTCGCATCGCCGTCGTCAGCGGGTCGCTGGAATGGTGACAGTTTTCGATACCACCGCGGCGCATAGACGATGGTGATCCCCAACACGGCCAACAACGCCAGCAGTCCACTGCTTCGCGGGACGGTCCACGATGCGACTTGAGTTCCCCCTGACCGACCCACCTCGATTCGATAGGCATCCCCGATGACCCACAGCATGGGCAGCGGACCGCTATCCTGAAAAGTTTTCCATTCATACCGTCGCAGTGCGTCGGTCCCCGGCTCGATCGTTTCGAAGCCTTCTTCCCCGCTGTGCGCCATCAACACGGCGTGATGCGGTTGCCCACTTTCGATCGCGGGAAGCACCAGGACCACGGCAAGCTGCCGGCGACTTTCCTGCATCCACTGCCCCAGTTTCGGAGCCGTTTCGATCGGAAGCCATTTTGCTTGGGCATCGAGTCCTTTGGTTTCCAAGAACTCTTGCAAGCCACTGAACTCGATCGTCGGTTCATCTCCGATCGCTTCGGTGACTTCGGCGAGAGGAGCATCGATGCCGAAGCGATTCAGGATCAGGTAAGCCACATCACGCCCGCACCGGCCCGTCATCTCCGAGTTTTGGGCACCTGCGGTCCGAGCCGCCCGTGACGCGAACCATCCGATCGACATCAAAAAACAAATCGTGCGAATCACTTGATTGGTCCTCGTTTAAACCGGCCTGAGAAAAGTGTCCGAAGCGTCAAGAAGCGAACGCTGGGCGAACCTTCATGTAGACGGCGTAGCCAATGACGGCAATGCAAAAGGTGTTGAATACCGACCACCCCCATCGGGCGAGTAGCCCACCGCCTGGTGCTTGAAGACTAAGCAAATACTCTCGGATCAGCCGCTCTTCCTCAGGGGAATACGGTTTCAAATTGGTTTCCGAGACGATTAGATCCCTCGTCCGAGTTCCGTTGGGCGGTTCCCAGTACCAGCGTTGCATCTGCTCGCTGTCGATCTCTTTCCAGCCGACGTACTCGAATTCGTAATCGAGACAGACGCCCTTCGAGGTCCATTCATAAAGCCCAGTCTTCGGTACGGGATGCCCGTTGGGTAATGTGACGGTGTCATCAATGGCCAAGTTGGCGACATGATCTTTGTCTTCACCGCTCGGGTCGTTGAACTCGAATTCAATCGGTAAACCGTTTCCGTCGCTTGAGATCCACGCCTGACGAAGCCACTTGTCACTTTCGCCGAGTTGCGTCAGGTGCCAACGTAGGCGGCTTGCGGGCATTCCGAGCTTTTCACCCTCTTCGACGACGACGTAGGTCCAGCGATCAATGTCTTCGTCACTTGTGACAACACGATGAAGTGGGCTGGTGACAACGTTCGTCCCGGCCAGCAGAGTCGGTAGAAAGCCGTAGGGATCAATGCGACTCGACTCATGTCGATCGGTTCCGTGAAAGCGTTGGCTGACCGACATTCGTTTGGTCTTGGATATATAACTTCTCTCGAAGCGTGTACCCCGCTTCCCATCCCACGAAACAACTTTGTCGACGATGTAGGGTTCCGTCAGATGGGGTTCGCCCGGATTTTTAACCTCTTGAACGTAGCGAAACTTTCGGTTGTTCGAATCATTTTTGTAGGGTGGGCCGAACCAGAACGTGTGATTCACCCAATTGTTGGCATAGCGAGAGTGCTTGATCCTGTAAGTGATCGCGTAGCCTTCTAGTTTTTCCCAACGGTTGGCTGAAGTCTTGACGACTGTCAGCGGATCACGCCTGTCGGCACTGAACGATGGACTAGCGTTGACGGCAGCGAAAAGGATGCACGTCAACGAAATGATGCGGATCGTTGGAGGCTGCAACTGCAAGGATAGAGTCTTCATGTTAAGTCAGGTTGAATGGTGGGCCAGGGACATCATGAGATCACTCTCTTGAAATTATACCCGACGCCCCGAAAGCGGAGCGTCAGGTTGAGAGTGAAGGCGGGAAGCCTTCGATCGTCAACTAGAAGCACAGGTCGACATCTCCGCACACACCATTTGGCGGCTGAACGGGATCCTGTCCGCATCTTCCGGTAGTCGGTTCGCAGTAAGCGTTGAAGCCGAAACAGGAGAACGGTGCGTCGCTAAGACACTGATCGGACCACCACCCAAAAGACGAGCCGCAGTACTCGTCTGACGAAGGGTCAGCGCAGACCTTTGTGCAATTCGCGTTGACCGTGCACAACGCACCCTCGTTTCCTGATGCGGGACAACTGCTGCCGCCCGGAGTCGATAAACAATCACGATACGTCCCCGGCGGGCCATCGTCGCCAATCTGCAGAGTGGCCTCTTGTGCGGTCATTGACTTCAGTTCGTCGATCCCCGCTGGGCCAGCCGAGACCGTGTGGAGACACCAAGCGAGGCCCAGCGCACCGATTCCCGTGAGCAAAGTGGTCAGTTTCATCTTTTTCATTGCTTCCACCTAAAAGTGTTGTGATTTTCGATCTGATTCTTGATTTCGTCAGCGTCAAAATCACGCCATAAGCGTCCCTGCCGTAGTTGAAGAATGGCGGGTGTTTCGACCAACAGACAGGCCGCGATGGCGTCAGCGTCCAGACGCACAAACGTCTCAGACGATTCCAAGTCAGTGTCTCGCAACGAGTCGAGCAGCCGTGGCAATTCGCCGGACTCGTGCAAGGGGTCACAGGACTCACAGCCCCGCCTTGTCAGCAACAACACACCGCTGAAGTTGCCAGAAATTTGTTCCGAACCCAAACAGCCCGCGAGCGGCAATTCGCGTCCGGAAAAGGTGTCAAAGTCGTACCAACACCGATCCAATTCTCGATCGGGCGATGGCAACCAAGCCTGAACCGACGCCAGCGTCACGCCACTAACCAAGATGCCCAGCAACGGCAAAGCACGCAGGCCGTAACGCAGGCGAAACCGATCTCGGATCGAACGGTTTTCTTGAAGGCTCTGCCAAGCCAAGGCTGAACAAAGAACAAGGTTCAGCGTGAGTAGGAACTTCGGAGGGATGTCCACCGCACCGAAGCACCCGCATTCTCCCCGCGCAAATGCTGCCGCAGGCCGATCAGAAAGAAGGCCAAGAACAGACCCGACAACAGCATCAGGGCCGGCAGACGAACCGAGCGAGAACCGAACCAAACGATCGACGCCAAGATCAGCCCGGCCGTGTCGGCACCCATCGCGACGGTATCCACCTGGCCACTGCCAAGCTTCATCGCCATCGCCGTGCCGAGTACCAGCATCGCCGCAAACACGGTCGCCGTTCTCATCGCCTGCGCCTCGTCCCAGAACGAGTGTCGCCGCCAACCCTGTCCGTTCGCCACGAATTCGAGATTGGTGGATCGCAACCGGCCGCCAACTTTGGCAACCTTCCTCAATCGCTTTGCGCTGCGTCGTGCCCCGCTCGCTCGGTTTTAAGCGATCCAGATCGGCATGACAACGAAAAACTGAGAAAAAGAAGAGATCACAATGCCGATCGGCAGGAAGCT